>NZ_JBIWOA010000021.1:0-199758 GCF_044767525.1 Streptomyces sp. NPDC101234 | reverse complement strand
GGGGGGGGGGGGGCGGGGGGGGGGGCCGGGGGGGGGGGGGGGGGGGGGGGGGCCCCCCCCGCCCGGGGGGGGGGGGGGGGGCGGCCCCGGGGGGGGGGGGGGGCCCCCCCCCGCGACCAGCCCCCACCCAGTCACACCCGACCGGACACGGCCCGCCCGCATCGCGGAGTTGCTCCCTAGGGCGACTCGCCGAGCAGCCGTACCAGTTCGATCCGGGACCGGATCCCCAACCGGCTGAAGACCCCCCGCAGATGGTGGTCGATGGTGCGCGGACTGAGGTTGAGCCGGTCGGCGATCTCGCGGTTGGTAGCCCCGTCGGCGGCCATCCGGGCGACCATGAGCTGCTGGGCGGTGAGGACGGCCGCCGGGTCGGCGCCAGAGCTCGGGGTCGACGGCGTACCCAGGGCGCGCAGTTCGGCCCGGGCCTGGGCGGCGCAGTGCGGGGCGCCGAAGAACTCGAAGGCCTCCAGGGCGCTGTGCAGCCGGTCGCGGGCCTCGGTGCGCTGCCGAAGCCGACGCAGAGCGCCGGCGAACAGCAGCTCGGTGCGGGCGCGTTCGAAGTCGCGGGTACCACGGGCGTGCAGGTCGAGTGCGGTGCGGTAGTGCGGGATCGCCTCGGCGCCGGGGGCGAGCAGGGCCCGGCAGCGGGCGCTGAGGGCGAGGTCGTCGGCGCTGCGGACGGCGGTGGCCCAGTGGTGGTAGTCGGCGTGCGCGGCTCGGGCGACCCGGGTGTCGCCGGTGCGGACCGCGGCCTCGACGTAGTGCGGGGTGGCCAGGTGCCGGATGGCCCGGTGGCCGTGTCCGGGGCCGAACCCGGCGAGGGCGCGCAGCCGGGCCGCCGCCGCGGGGAAGCGGCCATGGGTCAGGTCGAGGAAGGCGAGGGCCCACTGGGCGAGGGCGGCGGGCAGGCCGAGTCCGTGCGCGAGTGCGTGGGAGCGGACGGCGGCCACGCGCTCCCGGCAGGCCTCCTCGTCGCCGGTGACGGCGGCGAACATGGCGAGCGCGGCCTGGAGATGGCAGGCACCGTTGTCCTGGCCGGTGGCCTGGGCCTGGCGCAGGGCCTCCTGGACGGCGGCCTCGGCGGCCCGGGTGCGGCCGGTCCAGAAGTCGGCGTAGGCGCGGAACTCCATGGCCTGCGCGGCGGTCGCCGGGTTGCCGTGGGCGCGGGCCGCGGCGGCGGCCCGGAGGGTGGCGGTGACGGTGCGGGTGTGGTCGCCGAGCATCAGCGCGGCGATGCCGGAGTGGATCAGCAGTCCGGGTTCGCCGCCGGGCCCGCAGCGGCCGGCGGTGCCCTTGAGGAGAAGACGGGCGTCCTCGTAGCGGCCGTCGACGGCGGCGGCGAGGCCCGCGAGGACACCGGACTGGGGAAGGCCGAGCCGCTGGGCGGCGGCCTGGGCCTCGCGGCAGCGTCTCAGGTCGCCGGTGTAGACGGCGGCCTCGGTGGCGAGGGCGAGCAGTTCCGCGGAGTCGGCGGAACGTTCCTGCCGGGCTGCGGCGGTGAGCAGCGCGTCGAAAGCCTCGGAGGCGTCGCCCGCTCTGAGGGCGAGCACGCCGTTCAAGGCGGAGCTGTCCGTACGGGCGGCGAGGCGTCTGGCCCGGTCGGGTTCTCCGGAGCGCCAGGCGTCGGCCGCGGCGCGGGCCAGCAGCCGGGCCTCCTCGGCCGGATCCGGACAGAGGTCGGCGGCGCGCTCGGCGAGGGCGCGGGCCAGCGCGGGCCGCCCTTCGGCGCGGGCCCGGTCGGCGGCGGTGCGCAGCTCCGCGGCGAGCCGGGCGCTGGGACCGAGCGCGGCGGCGCCCCGGTGCCAGGAGCGACGGGTCGTCTCGGCCTTGCCGCCCAGTACGCGGCCGAGCAGCTGGTGGGCCGCGCGCCGGTCGGCCGGTGAGGCGGTCCCGTAGGCGGCGATCCGGGTCCAGGTGTCCCGGAAGAACACCCCGCCGGCGCCGGCATGGGCGACCCCGGCGGTCTCGGCGGCCTCCAGCGGGCGGGTGTCGATCCGGGCGGCGGTCACCGCGCGCAGGAAGGCGTGGGTGGCGACCGGGTACTGGTCGGCGGCGGCGAGGAGCAGCAGCAGCCGGGTGTCGTCGGGCAGGGCGCGGATCTCCCGGCGCAGGGCCTGGAGCAACCGCGGTGCCAGTTCGGCGGGTTCGACGGGCAGCGGGTCGACGCCCGTCGCCTGCCGTTCGGTGAGACGCGGCACGAGTTCGGCCACGGCGCGCGGGTCCTCGTATACGACACGGAGCACCCGGGCGCGGACGCCCTCGGCGAGCGTCGAAGCAGCGCACGGCCCCGCGTCGGTGGTCTGCGGTGGCGAAGTGCGGTCGAGAGGTGGGGGGTTCACCGGTATCACCACACCAAAGACGTTACTGGCGGGTTAGTTGACTCGTAAAGACTGGCGACTTCGCCGATGCGGCGCGCGTAGACCCGTCCTGACACTCCTGAACAACCCCACCCGTTTCAGGAGGCATCATGCAACGCGCAAAGCGTCGCATCGCAACGGCTCTGTCGGCGATTGCCGGTTCGCTCCTTCTGTCACTCCCGTTGGCCACGGTTCCCGCACATGCGGCGAGCCACGATCCGATCGTGTTCGTGCACGGTCTGAGCAGTGACTCCAGCACCTGGAACGACTGGATCGCGGACTTCGAGGCGGACGGCTACTCGTCCTCCGAGCTGTACGCGATCTCGTACGACTGGACGAAGTCGAACGTCACCACCGCCTCGACGCTGTCGACGTACATCCAGTCCGTCCTCTCCAAGACCGGCGCCTCGAAGGTCGACCTGGTGGTCCACTCCATGGGTGCGCTCAACAGCCGCTACTACCTCAAGAACCTCGGCGGAACGTCGTACGTCGACCACTTCGTGTCGGTCGCCGGGGTGAACCACGGGACGAGCGTCGCCTCGCTGTGCGGGTGGCTGTACACGTCCTGCAAGGAGATGGAGGCCGGCAGCTCGTTCCTGACCGCCCTGAACTCCGGTGACGAGACGCCCGGCAGCGTCTCCTACGCGGCGTACTGGTCGGACTGCGACGCGGCGGTCGTCCCGAACTCCTCGGCGGAGCTGAGCGGGGCGACCAACGTCGACGTCGGCTGCATCTCGCACACCGACATGAACAAGGACGACAGCGTGTACAAGCAGGTGCACGCCTTCATCGGCTAGCGACTCCATCGCCCGGTCGGGCGGCGGTTCTCCGCCCGATGGCGCGGCGGGGGGTGCGACGGGCCCGTAGGGGGGACAATCACCGTAGACCTGCTTCCGTTCTGGAGGTCCGTCATGCGGCTGTTGTCCGCCGGCGCCGGGAAACCGGTGCGGGATCCCGTCCACCACCCGCTGTTCGCCCGTTTCTACGCCCGCTGCAGCGTGACCGCCGAGACCAGACTCGGTATGGCCGCGATCCGGGAGCGGCTGCTCTCCGGGCTGTCCGGGCGTGTCATCGAGATCGGCGCGGGCAACGGGCTCAATTTCGCGCGGTATCCCGGTTCGGTCGCGGAGGTCGTCGCGATCGAACCGGAGCGCACCCTGCGGCAGTTGGCGGCGGATGCCGCCGTCCGCGCCGAGGTCCCGGTGGACGTGATGCCGGGCGCGGCGGAGGCGCTGCCGGTGAAGAGCGAGGCCTTCGACGCGGCGGTGCTCTCGCTGGTGCTGTGCGGTGTCCGGGATGTGCCACGGGCGCTCGCGGAGGCACGGCGGGTGCTGCGGCCGGGCGGTGAGCTGCGGTTCTTCGAGCACGGCTCGGGCGGCGGCCCGGCGATGAGGCTCACCCAGCGGACCCTGGACCGGACGGTGTGGCCGCTGCTGAGCGGCGGCTGTCATCTGTCCCGGACGCCGATCGAGGCGCTGCGCGCGGCCGGCTTCGAACTCGGTCCCTACCGGCCGGTGCTGGTTCCGGAGAACGGGCCGCGGCTGCCGTCCTCGTACTGTGTGCTGGGCGTCGCGCGCCGGCCTCCGGAGTCCTGATCACCGATTCCCCGGGCACGCCGGGTCCGGCTCACAGGCTCCAGCTGCGCAGTTCCTCGGCGATGTCGGCCACGCTCGCCTGGCCGTTCTTCACCAGCCGGGCAAGGTCGCGGACCTGCTCGGGCGAGGTGGCGACCTTCAGACCGCTGGCGATCAGGTACGCATAGGCGACGGAGGACGCGAACAGGGCGTTCGAACGCTCCAACGCCGGTACATGGATGAGGAGTTGGAGCAGAGCCGCGGCACGGGCCTGCGGGGTGTCGTAGACGGGGACGTCGAATATCTCGGCCTGGTGCCTGGCGACGGCCGCGATCAGCGCGCCCCAGTCGGTGACCTGCGGGTCACCCGGGGTCTTCTGTTCGGCGAGCATGAGGAGCCAGGCGAGGTCGATGGTCAGGTCGCTCAAGGGATCAGTGACGGCCTTCGGTCTTGTCAGACGTGTCGGTACCGTGCGTCTCGCCGAATTCCTCCGCGAAGACGGACTCGTACTGCTGCATGAAGTCGGCGGCTGCCTCGACGAACGTCCGGCCCGCCTCACCCGTGTCCTGCATGACCAGTTCCTCTATGTAGCGGTTGACGCTCATGCCGCGCGCGAGGGCGCGTTCGCGGGCCACCTTGGCGGTGCCCTCGTCCACCCGCACGTTCAGCTGCGTCTTGGCCATACCACGACGCTAGCGCCGAACCGCTAGCAGCGGCAAGCGCGCATCGGAATCGAAAAGTGATACCGCCTGTGGGACGGGTCACACTACGCTCGACCCGGACAAAGAGGTCGCGCGACCGGGGAGGCAGTCTTGTCCACAGCAGCTGCGGAGGCACCCGCCGTCGACGGGCCCGCGGCCCGCGCACGCGGGCTGACCAAGGCGTACGGAGCGGGCGAGACGGCCGTGCTGGCGCTCGACTCGGTGGACGTGGACATCGCGCGCGGCCGCTTCACCGCGGTCATGGGCCCGTCCGGTTCCGGCAAGTCCACGTTGATGCACTGTCTGGCGGGACTGGACACGGTGTCGGCCGGTGCGGTCTGGCTCGGCGACACCGAGATAACGGGGTTGAAGGACCGCGAGCTGACGCGGCTGCGCCGGGACCGGATCGGGTTCATGTTCCAGTCGTTCAACCTGATCCCGACCCTGAACGCGGCCGAGAACATCACCCTGCCCATGGACATCGCGGGCAAGAAGCCCGACGGGAAGTGGCTGGACCAGGTCATCGACACCCTGGGGCTGCGGGACCGGCTCAAGCACCGGCCGGCCCAGCTCTCCGGCGGCCAGCAGCAGCGCGTGGCCTGCGCACGGGCGCTGGCCTCCCGCCCCGAGCTGATCTTCGCCGACGAGCCGACCGGCAACCTGGACTCCCGGGCCGGCCTGGAGGTGCTGGGCTTCCTGCGGGACGCGGTCGACCAGCTAGGCCAGACGGTCGTGATGGTGACCCACGACCCGGGCGCCGCCGCCCACTCCGACCTGGTGCTCTTCCTCGCGGACGGCCGGATCGTGGACCGGATGGAGGATCCGACCGCGGACGCCGTGCTGGAACGGATGAAGCGGTTCGACGTGGGACGCGGGTCCGCGGGCCCCGAGGAAGGCTGAGAGCCGGTGCTGAAGGCGACCCTGCGGAGCTTCCTGGCCCACAAGGGACGGCTGATGCTGTCCGCGCTGGCCATCGTCCTGTCCGTGGCGTTCGTCGCGGGCAGCCTGATCTTCTCCGACACCGTCACCCGTACCTTCGACCGGCTGTTCGCCTCCACCTCCGCCGATGTGACCGTGGAGCCGAAGGTGGACCTCAAGTCGTCGGTGCCGACCGGCGCCGTCCAGACCGTGCCGGCCGCGCTGGCGGGCCGGGTGGCGAAGGTCGACGGGGTCGCGGACACCCACGCGGACGTCTCCGTGCAGAACATCGTGGTGGTCGACAGCCACAACAAGTCCGTCGGCCCGACCACCGGCGCCCCGACCATCGCCACGGACTGGTACCTCACCCACCGCAGCCCCGTGAAGCTCACCTCGGGGCACGCCCCGCAGGGCGTCGGGCAGGCGCTCCTCGACGCGGACACCGCCGACAAGAAGCATGTCCGGATCGGCGACACGCTGACCGTGCAGGCCCAGCCCGGCACCTTCGAGGTGGAGATCGTCGGCATCGCCACCTTCACCACCACCAACCCCGGTGCGGCCCTGGTCTTCCTCGACCCGTCGGTCGCCGCGAAGGAACTGCTGGGCTCCCCCGGCCGGGCCACCAGCATCTCGGTGGACGCGGCGAAGGGCGTGACCGACGCCGAGCTCAAGCACCGTATCGGCGAGGCGATCGGTACCGGGACCTACGACCTGAAGACCGCCGACGAACAGGCGAAGTCCTCGGCGGCCGACCTCGGCGGCTTCCTGGACGTCATCAAGTACGTGATGCTGGGATTCGCGGGCATCGCCACGCTCGTGGGCGTCTTCCTGATCGTCAACACCTTCTCCATGCTCATCGCCCAACGCACCCGCGAACTGGGCCTGTTGCGCGCCCTGGGCGCCGACCGGCGGCAGGTGCGGCGGTCCGTGCTCACCGAGGCGGTGCTGCTCGGCCTGGTCGGCTCGACGCTGGGTCTGGGTGCCGGGATCGGGCTGGCCCTCGGGCTGATCAAGCTGATGACCGCGTTCGGGATGAACCTGAAGGCCACCGAGATGGTCCTCGGCTGGGGCACGCCCGTCGCCGCGTACGTCGTGGGCGTCGGCGTCACCTTCGTCGCCGCCTATCTGCCGGCCCGGCGCGCGGCCACGGTGTCGCCGATGGCGGCACTCGCGGACGCCGAGATCGCCGGGGTGGGCAAACCGCTGAGGACTCGGGCGATCGTGGGCACGGCCGTCGGCGCGATCGGCGCGGCGGCCCTGGCGGGCTGCGCGACGGCCACGAAGACGGCCTCCGCCGCCTCGCTGCTGGGCGTCGGAGTCGTCTTCACCCTGATCGCGACGGTCATCGCGGGCCCGCTGCTGGTCCGCCCCGTGATCCGGGTCCTGGGCGCGGCCTTCCCCGCCCTCTTCGGCTCGGTCGGCCGGATGAGCCAGCGCAACGCGCTGCGCAACCCGCGCCGTACCGGTGCCACCGCCGCCGCGCTCATGGTGGGACTCGCCCTGGTCGGCGGGATGTCGGTGGCCAGCGCCTCCATGTCCAAGTCCTTCGACCAGCAGATCGACAGGACGCTCGGCGCCGACTTCGTGATCCAGAACGGCAACTTCCTGCCGTTCACCCACGAGATCACCGACAAGGTGCGCGCCACCGACGGGGTGGGTCTGGTGGTACGGCAGCGGTTCACGCCCGTGGCGGTACGGCTGCCGGACGGGAAGCGGGTCACCACGACCGCCGCCGGGTACGACCCGCAGGTCGACGCCGTCGCTCATGTCGCCTACAAGGGCGGCGACACCGCGGCGGCGCTGGCCGACGGCAGTCTCGGCATGGACGTCAACTTTGCCGAGGACCACAAGGTGCGGCTCGGCAGTGTGCTCGCGGTCGAGTTCCCGGGCGGGAAGAGCGCCGAGATGAAGGTGGGCGCCCTCACCGACCAGGACAGCGGCAGCGGGTTCGGCACCCAGGGCGGGCTGTTCTTCGGCATCGCCACCGTGGAGAAGTACGTGCCGAACGGCCAGGACTCCTCGCTGTACGTCAACCGGGCCTCGGGCACGAGCCCGGACCGGCTCCGCAAGGACCTCGACCGGACCCTCGCCCCGTTCCCGCAGGTTCAGGTGCGTGACGAGGCCGACTACAAGAAGCTGGTCCACGACCAGATCGCCGTGCTGCTCTACCTGGTCTACGCGCTGCTCGGCCTGGCGATCGTGATCGCGGTGCTCGGTGTGGTCAACACCCTCGCCCTGTCGGTCGTGGAGCGCACCCGCGAGATCGGACTGCTGCGCGCGATCGGGCTGGCCCGGCGGCAGTTGCGCCGGATGATCCGGCTGGAGTCGGTGGTGATCGCGGTGTTCGGGGCGGTGCTGGGGCTCGCGCTCGGCCTGGTGTGGGGCGTGTGCACACAGCAGGTCCTCGCGCTCCAGGGAATGAAGGCCCTCGCCGTCCCGTGGGGCACGATCGTCGCGGTCGTGATCGGCTCGGCGGTCGTCGGCATCGTGGCCGCGCTGCTGCCGGCGTTGCGTGCATCGCGCATGAACGTGTTGGCGGCCATCGCGCACGAGTAACGGAATCCCCACGGACGAATCAAGTCACGTGTAGCCGAGGAGAGTTCATGCCGCGTCCGTTCCGTTTCGGGGTCAACCTGCTCACGCCCGCGTCGGCCGGCGAATGGCGCGCGAAGTGCCGGCGCGCCGAGGAACTCGGGTACGACGTGATCCTCGTCCCCGACCATCTCGGGATGCCCGCGCCCTTCCCGGCGCTGGTCGCGGCGGCGGAGGCGACCGAGCGGGCCCGCCTGGGCACGTTCGTGCTCAACGCCGGTTTCTGGAACCCGGTGTTGCTGGCCCGCGAGGTGGCGACGACCGACGCGCTGACCGGCGGCCGGCTCGAACTCGGTCTCGGCACCGGCTACGTACAGGCGGAACACGACCGGGCCGGGCTGCCGTTCGGCTCGCCTCGCGAGCGGGTGGACCATCTGTGGTACACGGTCGAGGAGTTGCTGAAGTCGGAGGGGTGCGAGGTGCCGTTGCTGATCGGCGGCAACGGCGACCGGATGCTGCGGCTGACCGCCGAGCACGCGGACATCGCGGCGTTCACGGGTGCGCGCCTGGTGCCGGGCAGCACGGTAGGCCGCCTGGAGCCGGTCTCCGCGGCGGAGCTCGACGAACGCGTCCGCCGCTACGGGGAGTTCGCGGCCGACCGCGCGCAACCCGCCGAACGCAACCTGTTGATCCAGTTGGTGGCGGTCACCGACGACCCCGGAGCGGTGCTGGCACCGATGCTGGAGCGGCAGCCCCAGCTCACGCTGGAGCAGGCCCTCGCTCTGCCCGTCGTTCTGGTCGGCACGCTGGAGGAGGTCGTCGCACGGGTCCGTGGGCTGTGCGAGCGCTACGGGTTCTCGTATCTGACCGTCCTGGAGCCGTCCATGGAGGCGCTGGCCCCGGTGATCGCTGCCCTGTCCGCATAGTGGAATTGGCGGATCCGCACAGTCGGCCGTGCTGGGATCGCGGCATGACCGATCTTCGTATCCGGGCCGCAGAGCCCGACGACATCGACGCCGCGCTCGCCTTCTGGAGGACTGCGGCCGAGGGCACCAGCATCAGCGACGACCGGGGCGGGGTGGACCGCCTGGTCGCCCGGGACCCCGGGGCGCTGCTCCTCGCCGAGCTGGACGGGGAGCTGGTGGGCACGGTGATCGCGGGCTTCGACGGCTGGCGCTGCCATCTGTACCGGCTGGCGGTGCATCCGGAGCGACGCCGCCGGGGCATCGGTTCGGCGCTGCTGGCGGCCGCCGAGGAGCGGTTCGTACAGCTGGGCGGGCGGCGCGGGGACGCCATGGTGCTGGTGCGCAACGAGACCGCGCACCATGCGTGGCGGGCGGCGGGGTACGAGCCGGAGGAGAAGTGGCGGCGATGGGTGAAACCGCTGGTGACGGCCACCGACTGAGGGCACCGACCGGGGAGCTTTGCCGATCCTTTACCATTGAGGAGTCTTCTGCGTTCCGATGACTTCCTCGATGAAAGGTGTGTGAGCGTCCTTCCATGGGCGAGCCTCCCGGTCCACTCCGCCGACAACACCGCGCGGTCCCGTCCGCCCTGTCCGATCATGGGACGGAGGTGACCCGATGACCGAAGTGCTCCTGCTGCTGGTGGCGATCCTGCTGTCGCTCGCCTGCGGCGCCTTCGTCGCGGCCGAGTTCTCGCTGACCACGGTCGGGCGCGGTGAGCTGGAGCGTGCCGTGGAGCGCGGCGAGCGCGGGGCGGCGGGTGCTCTCAAGGCCGTGCGGAACCTGACGTTCCAGCTGTCCGGGGCGCAACTCGGCATCACGGTCACCAATCTGGTGGTCGGCATGCTCGCCGAACCCTCGATCGCCAAGCTGCTGGCCGGTCCGTTGGAGGCGGTGGGCGTCTCGGCGTCGGCGGCGAGCTCGCTGGGCCTGGTGATCGGCACCGCGCTGTCCACGGTGTTCCTGATGGTCGTCGGCGAGCTGGTGCCCAAGAACTGGGCGATCTCTTCGCCGCTGGCCGTCGCCAAGCGGGTGGGCAACGCCCAGCGCTGGTTCAGCGCGGCCTTCCGGCCCTTCATCACGCATCTGAACAACACCGCGAACCGGGTGGTACGGCGGTTCGGCCTGGAGCCCGCCGAGGAGCTCGCCTCCGCGCGCGGGCCCCAGGAGCTGGCCGCGCTGGCCCGGCACTCCGCCAAGCAGGGCGCGCTGGAGGCGGACACCGCCGAGCTGTTCGTGCGCACGCTGAACCTCGCCGGCCTCACCGCCGAGAACGTGATGACCCCACGAGTCCAGGTCGTCGCCCTGGAGCTCCGGGCGACCTGCGAGGACGTGGCGAACGCGACCCGCGCCACCGGGCTGTCGCGCTTCCCGGTCTACCGGGACAGCCTCGACGCGGTCGTCGGCACCGTCCACATCAAGGACATCGTGGCCATGCCGGCCGAGGACCGGGCCCACACCTCGGTCGCCCAGCTGATGCGGGAACCGCTGCTGGTCCCCGAGTCCCTCACCGTCGACCGCCTCCTGGACCGGCTCGGCGGCCGGCGCACCATGGCCGTCGTCATCGACGAGTACGGCGGTACGGCCGGGGTCGCCACCCTGGAGGACATCGTCGAGGAGGTCGTCGGCGAGGTCCGCGACGAGCACGATCCGCACGAGACGCCCGACCTCGCTCCTGCCGGCGCCGACGAGCAGGGCCGTGCGCTCTACTCGGCGGACGGCGCGGCCCGCATGGACCAGCTGGCACGGGTGGGCCTGCGGGTGCCCGAGGGTCCGTACGAGACGCTGGCCGGGCTGGTCGCGACCGAGCTGGGCCGGATACCCGAGGTCGGGGACGGCGTGGAGGTCGCCGGATGGCGGCTGGACGTGGTGGACGCGTCCGGGCGGCGGGCGTCGCGGGTGCTGCTGCACGCGCCGCTCGCCGACGGGCAGGATCGGGAGGGGGAGCGATGACCGCGGTACAGCTGCTGATCGGTCTCGCGACGCTGGTCGTCAACGCGTTCTTCGTGGGCGGCGAGTTCGCGCTGATCTCCGTACGCCGCTCGCAGATCGAGCCACATGCCGAGGCGGGCGACCGTCGGGCCAGGAGCGTGCTGTGGGGGCTGGAGCACGTGTCCGCGCTGCTGGCCGCCGCCCAGCTCGGCATCACGCTGTGCACGCTGGTTCTGGGTGTGGTGGCGGAGCCGGCGATCGCGCATCTGCTGGAGCCGGTGTTCCACGCGATCGGCGTGCCCGAGAGCGCGGGCCACGCAGTGTCCTTCGTGATCGCGCTCACGCTGGCGACGTATCTGCACATGCTCCTCGGCGAGATGGTGCCGAAGAACGTGGCACTGGCCGAGCCGGTGCGCAGCGCGCTGCTCCTCGGACCGCCCCTGGTGGCGCTGTCCCGGGCGCTGCGCCCGGTGATCTTCACCGTCAACGCCTTCGCCAACACCCTGCTCAGGCTTCTCAGGGTGGAGACCAGGGACGAGGTCGCCGCGACATTCACGGACACCGAGCTCGCCGAGATCGTCAAGGACGCCGGCGAGGCGGGTCTGATCGACGACCGGGCGCAGGAGCGGCTGCACGACGCCCTGGAGCTGGGCCGCCGGCCGGTGTGGGACGTGGTCGTACCGCTGGAACGTGTCGTCTACGCGCGCGTGGGCGTCACCCCGGAGGAGCTGGAGCGGCTGTCGGCGGAGTCGGGCTTCTCCCGCTTCCCGGTGGTCGACGAGGGGCGGCGGATCGTCGGCTATCTGCACGTCAAGGACGCGCTGGACGCCTCGCCCCGGGACGAGGCGTTCCGGCTGCGGGACATGCGGCCCATCGCGCGGGTACGGGAGGACGCCCCGCTGGACGACGTGCTCACCGCGATGCGCGGCAGCCGCACCCACCTGGCGGGCGTCCTCGGCGACGACGGGCGGCTGGCGGGTCTGGTGACGATGGAGGACGTACTGCGAGAGCTGTTCGGGCAGCACGCCTAGGGCCCCGGGGGCGGTGCGGGCAGCATGCCCAGGCCCCGGGGGCGCTGTTCCGGCCGCATACTCAGCTCCCCGGGGAGCTGTTCCGGCCGCATACCCGGGCCCCCGGGGAGCCGTTCCGGCCGCGTGCCCAGGCCCCCGGGGAGCGACCGACCGGGGGGTATGCGCCCCGGGATACCATTTCTGTCGCCATGCAGAAGAACCCAGTGCTTCCCGCACACTCCAGCCTGGTCGCGATCGGCGACTCCTTCACCGAGGGCATGTCGGACCTGAAGCCCGACGGCTCCTACCGCGGCTGGGCCGACGTCCTCGCCGGACGGATGGCCGCCGGCTCGCCCGGTTTCCGCTACGCGAACCTCGCGGTGCGCGGCAAGCTGATCGGGCAGATCGTCGAGGAGCAGGTGGACGTGGCGGTCGCCATGCGGCCCGACGTGATCACGCTGGTCGGCGGCCTCAACGACACCCTGCGGCCCAAGTGCGACATGGGCCAGGTACGGGATCTGCTCACCGAGGCGGTGGAACGGCTGGCCCCGGCCTGCGAACAGCTCGTGCTGATGCGCAGTCCCGGCCGCCAGGGCCCGGTGCTCGACCGGTTCCGGCCGCGCATGGAGGAACTGTTCGGCATCGTCGACGCGCTGGCCGAACGCCACGGCGCCCTCGTCGTCGACCTGTACGGGGCCCCCTCGCTGGCCGACCCCCGGATGTGGGACGTGGACCGGCTGCACCTGACGGCCGAGGGGCACCGCCGGGTCGCCGAGGCGGTCTGGCAGACCCTCGGCTACGAGCCCGAGGACACCGAGTGGCGCACGCCCCTGCCGGCCACACCGCCGCCCGGTTGGCCGGCGCGCCGGATCGAGGACGTCCGCTTCACCAAGCAGCACCTGCTGCCGTGGATAGGCCGCCGTCTGACCGGCCGCTCCTCGGGCGACGGGCGCGCGCCCAAACGGCCGGAGCTGCTGCCGTACGAGGCGTAGCGTCGTTCCTGTGCGTACGCGGGTGATCAATGTGAGGGGCCGGATCCACGAGTTCGGCCCCCGGCTGGAGCACGCCCCCGCGGACGTCGTCTACGTGGGCCGCCGCTGGACCCTGGGCGGCTGGGATCTGCCCCGCCACCCGCTCTCCAACCCCTTCGCCTACGACACACCGAAGAAGCGGCGGGACGGCACCCGCGCCGAGGTGATGGCGATGTACCGGGCGTACCTGCTGGAGCGGCCCGAGCTGCTGGAACTGGTGTCCGAACTGCGTGGGAAGAGACTGGCGTGCTGGTGTGCGCCGGAGCTCTGCCACGCGGACGTACTGGCGTCCCTGGCCGACCTGCCACAGCCGTGACGCCGCTCTCGTAGGTTCGCACGAGCAGGCCTGCGGCGCTGGCCTGCACGAATCGCCAGTAGAATCCGTACACGTGACTTCAGCCGCGCCCGCCAAACCCCGCATCCCGAACGTCCTCGCCGGACGCTACGCCTCCGCCGAGCTCGCCACGCTCTGGTCGCCCGAGCAGAAGGTGAAGCTGGAGCGGCAGCTCTGGCTCGCCGTGCTGCGGGCCCAGAAGGACCTCGGGATCGAGGTGCCGGACGCGGCGATCGCCGACTACGAGCGGGTCCTCGACACCGTCGACCTGGCCTCGATCGCCGAGCGTGAGAAGGTCACGCGGCACGACGTGAAGGCGCGGATCGAGGAGTTCAACGACCTCGCCGGGCACGAGCACGTGCACAAGGGCATGACCTCCCGCGATCTGACGGAGAACGTCGAGCAGCTGCAGATCCGGCTGTCGCTGGAGCTGATGCGCGACCGCACGGTGGCCGTCCTCGCCCGTCTCGGCAAGCTGGCCGGCGAGTACGCCGAGCTGGTCATGGCCGGCCGCTCGCACAACGTGGCCGCGCAGGCCACCACCCTCGGCAAGCGCTTCGCGACCGCCGCCGACGAGCTGCTCGTGGCCCACGGCCGCGTGGAGGAGCTGCTCGGCCGCTACCCGCTGCGCGGCATCAAGGGCCCGGTCGGTACCGCCCAGGACATGCTGGACCTGCTGGGCGGGGACGCGGCGAAACTCGCCGAGCTGGAGGACCGGATCGCCGGGCACCTCGGTTTCTCGCAGGCGTTCACCTCGGTCGGCCAGGTCTACCCGCGCTCGCTGGACTACGAGGTCGTGACCGCGCTGGTGCAGCTGGCGGCGGCCCCGTCCTCGCTGGCCAAGACGATCCGGCTGATGGCCGGGCACGAGCTGGTCACGGAGGGCTTCAAGCCGGGCCAGGTCGGTTCCTCGGCGATGCCGCACAAGATGAACACGCGGTCCTGCGAGCGCGTCAACGGCCTCATGGTCATCCTGCGCGGCTACGCCTCGATGACCGGCGAGCTGGCGGGCGACCAGTGGAACGAGGGCGACGTGTCGTGCTCGGTGGTGCGCCGGGTGGCTCTGCCGGACGCGTTCTTCGCGCTCGACGGTCTGCTGGAGACGTTCCTGACCGTCCTCGACGAGTTCGGCGCGTTCCCCGCCGTCATCGCCCGTGAGCTGGACCGCTACCTCCCCTTCCTCGCCACCACCAAGGTGCTGATGGGCGCGGTGCGGGCGGGCGTCGGCCGCGAGGTCGCGCACGAGGCGATCAAGGAGAACGCCGTCGCCACCGCGCTCGCGATGCGCGAGCAGGGCGCCGAGCGCAACGACCTGCTCGACAAGCTCGCCGCCGACGAGCGGCTGCCGCTCGACCGCGAGCAGCTGGCCGCCCTGATGGCCGACAAGCTGTCCTTCACCGGCGCGGCGGCCGCCCAGGTCGGTGTCGTCGTCGGCCGGATCGAGGAGATCGCGAAGCAGCACCCGGAGGCCGCCGGCTACACGCCCGGAGCGATCCTCTGACCCGGTTCACGGCGGCGGACCTGGAGGCCGCCCGCGACCGTCTCGTACCGGACGTGATCGCGGACGGCCTGCACGTCCTGTTCTGCGGGATCAACCCCGGTCTGATGACGGCGGCGACGGGCCACCATTTCGCCCGGCCGGGCAACCGCTTCTGGCCGGTGCTGCAGCTGTCCGGCTTCACCCCGAGGCTGCTGAAGCCCTCGGAACAGGGCGAGTTGCTGTCGTACGGGCTCGGCATCACGAACGTGGTGGCACGGGCGACCGCACGGGCCGACGAGCTGACGGCCGCGGAGTACACCGAGGGCGGGCGGCTGCTGACGGCGAAGGTGGCGCGGGTGCGGCCGAGGTGGCTGGCGGTGGTGGGCGTCACGGCCTACCGGGCCGCCTTCGCCGACCGCAGGGCCCAGGTGGGGCCGCAGGAGCGGACCATCGGGGACACGCGGGTGTGGGTGCTGCCGAACCCCAGCGGGCTGAACGCGCACTGGACTGCGGCGACGATGGCGGAGGAGTTCGGGCGGTTGCGGGAGGCGGCGGCGGGCTAGCCGGTCAGGGCAGGTCCACGTCGGTGACCACGGCGAGGAGTTGGAAGGGCAGATCCCTGTCCCACTGGGAGACGCCGAGGGCGAGCCAGCGGCCGGTCTGCGTCGACTTCCACAGCTGCAGGTCGGGCACATGGGAGGCGAGCGTGCGCCACGGCTCGGATATCGCCTCTCCCTCCTCGCTCCGCTGGAAGGCGCTGAACAGGCTGATCGGGCCGACCGGCGCCCAGCGCTCGCCGAGCCGCTCCCCCAACGCGTCCCGGTCGGCGTCGAACTGCGCCTCCGTCTCCTCCAACTCGCCCAGGTCGGCCTCGTAGAAGTCGCCGCTCGTCGCTAACTCGGCTATGAAATACCCCGGTCCGCCCGTGCCGGCGTCGACCCTGCCGTGCTCCGTCGGGAACTCCCGGGCGCACAGCTCGTCGATCACGGCGAGATGCTTCGCGATGTCCATGTGATCCAGTAAAGCGGGTACCACTGACAATCGGCCGGTTGTCAGGCGTCCCGTCGGTGCAGGCTCCGGGCGCCGGCGAGCAGCGCGGCCGCCGCCCACACCGCGGTCACCGCAAGCCCGCTCCACGGTCCCAACGGGCCGTCCCACGACGTGTGGAGCACCACCTGCCCGGCCCTGTCCGGCAGAACGTCCGCCACGGAACCGGACATGTCGCCGATCACGAACGACACGGTCAGCAGGAACGGGATCAGGACGCCCAGCGTCGCGGTGCCGCTGCGCAGCACGGCCGCGAGTCCCGCCGCGAGCAGGGCCATCAGGGTCAGATAGACCCCGCAGCCCAGTGCCCCGCGCATTCCTTGCGCCCAGGTCGGCCCGTCCGCCCCGAGCAGGAGCCTGCCCAGCACGAGAGTGACCAGACCGGTGACCAGCCCGACGGCGAACACCGGCAGCGCGATCGCCGTGGCCTTCGCCGCGAACCACCGGCGCCGGTCCGGCACCGCGGACAGGGCCAGCCGCAGCGCACCGCCCCGGAACTCGGACGAGACGGCCGTCGCGCCGAAGGCGACCGCCGCGATCTGCCCGAAGGACACGCCGAGGAACACGGAGAAGAGCGGGTCGGTGCGGTCGGACCCGGTCGCCGCGAGCCCGGAGAACGCGACGGTGGCGAGCAGGACCGCGGACAGGGTGCCCAGGAGCGAGCGGAGCGTACGGATCTTGATCCACTCGGCGTGCAGTACGGGCCGGAAGGGCATGGTCAGGCCTCCTGGTGGTGTGCGGTGAACTCGGCTTCCGCCGACGTCAGATCGAGGTAGGCCTGCTCCAAGGTGGCCTCCTCCTGGGCGAGTTCGAGGACGGGTACGGCAGCGTCGGCCAGCAGGCGGCCGAGGTCCTCCACGCGCGCGTGCCGCACGGTCCAGGTGCCGTCCGCGCCGCGGTCCGCCGCGTATCCGTGCCGGGCGAGCAGTCCGCCGAGGCGTTCGTCGTCACTGGTGCGGATCCTCGTCCCGGGCCGCACGCGCGCGTGGATGAAGTCCCGGACCGGGGTGTCGGCCAGGAGCCGGCCGCGGCCGAGGACGACTAGGTGGTCCGCGAAGGACGCCGTCTCGTTCATCAGGTGGCTGGAGACCAGCACCGTGCGCCCCTGTGCCGCCAGCCGGCGCAGCAACCGGCG
The DNA here is from genome assembly GCF_044767525.1 of Streptomyces sp. NPDC101234. Classification (NCBI taxonomy): domain Bacteria; kingdom Bacillati; phylum Actinomycetota; class Actinomycetes; order Kitasatosporales; family Streptomycetaceae; genus Streptomyces; species Streptomyces sp. NPDC101234. The sequence goes on along the minus strand of NZ_JBIWOA010000021.1, from coordinate 182,742 downwards.
GATCCAGACGATCCCTTCGGGGTCGAGGCCGTTGGAGGGCTCGTCCAGCAGGACCACCTCGGGATCGCCGAGCAGGGCGGCGGCGATCCCGAGCCGCTGGCGCATGCCCAGGGAGTACGTCCTGACCCGGCGGCGGGCGGCCGGGGCGAGTCCCGTCTCCTCCAGCACCTCGTCGACCCGGCGGACCGGGATGCGGTTGCTCGCGGCGAGGGCGCGCAGGTGGTCGTGTCCGGTGCGGGAGCCGTGCGCGGCGTCGGCGTCGAGGAGTGCGCCCACCCGGCGCAGGGGCTCATGGAGTTCGGAGTAGGGCCGGCCGCCGACCGTGGCGGTTCCGGAGGTGGGGTGGTCAAGGCCGAGGACGAGCCGCAGGGTGGTGGACTTGCCTGCGCCGTTGGGTCCGAGGAAGCCGGTGACCCGGCCGGGGCGGACGGTGAAGGTGAGGCGGTCCACGGCCCGGCGGCCGCCGTACTCCTTGGTGAGGTCGTGCACGTCGATGCTGGTCATGGCCAACAGCGTGGCTGGCCAGAGGGGTTGGGGCCTCCCCCGCGGGTGGAGATCCTCTCCCCCGCTCGGGGGAGGCGCGTTGTCGGCGGGGCCTGTCAGGCTGTCCGCATGGCCCGATTTCTGCGCCCGCTGCTGCGGGGGACGACGTACACCCGCCTGCTGCATCTGTGGGTGCCGCTGCTCGTCGTCGGCCTGTGGCTCTTCGTCGACCCGTCGACGCCCTGGGTGCCCGCGCTGGTGCTGGTTCCGGTCGGGCTGATCCCCGCCGTGCGCCGGGGCGAGGGCGTGCAGGCCCGGCTGCTGCTCACGCCCGGTGAGGAGGGCTCGGAGATCTCGGAGACGCCGTCGGCGACCTGGCGGGACCGGAGCCGCACCGTGCTGTGGCTGGAGGCGCGGATGGTCCTCGGCTCTGCGGGCGCGCTGGCTTCGGTGTGGCTGCCGGCCATCGCGTTCGACCTCGCCAGGCTCGCGGCGGGGCAGGAGCCCGGCGGCATTCCGCTCCTCGACACCCTGCGTCCGCACTGGGCGTACGCCCTGCTGGTGCCGCTCCCGCTGATCGCCTTGTACGGGGCCGTCGTCGGGTTCGGGGAGCTGATCACCGCGCTGGCCCGGCGGCTGCTCGGCCCGTCCGCGGCGGAGCGGCTCGCGGCCTTGGAGGAGCGCACCGAGCAACTGCTGGAACGCACGCGCATCGCGCGCGAGTTGCACGACTCCATCGGACACGCCCTGACAGTGGCGGTCGTACAGGCCGGGGCGGCCCGGGCGGCGGGGGATCCCGACTTCACCGACCGGGCGCTCGCCGCCATCGAGGAGACCGGCCGCAGCGCGCTGGAGGATCTGGAACGGGTGCTCGGCGTGCTGCGTGAGTCGCGGCAGCCGGTGAGCGGGCGGCCCACGCTGGCCGACGCCGACCGGCTCCTGGAGTCCGCGCGGGCCTCGGGCGCGAAGGTCGACGCGGAGGTCGCCGGTGCGCTGGAGACGCTGCCGGGTCCGGTCTCCCGGGAGGGCTACCGGATCCTCCAGGAGGCGCTCACCAATGTGCTGCGGCATGCGGGGGCCGTGCCGGTGCGGGTCCGGGTGGCCGTGGCCGACGGGGTCCTGGTGCTGGAGGTCCGCAATCCGCTCACTACGGCGGTACCCGGGCCCGGGCGGGGCAGCGGACTGCGCGGGATACGCGAGCGCGCCGCCCTGCTCGGGGGCCACGCGCGGACCGGTCCCGACGAGGGCGACTGGCAGGTGCACGCCGAGCTGCCGATGGGCTGATCTACGCTGGCCGGATGCCGGTGACCGTGCTCCTCGTCGATGACGAACCGCTCGTACGCGCGGGTCTGCGTGCCGTGTTGGAGGCGCAGCCCGACATCGAGGTGGTCGGTGAGGCGGCGGACGGGGCGGCGGTGATCCCACTGGTGCGGCAGTTGCGGCCGGACGTGGTCGCCATGGACGTACGGATGCCGCTGCTGGACGGGATCGCGGCCACGCGCGCGGTGCTGCGCACGGTGGCGGAGCCGCCCAAGATCCTCGTGGTGACGACGTTCGAGGACGACGAGTACGTGTACGAGGCGCTGCGCGCGGGTGCCGACGGGTTTCTGCTGAAGCGGGCCCGCCCGGCCGAGATCGTGCACGCCGTACGGCTGGTCGCCGAGGGTGAGTCGCTGCTGTTCCCCGCGTCGGTACGGCAGCTCGCGGCCCGGTACGGGGAGCGCGGGGACGCGCTGGCGGGGGCACGGCTGACCGAGCGGGAGGCCGAGGTGCTGCGGCTCATGGCACAGGGGCTGTCCAACGCCGAGATCGCCGGGGAGCTGGTCATCGGCACCGAGACCGTGAAGTCCCATGTGGGGGCCGTGCTGGCGAAGCTCGGGGCGCGGGACCGCACCCAGGCGGTGATCGCGGCGTACGAGTCGGGCTTCGTCGCACCCCGCTGAGCGCGGATCTCCGTCAGATCGGGGGCTCCGGACACTCGCCGGGGTCGTCGGTACCGAAGTACGATCCGGCCAACACGCAGGGCGAGCTGGGAGGACGGACGTTGGCGGGGCTGACCGGCGGTGATCCGTCTCTGCTGCGAAGGATCAATTCCGCGGTGGTGCTGCACGCGCTGCGTGCCACGGACTGCGCGACGCTCACCGAGATCACCCGGGTGACCGGACTGTCCAGGCCGACCGTCGAGGGGGTCGTCGAAGGGCTCATCGAGGGCGGTCTGGTCGTCGAGAAGGCTGTCGAGGAAGGCGCCACCCGGCGGCAGGGGCGGCCCGCGCGACGGTACCGGTTCCGGGCCGAAGCCGGACATCTGCTGGGCCTGGAGATAGGCGCGCACCGGGTGGCCGCACTCCTGGCCGACCTGGACGGGCGGGTGCTGGGGGCACAGACCAAGGACGTGGACGAGACGGCCGACGCGGACGAGCGGCTGGAGCGGCTGCGTACCGCGGTCGCCGAACTGCTGCGCCGGGCCGGGGTGCCGCGCAGTTCGCTGCGGGCCGTCGGGGTCGGTACGCCGGGCATCGTCGAGGCGGACGGCACGGTACGGCTGGGCACCGCGCTGCCCCAGTGGACGGGGCTGCGCCTCGGCGAGCGGCTGAGCCGGTCCTTCAAGTGCCCGGTGCTGGTGGAGAACGACGCCAACGCGGCGGCGGTGGCCGAGCACTGGAAGGGCGCCGCCACCGAGTCCGACGACGTGGTGATGGTGCTGGCCGGGCTGAGCCCGGGGGCCGGTTCGCTGATCGGCGGGCGGCTGCACCGGGGGTACGGCGGGGCGGCCGGGGAGATCGGCGCGCTGCATCTGCTGGGCCGGGAGGTGACCCCGGAGACGCTGCTGTCCACCACCGACGAGCCGCTGCATCCGCTGGACGAGCAGGCGGTCGCCGAGGTGTTCGCGCTCGCCCGGAAGGGGGATGCGCGAGCGCGGGCCGCCGTCGACCGGTTCATCCAGCGGCTGGTGCACGACGTGGCCGCGCTCGTCCTGGCGCTGGACCCGGAACTGGTGGTGATCGGCGGCTGGGCGGCAGGCCTCGACGGCGTCCTGGAGCCGCTGCGCCGCGAACTCGCCCGCTACTGTCTGCGTCCGCCGAAAGTGGCCCTCTCCCTCCTCGGCGAGGCGGCGGTGCCGACGGGGGCGCTGCGGCTCGCCCTGGACCATGTGGAGGAGCAGCTGTTCGCGGTGGACGGGACGGTCACCGCACGCCGCTGAGCGGTGTCCTCGCAAACGCGTCGCGCCCCGGAGAAGTTCCGGGGCGCGGGCCGGCCGGGGCGGTGGCTCCCGGGCGGTGGCTACGAGGCACTGGCTGCGAGGCAGCGGCTACGGGACGTTGACTACGAGGCTTGGCGCTCGGGTCCGTGGTGGATCTCGACGCCGCCGGTGTCGCCGAAGGTCAGCCGGCAGGTGTCCGCCCGGTAGGTGGCGACGGACAGCGCGGCGGTGCGGCCTTCGGCGAGGAAGCGGGTGGTGACCACGAGGACCGGGGCACCGGGGAGCCGGTCGAGTTCCTTGGCGTCGTCCGCGCGGGCCGAGCCGAGCTCCACCGCACGGTCCTGGCCCTCCAGCTCCAGGCGCTGCAGCTCGCGCAGCACCGCACGCGCGCGTGCCGCCCCGGACGGCGCGTCGATCGCCGTCAGGTCCGGGACCGAGGACGCCGGGATGTAGAGCAGCTCGGCGGCGACGGGCTGGCCGTGGGAGACGCGGGAGCGGCGCACGATGTGCACGGGCTCGTCCGCGCCCGTCTCCAGGGCAGTCGCGACGGCGGCGGGCGGCGCCGCGAGGGTGCAGTCCACGGACTGCCAGGCGTCGTCGGGGGCGCCCGGCCAGACATCCTGGTCGGTGCCCACGGCCACGCCCATGCGCGGCGGCGCGACCGTCGTACCGACGCCACGGCGGCGCTGCAGACGGCCTTCCAGTTCGAGCTGTTCGAGGGCCTGACGGAGGGTGGCACGGGCCACGCCGAAGCGGGCCGCGAGGTCGCGCTCGTTGGGCAGGATCTCGCCGACCGAGAACTCCGAGTCGAGTGCCTCACTGAGCACGGTCTTGAGATGCCAGTACTTCGGTTCCGGCACCGATTCCAGCTGCGTGGTCCCCACCCTGTCCTCCGCAATCGCCGTGGTCCGGCGGGCGTTTTAGCGCCCTTATTTATTAAAGGTTGTTGTACTTATCTGCGACCATAGGGCGGCGCACACCCTTGGTCAAGACCAATCCTCGATCCCTTGGCCAACGCACAGGAGCGCCGCCGTACAGCGTTCATGAGGCGTTCGCACAAGGTCGTTTTCGTGACATGGCGGCAAAGCTCCCGTCGCCCGACGGGAGCCACCTGGAAGCGGGGATCAGAGGTCCGCGAGGGACCGCGTCTTGTCGGGGTTGCGGATGATGTGGACGGTCCGGACCAGGCCGTCGGCGACATCCAGCTGGAGGACACTGTCCGGCTCGTCCTCCGTCAGGAGGAGCACGGCGAGTCCGCCGTTGATCTCCAGGAACCGCGAGGACATGCCGGCGCCTTCCTTGCGGGCGACACCGAGGAGGAACCGGCCGACCTTGGCGGGGGTGACGATGACGCGCAGTGCCGCGGTCGCCTTGCCGCCGCCGTCGCTGACCAGGCGCACGTCCGGGGCCAGCAGGGACATCAGCCCCTCCAGGTCGCCCTCGGCCGCGGCGGCGAGGAAGCGTTCGGTCAGGTCCCTGCGCTGGGCCGGGTCGACCTCGTAGCGCGGCCTGCGCTCGTCCACGTGCCGACGGGCCCGCCCGGCGAGTTGCCGCACCGCGGCCTCACCCCGGTCGAGCATGGCCGCGATCTCGGCGTGCGGGAATCCGAAGGCCTCGCGCAGCACGAAGACGGCGCGCTCCAGGGGTGACAGCGACTCCAGGACGACAACGACGGCAAGGGAGACGGAGTCGGCCAGTTCGGCGCGCTCGGCGGTGTCGGGGGCGGTGGCGGCGAAGTCGGTGACGTACGGCTCGGGCAGCCAGGGGCCGACATAGGTCTCACGGCGTGCCTGGATCTGGCGGTACCGGTCGACGGCGAGCCGGGTGGTGATGCGCACGAGGTAGCCGCGCGGTTCGCGTACCTCGCCCCGGTCGGCGCGGGACCAGCGCAGCCAGGCGTCCTGGACCACGTCCTCCGCGTCGGCCACACGGCCGAGCATGCGGTAGGCGACTCCCATGAGCACGGGACGGTGTTCCTCGAAGACATCGGTCAGGGTGTCGGCGGTCACGGCCCCATCCCATCCGACACGTTCCCTCGTGTCCAGGCGGCCGCATGCGACGCGTTCCACCCCCGTCCGGGCGGCCGCGTACGACACGTTCCACCCCGTCCAGGCGGCCGCGTACAACACGTTCCACCCCCCGTCCGGGCGGAATCGGTCCGTCCACCGTGGGCCCGGCCCAGAATGATCCGCGGACCGCCGGTGACCGGCGGTCCGGGCACGGGGAGGTCGGCCGATGCGGTACGCGGTACTGGGCACGGGCGAGGTGGGCCGCACACTGGGCGGCAAGCTGGTCGCGCTGGGGCACGAGGTGACCCTCGGTTCGCGCACCGGGGACAGTCCGGCCGCACTGGAGTGGGCCCGCGAGACCGGCGGGGGCGCCGGTACGTTCGCGGAGGCCGCGGCGGCCGCCGAGGTGGTCGTGAACGCGGTGGGCGGCCGGGTGGCACTGGCGGCGCTGGAGGCGGCGGGCGCGGAGCATCTCGCCGGCAAGGTCGTCGTGGACGTCTCCAATCCGCTGGCGTTCGAGGACGGCCGGGTGCGGTTGGACCCCGTGGAGTCGGACAGCGTCGGCGAGCAGCTCCAGCGGGCGTTCCCGCACGCGCGCGTGGTGAAGACGCTGAACACCGTCAACTGCCGGGTGATGGTGGATCCGGCGCGGGTGCCCGGCGAGCACGTCCTGTTCGTGTGCGGCGCGGACGCCGAGGCCAAGGCGCAGGTGACCGCGCTGCTCGGGGAGTTCGGCTGGCCGGCCGAGCGAGTGGTGGACCTGGGCGGGATCGAGGGGTCGCGCGCGGTGGAGATGTGGCTGCCGCTGTGGCTCACGCTCATGCAGCGCTTCGGGCACCCGGATTTCAACCTGGAGCTGCGCAGGGCGCGTTGAGCCGGTCCCGCCGCGGATGCGCGACACGCCTCGTCGGGGACTACCCGCCAGTAGTAATTGCTGACAAGCTGTCTACGGCGTCCGCCGAAGTCCCAGCCGAGGAGCCCCCGATGTCCGCCACCGTCTCCTTCAAGGTCCCGACCCCGCACGGCCGGCGGGACGTGACCGTCTCGTACGCGCGCGTGGGCCGTGGCGAGCCGCTCGTCCTGATCCACGGCATAGGGCATCACCGGCAGGCCTGGGACCCGGTAGTGGACATCCTCGCCACCGAGCGGGACGTGATCGCCGTGGACCTGCCCGGTTTCGGCGCCTCCCCCGGTCTTCCCGAGGGCCTCGCCTACGACCTGACGACGACCAACTCCGTGCTCGGTGCCCTGTTCGAGGCCCTGGAGCTGGACCGGCCGCATGTGGCGGGCAACTCGCTGGGCGGGCTGCTGGCCCTGGAACTGGGCCGCGAGCAGCTCGTACGGTCCGTCACCGCCCTCTCCCCCGCCGGGTTCTGGTCGCAGGCGGAGCGGCGCTACGCGTTCGGTGTGCTCATCGCCATGCGGCGGATCGCGGAGCGGCTGCCGCTGCCGATGGTCGAGCGGCTGTCCCGGACGGCCGCCGGACGGACGGCCCTGACCAGCACCATCTACGCCCGCCCGGCACGCCGTTCACCCGAGGCCGTGGTCGCCGAGACGCTCGCGCTCGCGCGCGCCACCGGGTTCGCCGACACCCTGCGGTCGGGCTCCGCCGTCCAGTTCACCGACGACGTCCCCGGCATCCGGGTCACCGTGGGCTGGGGCACCCGGGACATGCTGCTGGTGCGCCGCCAGGGCGTCCGGGCCAAGCAGATCATCCCCAAGGCCCGCCTGGTCCGGCTGCCCGGCTGCGGGCACTGCCCGATGAACGACGATCCGGCGCTGGTCGCGCGGGTCATCCTCGACGGCAGCCGCTGACGGACGGCCGGGAAGCGACACCGCACGGACGTCCACCGACCGGCGGCCGACGACGCCACGCAGAGCGCGGACGACCACCGACCGGCGGCCGATGACGCGGCGCGGAACGCAGACAACCGACAAGCGGCGGCCGTCGGCGCCACGCAGAGCGGGGATGACCGACGAGCGGCGGCCACCGGCACGACGCGGACCACCGGCATCCCCCGTGCCGTGGTCGGCCGCGCGTCCCGAGGCGGGGCCCTGAGCTCGGGCGGGCGCTGAGCCGCGGTCGGCGCGGCGGGGCAGGATGTCGTCGGTCGTCTTCCGGCGCTTGCGGCCGAGACCGCGCAGGGCGCCGGAGCCCACCGCGACGCCGACGCCGACCAGGGCGCCACCGGCGGCCTGGGCGAGCCCGTAGGATCCCGTTCCGACGAGCGGGGCGGTGCCGACGGCCGTGAGCGGGACGAGTCCGGTGAAGAGCGTCGCGCGCTCCGTGCCGATCCGCTGGACGCCCATGTACCAGCACACGAAGCCGACGACGGTGACGACTCCCGCCTGCCACAGCAGCGCGGCCGTCTCCACGGCATCGGGCCTGCGCAGCCACGCCCCGCCGTCGAGCGCGACCCCGGCGACCGCCGCCTCGGCCGCGGCGAGGGCGCACACGGTGGCGGTCAGCAGCCGCGGCCCGAGCGCCCGCAGGACCGGCCCCGCGAGCACCGCGAACCCCACCTCACCGGCCAGCGCGCACACCGAGAAGGCGATCCCGCTCGGGTCCGTCCGCCCCCAGCCCTGGACGGCGAAGGCGCCGACTGCCACCAGCAACGCCCCGTAGAACACCCCTCCTTGGGGCCGGCACCCGTCGAGCAGCGGGACCAGGACCGCGACCACCACCGGCGCACAGCCCACGAAGACACCCGGGACAGCCGGTTCCGCGGTGCGCTCGGCCGCGAGGATCGCCAGGTTGAAGCCGACCATTCCGACCGCGGCGAGCAGGGCCAGCCGCAGCCAGGCCCGCGCCCCGAGCCCGCGCAGCCGCTCGGCCGCACCCGGCCCGGCGAACGGTACGAGCAGCGCACAGGCGAGCCCGTAGCGGACGAACTGCCCTCCCGCGTGGGGGTAGTGGCCCAGCAAGCTGTTCGCGGTGAAGGAGCCGCCGACAAGGACGTAGGCGAGCGCGGTCAGTCGGGCGCCGCGGGTGATGGTCGCGTTCACGAGGACGACGCTAGGAACACGGGCGGTCCGGATTAAGGTCCACTTCCATGACGTCATCGGGGACCAATCCGGGCGCCCTGCCCGGTTCCGCCGCATGGGAGGTGTTGCTGCCGGCCGCCTCGGCACCGGCACGCGCGCGTGGCCGTTTCCTCCAGGCGGCCCTGCGCGAGGCGATCCGCGCGGGACGGCTCGCGCCCGGGACCCGGCTGCCGTCGAGCCGCGAGCTGGCGCAGGACCTCGGGGTGTCGCGCGGACTGGTCACGGAGGCGTACGAGCAGCTGGCGGCGGAGGGCTACCTGCGCAGCGGCCGGGGTGCGGGCACCTGGGTGGGCGGTGCCGTACGGGCGGCGTCGCCACGCGCGCGTGACCTCGCGCCGCGCCCACGCGGTGTCCGGGTGGACTTCGTGCCGGGGTCACCGGATCTGGCCCTGTTCCCGCGCGCCGCCTGGGCCGCCGCGCAGCGCGAGGTGCTGGCGGAGCTGCCGCACCGCGACCTCGGCTACCCGGACCCGCGCGGACTGCCCCGGCTGCGCTCGGCCCTCGCCGAACTGCTGGCCCGGCGCCGGGGTGCGGTCGCCGATCCGGAGCGGATCGTGGTCGTCTCCGGAGTTGCGCAGGCGGCGACGCTCCTCGGATTCGTGCTGCACGCGCGCGGGATGCGCGAGATCGGCGTGGAGGACCCCGGCAGCCCGCAGCACGACGGCCTGTACGCGGCGGCCGGGATGGGCACCGTGCCGCTGCCGCTGGACGACGAGGGCCTGGCGCTGCGCCCCCTGTTCGATGCGGGCGTACGTGCGGTGGTGACGACGCCCGCCCACCAGTACCCGACCGGGATCGCCTACTCCGCCGAGCGCCGCACCCGGCTCCTGGACTGGGCCCGTTCGGTGGACGGTCTGCTGCTGGAGGACGACTACGACGGGGACTTCCGTTACGACCGCGCCCCGGTCGGCGCGCTCCAGGGCCTCGATCCCGAGCGTGTGGCCTACATGGGGTCGGTCAGCAAATCGCTCGCGCCGGGACTGCGGCTGGGCTGGCTGCTGGTGCCGGAGTCCCTGGCGGACGACGTCGTGGACCGCAAACGGACCATGGATCTGGGGCACCCCGCGCTGGACCAGGCGGCGTTCGCACGGTTCCTGGAGCGCGGCGACTACGACCGCCAACTGCGCCGCTGCCAGCGGGCCTACCGGGAACGGCGGGACGTCCTGGTCGCCGCGCTCGCCGAACACTTCCCGCACGCGCGCGTGTCCGGGATCGCGGCGGGGCTGCACGCGATCGCCGAACTGCCCCAGTCCTACGGGCCGGAGAGCCGGTTCGCGGAGCGGGTGGCGGCGGCCGGGGTCGCGGTGCGTCCCCTTGGCGAGTGCACGCACGCGCGGAGCGACGGTTCCGTCGTACGGCTGGTGCTGGGGTACGCGCAGCTGTCTCCGGCGCGGATCCGGGAGGGGGTGCGGCTCATGGCGGAGGCTCTCGAAGGATGACGGCGACCCGGCCGGCCCCGCTTCCGGCGCCCGTCCGTTGTTCACCCGCGGTTTCCGTGTGCGCTGCGGCGCCCCAGTAGTTGTGGCTGTGCACATCGGCCGGATCCCGTCCTGGAGGCCCTTCCATGTCCCTTTCGCTCCCCGGCCGCCGCAGCGTGCTGCGCGGCTCGCTCGCCGCGGCGGCGGCCCTGACCCTGCCCACGGCGCTCGGTTCGGCACCGGCGTTCGCACTGTCCGGGCGTCCCCGCGCGGACTGGGGCGTACAGGCGGGCGACGTGACCGCCGGCTCCGGCCTGGTGTGGGTCCGTTCGGACCGGCCGGCCCGGATGATCGTGGAGACCTCGGCCACCGAGTCGTTCCGGGGCGCCCGCAGATGGCACGGTCCGCTGCTCGGTTCCGGCAGCGACTTCACCGGCACCACCCGGCTGCACGGGCTGCCGTCCGGCGAGCAGATCCACTACCGCGTACTGCTCGCCGACCCCGACGACCCGCGGCGCACCGGCGAACCGGTCAGCGGCACCTTCCGGACGGCCTCCGCGCGCCGCCGCCAGGGCGTGAAGTTCGTGTGGTCGGGCGACCTGGCAGGACAGGGCTGGGGCATCAACGAGTCCATCGGCGGCTACCGCATCTTCGACGCGATGGCGAAGCTGGACCCCGACTTCTTCCTCTGCAGCGGTGACAACATCTACGCCGACGGCGTGATCTCGGCGACCCAGGCGCTGCCCGACGGCAGCCTGTACCGCAACGTCACCAGCGAGGAGAAGTCGCACGTCGCGGTCACCCTGGACGACTTCCGCGGCAACTTCCGCTACAACCTGCTGGACCAGGCGCTGCGCCGGTTCAACGCCCAGGTGCCGAACGTCATCCAGTGGGACGACCACGAGGTCCGCAACAACTGGTACCCGGGCGAGGTCATCGGCACCGGCACCGCCTACCCGGCCGGCACCAGGCTGGACGACATGGCGCTGCGCTCCCGCCAGGCGTTCTCCGAGTACTTCCCGATCTCCACGATCAGCGGCCGCCCGGACGGCCGGATCTACCGCGTCCACCACCACGGCCCGCTCCTCGACGTGTTCGTGCTCGACATGCGGACCTACCGCAACGCCAACTCGCCCGACGACCAGAAGACCGACCCGCAGGGCATCCTCGGCGCCGAGCAGTTGGAGTGGCTCAAGCGCGAGCTGTCCCGGTCCCGGGCGGTGTGGAAGGTCATCGCCGCGGACATGCCGCTCGGTCTCGTCGTACCCGACCCGGTGGAGGGCAAGGCGAACTTCGAGGCCGTCGCCCAGGGCGACCCGGGCGCGCCGCTCGGCCGTGAGCTGCAGATCGCCGAGCTGCTGCGGTACATCAAGCACCGCAGGATCACCGGCACGGTGTGGCTGACGGCCGACGTCCACCACACCTCCGCCCAGCACTACGACCCGTCGCGGGCCGCGTTCAAGGACTTCGCGCCGTTCTGGGAGTTCGTCTCCGGCCCGCTGAACGCCGGCGCCTTCCCGGCCAACGCGCTGGACGGCACGTTCGGACCCGACCGGGTGTTCGTCAAGGCGCCGACCGCCTCGAACGTGTCACCCGCGGAGGGCTACCAGTTCTTCGGCGAGGTCGACATCGACGGTGACAGCGGTGAACTGACGGTGCGTCTGCGCGAGTACGACGGCACCGTGCTGTTCACCCGGACCCTGCAGCCGGGCCGGGTCGGCCAGTAACTCCCGTACGCTTTTCCCAGGGCCGCGTATCGGCGTCATCCCCCGGTGCGCGGCCCTCTCACATCTCCCGGCACGGGTCCTGTCGCACCGCCGAACTCGCCCTCCCGCACGGCGTTTTCACAGGTCAGACCCGATTGTCAGTGGTCGCCTCTACGGTTTTTCCCATGACGCGATCTTCACAAGCCGTGGCCTATCGCCAACCCTCCGTGCTGCGCTCCGCCGCCGACGGACGCCACCTCGGGCTCGAGACCTCCCAGGGTGCGACACCCACCGGGGTCGAGGACCATCCGCGGTTCTTCGCGGGCTTTCTGACCTCGCCTCAGGTGGCCGCGGCCGGGCTGCTCGCGGTGGCCGACGTGGCGGCCGCGCGGTACTACCAGCCACAGCTGCGCGCCTCGCTGGACCCGGTGGTGACGGGCAACGGCGACCGGCTGCGCTTCGAGTCCTTCTCCGGCTGCGGCGGGGTGTACGCCCGGCTGGACGTCCTCGGCCCGGGCCTGGACGGCGGCGAGGTGGGCCACGGCACGACGAACGTGGACGTCAACAACCCGCTGCGCGAGGCGCTTTCCCGGATCGGCACGGACGATCCGCTCCATCTGCGGGTCGGGCCCGAGGAGCTGGCGGTCACCACACTCGACGGCCCGGTGGTGGAGAAGAAGGTCCCCCTCCCGGACCGGTGGCTGCGCGGCTTCGCGGAGGCCCAGGTCATAGCGGCGGGGTTCGATCTGCGGGCCGAGCTCCCGGCGGACGAGGCGGTGCGGTTCCTGCGCTCGCTCCCACGCGCGGGCACGGCGCGCCGGGGCTCGGCGGGACCGCGCTGGGTGGTGCCGGCGGGCCGGGGGCTGCGGCCGACGACCCGTCCGGTGCCGGGCGCGGTGTGCCTGCCGGGGCCGGAGCGGCTGGCCGCGCTGCAGCGGGTGCTGCGCCATGCGACGGCGTTGCGGGTCTACGGCCCGCAGGGTGCCCTCGCCGCCTCCGGTACGGCCGCCGCCTGGGAGGTCGTGCTGCCGGGCATGCGGCTCACGCTGACCCTGTCGCCCGACGCGGCGCGCGGGTTCTCCGGTGAGGGCGGTGTGCTGGACGCACTCGCCACCGACGAGGCGGCCGAGGACGCGGAGCTGATCGCGGTGCTGCTGGCCTGGGAGCCCCGCGTCGACGTCGCCGACCTGGCGGCCTCGGCGGGCCTCACCCCGGAGCGGGTCCGCGCGGCCCTGGTCCGCCTCGGCACCTCGGGACGCGTCGGCTACGACACGGCGGAGGCCGCCTACTTCCACCGCGAACTGCCCTACGACGCCGGGCGCGTGGAGCGGCACAACCCCAGGCTGCGTTCGGCCCGGATGCTGGTGGCCGCGGGCGCGGTGGCCCTGGACGGCGATCTGGGCACGGTGACGGCCGAGGACGGTCATGTGCACCGGGTGCGGGACACGGCGGGGGTGCTGAGCTGCAGTTGTCTGTGGTGGGCGAAGTACCGGGGCGGGCGCGGACCGTGCAAGCACGCGCTGGCGGTGCGGATGGCGCGGCGGGGCGTCGCGTCGGGACAGGACGCCGGGCAGGACATGGCGGAGATCGGCGGGGGTGCGCGATGAGTGCGGTGCTGGAAGCGGTACGGGCGGGGCACGCCGGGGAGACGGCTCTGCTGGTGAAGAAGTTGACGGATGCCGAACGGCGGGCGCTGCTGCCCGAGTTGCAGGACCTGCGCAAGGATCTGCGGGCCGCTCCGTGGGAGACCCCCGCCCAGCGCAGCTATCCGGCGCTCCAGGTGGCCGGGGCGATGTGCCACTCGGGGGCCGCGGCCGCCGCGACCTGGATCGCCGGAGCCGACATGCGCTGGCGGCAGGCACCGGCGGAGACGCTGCTGAAGGCGCTGGCGGACCGGGACACCGGCTGGCAGGCCGACGTGGCCCGGCGGCTGTCCGCGCGGCCGGTCTCCGCGGACGTGTCGTTCGAGCTGATGGCGGGGCTGGTGCGCCGCTCGGGGTGTGAGGTGCCGGTGACGGACGCCTATGTGGTCGGCTGGGTCAGGCACATCGGCCGCACCTGGGGGCGCGTCCCCCTCGTCGACCGGCTGCGCGCGGAACCGGACCTGGCGCCGCTGGTGAACGGCCTGTTCGAGCTCTCCGACCTCGGTGACGTGAGGTGGCTGTTCGGCGACGGGCCCGGTTCGTGGCAGAGCGCCCTCGCCGAGCTCGCCCGCACGGGCACCCTGGACCGCAAGGTGATCGTGGACGCCTGTCTCGCCCGTCTGCTGCGCGGTGGCGGCCCGACCGACCACCGGGTCTTCCTGCCGCTGCTGGTCCAGCTCACCCTCACCCGGGGCGAGGAGCTCGAGCGCGTCGCCGACTGGACGGCCCTGGCCCGGGACGCCGTCTCCCCCGTGGCCGCCCACGCCCAGTCGGTGCTGGCCGCCCTCGCGCTCGACGGCGAGCTCACCGCGCGGCAACTGGCGGAGGCCTCCGAAGGGCTGCTGTTCCGCGCCGAGAAGAAGCTGGTGCATGCCCAGCTGGTGCTGCTCGGCAAGGTGCTCACCCGCGAGGCCGCCTCGACGGCGGAGCTGCTGCCGGCCGTGGCCCAGGCGTTCGGGCACGAGGACACCCAGGTGCAGGAGCGGGCGCTGAAGCTGGTGGAGCGGCATGTGAAGCGGCTCACCGAGGACTCGGCGGCCCGGGCCGGCATCGCGGACGCGGCCGAGCAGTTGAGCCCCGCCCTGCGCGCCCGTGCCGCCGCCCTGGGGATCGCGCCCGCATCGGCTCCCGAGGTGTACGAGGAGGTGCTGCCACCCGCCCCGGAGCCGTTCCGGCTCGCACCCGCGCCGGACTCGGCCGTGGAACTCGCCGAGGAGGTCTCGGCCCTGCTGGCGTCCGCCGGGGACGTGGCCGCGTTCGAGCGGGCTCTGGACGGCCTGGCCCGGCACGCCCACCGCGACCAGGACGCGCTGCGTAAGGCGCTCGAACCGGTGGCGGCCACCCGCTGGTGGCAGCCCGATTCGAGCGGCCGACGGTACGCCGAGGAGCACTTCGACCATCACCGGCGTGGCCTTCTCAACACCGAGAACGGCCTCGACCTGATCCTGGCCACGCTGTACGGGGAGGTGAGCACGTCCGCCCTGTTCGCCGCACTGCAGCACGGTCCGGCCGACCACGATTGCGCGCGCCACGGGTTCTCCCGGGTCATCGACGTCCGGTTCCGTGAACTCGCCTACCGGATACGTACGGATCCGCAGCCGCTGCTGCTGGCCACGCCGTCGTGGAGCACAGGACTTCTGGAGCCGGGCGATCTGGTCGACCGGCTCGACGCCTACCGTCGTCTCGGCGCCCGGGTGGGTGACGTCGACTTCGCACAGGCACTGTTGCGGGTCCGGCGCGAGGACCGCACCGCGGCCCTGGCCGCAGCCCGGCGCGCGAGCGAACTCGGCACGCCGGAAGGCGAGCGGCTGGCCCGCTGGTTGTCCGCCGGGGAGCCCGCCCTGCCCACGTCCGACCGTCGGACATCGGGTCCGCGCATCCTGATCGAGTCCGGTGAGGTCCTGGACCTCCAGGCGGACTTCCCCGAGGCGTTCCGGCGACTCGGCCGGCCGTTCACGGTGTCCGACGCCGTCCGGTACTGCTACCACTGGGGCCAGGAGGACCATCAGCACTGGCTGGCCACGCTCCCGGAGTTGCGCGAACTGGTCGCCGTGCGGCTGGTGCACGACCTCTCCGAGGCCGCCCTGGACGACCAGCGGGGCGTGGCCGCCGCCCTCCCGCTGCTCGCCGAGTCCGGCGGAGCGGCGGGCGAGAGCACGCAGCTGTGCGTGGCGTACGGCCTGGGCGCCCGGCATCCGGAGGACCGGCTGGCCGCGGTGGACGCGCTGCTGGTGCTGGCCGCGCGCGGACAGCTCGACGCGGAGCGGCTGGGCGCCGACCTGGGTCAGCTGGTCCAGCGCGGCGCGGTGAAGCCGTCGCGGCTGGCCGAGTCGGCACGGACGGCGGTGGCCACCGGGGCGAACACCACGATATGGGAGATGCTCCGGCACACCCTGCCCGTGCTGCTCGCCGACATGGCGACAGCGGGCACCGGCACCTCGGGGTCGGTCCATGGGCTCGGGGAACTGCTCTCGATCGCCGCCGAGTGCGCCGAGCGGTCGGGGGCCCGCGGCGATATACCCCATCTCGCCCAGGCGGCGGCCCGGCGCGGCTCGTCCCGGCTGGTGGTCCAGGCGCGGCGGCTGCGGGCCGCACTGGCCGAGGAGGCGGCCGCCTGACGGGTGTCGGAATCGGTCAATCCACAGGCACCAACCGCATCAAAAAATGGCGCAAAAACAACATAAGCACGCTTTACCCATCGGTCACAGAGCGTTCGTGATCACGCAACACCCTTCCTTCACAGTGGCTGCATGAATCGAGACATGTCTGATGTGACACGCGCACGGCACGGACGCCCCGTGCACCACTGGCGACGGGACGTCGTCGAACTCGCCGCCCTGTTCACCGCCGTCGCGGTGGCGGACGGGGTGGCCAACCTGGTCGGACACGGGCCCGACGGTCCGGCCCTGCTGGTGGTCTCGGCGCTGGTGCTGGCGGCCACGGCCGGGTTCCACGTCTGGTGGGCGAGGCGCCCAGGTCACGCACCTCCGGTGACGGATACCGATACCGGCGCCCGGCCGACCGTCGCCCGGACGGGGCAGGCCGGGCCCGGTGCAAACGCCCCGGCACCCGAAGGCACGACCGCCACGCTGTGGCGGTTGCGGACGACCGTGCGGGACGAGCCCGGTTCGCTGGCGGCCCTGTGCACCGCGCTCGCCGGGCACCGGGTGGACATCCTGAGCCTGCAGACGCATCCGCTGGGCGACGGCACGGTGGACGAGTTCCTGCTGCGGGCCCCCGGTGAGCTGACGGCCGGCGAGATCACCCGGGCGGTCGCCCTGGCCGGGGGCACGGACACCTGGATCGAGCGGGCCGATGCGCACGATCTGGTGGACGCCCCGACCCGGGTCCTGGGCCTCGCCACCCGAACCGCTTTGGACGCGGCGGAACTTCCGCTGGCACTCCGGCAGTTGTTGGGGAGGTGCACGATCCGCTCACTCCCCGCCCATCCGGTCGGCGGGGCCCGGAGCCCCGAGGCGGTCCCCGTCGAAGGGGCACTGGAGGACACCGTGATGCGGCTGCGCGCACCGGAAGGCGGAGTGATCACCGTGGAGCGGCCGTATCTGCCGTTCACCCCGACCGAGTTCGCGCGGGCGCGGGCGCTGGTGGAGCTGGACACCCGGCTCGGGCCGCGCATCCCGCGCAGCCAGGACGTGCTCACGCTGCCCGAGGGCAACGCGATCACCGTGCGCCGGGCCGACACCGGTGACCTGGAGGCGGCGAAGGCGATGCACGAGCGGTGCTCGGCGCGGACCCTGGGACTGCGCTACCACGGTCCGGTCACCGACGCGGACCGCTATCTGAACCACCTGCTCAGCCCGCGCTTCGGCCGGACGCTGGCGGTGCAGACCGCGTCGGGCCGGATCGTCGGCCTCGGGCATCTGCTGTGGGACGGGGACGAGACGGAGGTCGCGCTGCTCGTCGAGGACGAGTGGCAGCAGCGCGGCATCGGTGCGGAGCTGCTGGGCCGGCTGGTGGGCATGGCCGTCGAGGCGGGCTGCGAGAGCGTGTACGCGGTGACGCAGGCGTCCAACACGGGGATGGTGGCCGCGATGCGGGGGCTGGGGTTGCCGCTCGACTACCAGATCGAGGAGGGCACGCTGGTCATCACGGCGCGGCTGGCGGCGGAACCGAACAGTGCCGTGACTGCCGTGGGGCGGCTTTCCGGTGCGGGTGAGTCGGGGAGGACCGAAGCGCCGTAGAGGTTGCGGACTGCGCGGCGGCCGCGGGTGAATCCGTGGCCGGTCGCGCAGTTCTCCGCACCCCTGGCGGGGCGCTAGTGCGGCCCCAGCGCCCGGTCCAGGTCGGACCACAGGTCGTCCGCGTCCTCCAGGCCCACCGACAGACGCAACAGCCGGTCACTGACGCCGGCGCCCCGGCGGTCGTCGGCGTCGACGATGCGGTGGCTGATCGACGCCGGGTGCTGGATGAGGGTGTCGACGCTGCCGAGGCTGACGGCCGGGGTGATCAGCCGTACCCGGGAGACGACCTCGTGCGGGTCGCCGTACACCTCGAAGGCGATCATCGCGCCGCCCAGGCGCGGGTAGCGGACGCGGGCGACGCGCGGGTCGGCGGTGAGGCGGCGGGCGAGTTCGGCGGCGGTGGCGGAGGCGGCGCGGATCCTGACCGGGAGCGTGGCCAGGCCGCGCAGCAGCAGGTAGCCGGCCAGCGGGTGCAGGACGCCGCCGGTCGCGAAACGTATCTTCCTGAGCTGCCCGGCGAGTTCCTCGTCGCAGGCGACCACACCGCCCAGCACATCGCCGTGGCCGCCGAGGTACTTGGTGGCGCTGTGCAGTACCAGCCTGGCGCCGTGTTCGGCGGGGCGCTGGAGCACGGGGGTGGCGAAGGTGTTGTCGGCCAGCAGCGGGACCGTGCCGCAGGCGTGGGCGACGGCCCGCAGGTCGAGTTCGGCCAGGGTCGGGTTGGCCGGGGACTCGACCAGCACCAGGCCGGTGTCGGGGCGCAGCGCGTCGGTGATGCCGGCCGGATCGGTCCAGGTGACCTCGGTGCCGAGGAGACCGGCGGTGAGGAGGTGGTCGCTGCAGCCGTACAGGGGCCGTACGGCGACGACATGGCGCAGCCCCGTCGAGGCGCGGGCGAGGAGGACGGCGGACAGGGCGGCCATGCCGCTGGCGAAGGCGACGGCGGACTCGGTGCCTTCGAGGCGGGCCAGGGCGGTCTCGAAGCGGGCGACCGTCGGGTTGCCGAGGCGTCCGTAGACCGGAGGTCCCGTCGGGTCCGCGCCGTCGGTGGCGAAGGCGTCGATACGGGCGGCCTCGGCCCGGCTGTCGTACGACGGGTAGGTGGTGGACAGGTCGATCGGCGGGGCGTGCAGGCCCTGGCGGGCGAGATCGTCGCGGCCGGCGTGCACGGCCTCGGTGGCCAGGGCGCGCGGGGCGTCGGAGACGTGGTCACGGATGCTGACTGAGTCCATGGGCGCAGGGTGAACACTGCGCGGGGTGTGCGGTGTGAATGCCGTGTTACGTTCGATGCATGGCCGAATCTGTCGTACTGGATCCGGTGGATCTCCATCTGCTGCGGCTGCTGCAGAACGATGCCCGGACCACCTACCGCGATCTCGCCGCCCAGGTGGGTGTGGCGCCGTCGACGTGTCTGGACCGGGTGACCCGGCTGCGGCGGTCCGGAGTGATCCTCGGACACCGGCTGGAGCTCGATCCGGCCAAGCTCGGGCGCGGTCTGGAGGCGCTGCTGTCGGTGCAGGTCAGACCGCACCGACGGGAGCTGGTGGGGCCGTTCGTGGAGCGGATCCGGGCGCTGCCGGAGTCGCGGACGGTCTTCCATCTGACCGGTCCCGACGACTACCTCGTTCATGTGGCCGTGGCCGACATGACGGACCTGCAACGGCTGGTCCTGGACGAGTTCACGTCCCGGCGGGAAGTGGCCCGGGTGGAGACCCGGTTGATCTTCCAGCAGTGGGACTGCGGACCGCTGCTGCCGCCTACGCCGTCGGCTCAATCCCAGTGACGCGCGGCGGCCCGTCGTACGAGGATGGACCGCATGTCACAGACCAACAGCCCGCTGCCCCGTCAGGTCGCCGACACCTTCGTCGACGAACTCATCGCCCTCGATCCGATCACCGGTACGTTCCTCGGCGTCAAAGAGAGTTCGAGCCGGCTGCCCGACACCTCGCCTGCGGGTGACGAAGCGGTCGCGCGGCTCCAGCGCGACACGCTCGCCAGGCTCGCCGAGGCCGAGCGGCAGCCCGGTGCGGACAGTGACATCGAGCGTCGCTGCGCACGCCTGCTGCGCGAGCGGCTCACCGCCTCCCTCGCCGTGCACGAGGCGGACGAGAGTCTGCGTTCCGTCAGCAACCTGAGCTCGGTCGCCCACGCCGTGCGTCAGGTGTTCACCGTGACGCCCACGGCCACCGAGGAGGACTGGGCGGCGGTCGCCGAGCGGCTGCGCGCGGTGCCGGCCGCGCTGGAGGGCTACCGGCAGTCCCTCGAACTCGGCCTGGAGCGGAAGCTGTACGCGGGCCCGCGGGCCACCATCACCTTCGTCGGCCAGCTCGGCGAGTGGTCCGACACGGGCGACGGCCGGGGCTGGTTCGAGCAGTTCGCCGCGGCCGGACCCGAGGCGCTGCGCGCCGAACTGGACGAGGCGGCACGCGCGGCCACGCAGGCGGTCGTGGCGCTGCGGGACTGGATGCGGGATGTGTACGCGCCGGCCGTCGAGGGCGCGCCGGACGTGGTGGGCCGCGAGCGGTACGCCCGCTGGGTCCGCTACTTCAACGGTACGGACCTGGATCTGGACGAGGCGTACGCGTACGGCTGGTCCGAGTACCACCGCCTCCTCGGCGAGATGAAGACCGAGGCCGAGAAGATCCTGCCGGGCGCCGAGACCCCGTGGGTGGCGCTGGCGCACCTGGACGAGCACGGCACCCACATCGAGGGCGTCGACGAGGTGCAGCGCTGGCTGCAGTCCGTGATGGACGAGGCCATCGAGAAGCTGGACGGCATCCACTTCGACCTGGCCGAGCGGGTGCGCCGGGTCGAATCGCGGATCGCTCCGCCCGGCAGCGCGGCGGCGCCGTACTACACGCCCCCGTCGGACGATTTCTCCCGGCCGGGCTGCACCTGGCTGCCGACCATGGGCCAGACCCGGTTCCCGGTGTACGACCTGGTCTCGACCTGGTACCACGAGGGCGTGCCCGGCCATCACCTCCAGCTGGCGCAGTGGAAGCACATCGCCGAGAACCTCTCCCGCTACCAGGCGAGCGTGGGCATGGTCAGCGCCAACGCCGAGGGCTGGGCGCTGTACGCGGAGCGGCTGATGGACGAACTGGGCTTCCTCACCGACCCGGAGCGCCGCCTGGGCTACCTGGACGCGCAGATGATGCGGGCCGCCCGGGTCATCATCGACATCGGTATGCACCTGGAGCTGACGATCCCCGAAGACTCCCCCTTCCACCCCGGGGAGCGCTGGACACCGGCGCTGGCGCAGGAGTTCTTCGGCGCGCACAGCAGCCGCCCGGCGGACTTCGTGGAGAGCGAGCTGACCCGCTATCTGTCCATGCCGGGGCAGGCCATCGGCTACAAACTGGGGGAACGGGCCTGGCTGCTGGGCCGGGAGAAGGCCCGCGAGCGGCACGGCGACGCCTTCGACCTCAAGGCCTGGCACATGGCGGCCCTCTCCCAGGGGTCGCTCGGCCTGGACGACCTGGTGGACGAACTGTCACAGCTCTGACTGCGTATCAGAGTCATTCGTTCCTCCAGGAGTTGACGACCCGCCCGGTACCGATCGGCCGGGCGGGTCCGGTCACGCACACGGCAAAATCCGGGCTCGTGCGGGTGACGCGAACACGGCGTCGCACGAGGATTGACCGCATGTCTGACACCACGAACCCGCTGCCCCGGCAGGTCGCCGACGCGTACGTCGACGACCTCATCGCCCTCGATCCGGTGACCGGTACGTTCCTCGGCGTCAAAGAGAGTTCGAGCAGGCTCCCCGACTTCTCGCCCGCGGGTCAGGAGGCCCTGGCGGAGCTGGCGCGTGCCACGCTCGCCAAGCTGGACGCGGCCGAGCGCCGGCCCGGTGCGGACCGTGCCGAGGAGCGGCGCTGCGGACGGCTGCTGCGCGAGCGGCTGACCGCCCAACTCGCCGTGCACGAGGCCGAGGAGGGCCTGCGCGCGGTCGGCAACATGTACACAGCGCCGCACTGGGTGCGCGAGGCGTTCACCGTGACGCCGAACCGGACGGACGAGGACTGGGCGGCGATCGCCGAGCGGCTGCGGGCGGTGCCGGCCTCGCTCGCCGGCTACCGCGAGTCGCTGGCGCTGGGCCTGGAGCGGAAGCTGTACGCGGGCCCGCGTCCGACGGCCACGTGCATCGGTCAGCTCACGGAGTGGATCGACGTGGACGGCACGGGCCGCGGCTGGTTCGAGGAGTTCACGGCGGCCGGACCGGAGAAGCTGCGCCCGGAGCTGGCCGAATCGGCGCGGACGGCGACGGCCGCGCTGGTGGAACTGCGGAACTGGCTGCGGGACGTGTACGCGCCGGCCGTCGAGGGCGCCCCGAACACGGTGGGCCGCGAGCGGTACGCGCGCTGGGTGCGCTACTACAACGGCGCCGACCTCGACCTGGACGACGCGTACGCGTACGGCTGGTCCGAGTACCACCGCCTCCTCGGCGAGATGCGCGAGGAGGCCGAGAAGATCCTGCCCGGTGCCGAGACCCCGTGGGTGGCGCTGGCGCACCTCGACGCACACGGCCGGCACATCGAGGGCGTCGAAGAGGTCCGTGAGTGGCTGCAGGGCCTGATGGAGCGGGCGATCGCGGACCTGGACGGCACACACTTCGAACTCGCCGAACGGGTACGGAGGGTGGAGAGCCACATCGCCCCGCCCGGCAGTGCGGCGGCCCCCTACTACACGTCCCCCTCGGAGGACTTCTCCCGCCCCGGCCGCACCTGGCTGCCGACGCTGGGGCGGACCCGGTTCCCGGTGTACAACCTGGTCTCCACCTGGTACCACGAGGGCGTGCCCGGCCACCATCTCCAGCTCGCGCAGTGGACGCACGTGGCCCAGAACCTGTCCCGCTACCAGGCCACGGTGGGCGAGGTCAGCGCCAACGCCGAGGGCTGGGCGCTGTACGCGGAGCGGCTGATGGACGAACTGGGCTATCTCACCGACGCCGAGCAGCGGCTCGGCTATCTGGACCTGCAGATGATGCGGGCGGTCCGGGTGATCGTGGACATCGGAATGCACCTGGAGCTGGAGATTCCGGCACACTCGCCGTTCCACCCGGGTGAGCGGTGGACGGTGGAGCTGGCGCAGGAGTTCTTCGGCCTGCACAACGGCCTGTCCGCGGAGTTCGTGGAGAGCGAGCTGACCCGCTATCTGACCATCCCCGGCCAGGCGATCGGCTACAAACTGGGCGAGCGGGCCTGGCTGCTGGGCCGGGAGAAGGCCCGCGAGCGGCACGGCGACGCCTTCGACCTCAAGGCCTGGCACATGGCGGCCCTCTCCCAGGGGTCGCTCGGCCTGGACGACCTGGTGGACGAACTGTCACAGCTCTGACGGTCCGACGGTACGTCAGCGCCGGAAGCCGCCTTCCGAGTCGACGACCTGCCCGGTGACCCAGCGCGCCTCGTCCGTGGCCAGCCACGCGATGAGCCGCGCCGGGTCGTCGGGCCGCCCCCAGTGCCCGGCGGGGAACCGTGCGGCCACGGCCGCGTGGACCTCGCCGGTCGCGTAACCGGTGTCCACGGGGCCGGGGTTGACGGTGTTCACCGTGACTCCCCGCTCGGCGAGGGTGGTCGCGAGGGACCGGGTGATCGAGGCGAGGGCGCCCTTCTGGAGGGCGTAGGCGAGTTCGCCGGGCATCCCGCCGCCGAGGTCCTGGCCGGAGGTCATCATCACGACGCGGCCGCCGGGCTTCGCCTGCCGGGCGTACGCCTGGACGAGCAGCAGCACCGAGCGGGTGTCCACGGCCCAGTGGGCGTCCAGCATGGCGGCGTCGATCGAGTCGAGGGTGCCGTCGGAGCCGCTGAGGGCGTGGTTGGCGACGAG
The DNA here is from genome assembly GCF_044767525.1 of Streptomyces sp. NPDC101234. Taxonomy (NCBI): domain Bacteria; kingdom Bacillati; phylum Actinomycetota; class Actinomycetes; order Kitasatosporales; family Streptomycetaceae; genus Streptomyces; species Streptomyces sp. NPDC101234. The sequence continues at coordinate 159,205 of NZ_JBIWOA010000021.1, read as the reverse complement.
GATGTCGAGGCCGCCGAACTCACGGACCACGGTGTCGACGAGCCGGGCGGGCTCGGCCGGCTCGGCCAGGTCACCGGGGGTGGCGACGACACGCGCGTCCGGATCGGCGAGGGCCTCGCGCACGGACGCCACGACGTCCTCGATCCGGTCGGCGCCCCAGGGCATCGCGGAGTCGTGCGGGACGTGGTGGTGCAGATGGACGCTCGCCCCGTACGCGGCGAGCCGCCGGGCGACGGCATGACCGATACCGGCCCGCCGGCTCGCGCCGGTGACGAGAGCGGTACGACCGCGCAGGGGCAGCGGGTCACGGCGGAGCTCTTCGGGGGACGGCGGCATGGCGGATCATGCTAGGCCGGACGCGCCCGGCCGGCGACACAATTACGGCCGCCCCCGCGTGCCCCCGCAGCCGTTCTGCCGTTCGGGGGTGTTCCGGTGGCGGTGGTCGGGGTGGTGGCGGCTTGCTGGTGCCGGGGGCACCGGACAGAGGAAGCGAGCCGCGTATGCAGACCTCCACGCCGCCACGGGAGCCGTTGGAGACCCCACGGGCCGCCGGTGCGGCCGGAATCGTCTTCGCGCTGCTGCTCGCCGCCGCCATGGTGCTGATCCGGTTGGGAATCCCGCAGGGGGCCGAGGCGGTCTCCGACCAGGCAGTGGATCCCACCCGGCGCAGCGCCCTCCGTGCAGCCCTCGCGCTCGTGCCGTTCGCCGGCATCTTCTTCCTGTGGTTCGCCGGTGCGGTGCGCGCCCATGTCGGTGAGGGCGAGGACCGCTTCCTCGCCACCGTGTTCCTCGGCAGCGGCCTGATCTTCATCGCCATGATGTTCGGCGGCGCCGCGGCGGCCGCGGCCGTGCTCGACACCGCACATCCCGCGGGCACCTCGCCCTCCCGGCCCACCTGGGACTTCGGTCAGCATCTGGCGTACACCCTGTTGATCGGGTACGCGATGCGGATGGCCGCCGTCTTCGCCTCCTCCACGTCGGTCATCGGGTACCGCCTGGGCATCATGCCCCGCTGGCTCACGGTGCTGGGCCTGCTCGTCGCGCTGGTGCTGCTGTTCGTGTCGCCCTCCGTGCCCTGGGCCGAGCTGGTGTTCCCGGCCTGGTCGCTGCTGCTCAGCGTGCACATCGTCGTGGTGAGTTTCCGCCGCGCCGCCGCGGCCCCGGCGTCCTGACGGCTCACCCGGTCGGAAGTTCCCGGCGCGCGGTGGCGGGTGCCGGCTTCCATGCTGGCGTCCGGGGTGTTCCCGCCGTCCGCGCCCGAAGTGCCGGACCGGCGGTACGCACGGGACCTGGCCACCGGAAGGGCGAAGCCATGATGCGCCTTGTCGTCGATCTGAACAGATGTCAGGGATACGCGCAGTGCGCGTTCCTCGCTCCGGACGTCTTCGCCATGCACGGCGAGGAGTCGCTCGTCTACAGCCCACGGGCCGAGGAGGAGCAGCGGGAGCGGCTGGCGCGCGCCGTAGCCGCCTGCCCGGTGCAGGCGATCATGGCCGACGGCCTGGACGGGGTGGCGGGAGGGGCCTCCGATGCCGCCCACTGACTATCTCGAATGGCTCAGGCGCGAGGGCCGGATCGTGGTCGTGGGAGCCTCGCTGGCCGGTCTGCGCGGTGCCGAGACGCTGCGGGCCGAGGGCTTCGCCGGGGAGCTCACCATGATCGGCGACGAGCCGTACGAACCCTACGACCGACCGCCGCTGTCCAAGGGGGTGCTGCTCGGCAGGGCGGCCCCGAACCACACCGAGTTGCCGCACCGCCTGGAGATCGACGCGAAGTGGCGCCTCGGTGTCGCGGCGACCGGTCTCGACGTGGAGGCCAAGCGGGTGCGGCTGGCCGACGGCGACGAGGTCGAGTACGACCGGCTGCTGATCACCACCGGTGTGCACGCCCGGCCCTGGCCGAAGGAGGACGAGGCCCGGCTGGACGGCGTCTTCACGCTGCGCACCCGGGACGACGCGGCCAGGCTGCTGCGCCGGATGAAGGCCGGGCCGCGCCGGGTGTTCGTGATCGGCGCCGGGTTCACCGGCTCGGAGATCGCCTCGGCCTGCCGGGAACAGGGCATCCCCGTCACCGTGGCGGAACGCGCGGGCGCTCCGCTGGTGGGCGCCCTGGGCGGGGTGATCGGCGCGGTCGCCGCCGAGATGCACCGCGAGAACGGGGTGGACCTGCGCACCGGGGTCATGGTCACCGCGCTGGAAGGCGATCCGGCCGGCCGGGTACGGGCGGTCCATCTGTCCGACGAGAGCATCGTCGAGGCGGACGTGGTGGTCGTGGGGCTCGGCGCGGTCCGCAACACCGACTGGCTGGCCGGGTCCGGGCTGGGCGCGGGCCCGCGGGGCATCGCCTGTGACGCGGGCTGCCGTGCCTTCGACTTCCGGGGCATCGTGACCGACGACATCTTCGTCGCCGGCGATGTCGCCCGGTCCCCGCACGCGCTGTTCGGCTACCAGTTCCTGTCGCTGGAGCACTGGGGAAACGCGGTCGCCCAGGCCGAGATCGCCGCGCACAACATGATCAGCCCGAGCGCCGAACGCAGGCCGCACCTGTGGGTTCCGGCGTTCTGGTCCTCGCAGTTCGGGGTGAACATCAAGTCGGTCGGGGTGCCGCCGATGGGCGAGCAGATCATGATCACTCAGGGTTCGCTGGCCGAGCGCCGGTTCGTCGGGGTGTACGGCTTCCAGGGCCGGACGATCGCCGCGGTGAGCTTCGACAACACTCGGTGGCTGGAGTTCTACCAGCGGCAGATCGAGAAGGCCGCGCCGTTCCCGGTGGAGTTCGCGACGGTGGACCGCCGTCCCGAGGGGCGGGCGCCGGTCGACGCCGACTTCCCGGATCCGGCGCTGCCGACGCACGGGCCCTTGGTGACCCTCAGCGGCTACTCGCCGACCGACCAGCAGCTGGTCTTCCACCCCGCCCGCCACTGACCGCCGCCGACCTCCGCCCGGCCCCGACGCTTTCCAAGGACCTGTCATGACGCAGACCTCGATGTTGCGCCAGATCACCGACTTCGCCAACCGCGCCAACCCGTACCCGCTGTACGAGGAACTCCGCAAGACGCCGGTGCTGCACGAGGAGGAGGACGGCCCCTATCTCATCAGCGCCTATCACGACATCGAGGCCCTGCTCCATGATCCGCGGATCAGTTCCGACGAGTCCAACGTGGCCTTCGGCGCGGACGACGAGCTGTCCGGACCGGAGGCGACGGGGCTGCCGCCGAGCTTCATCCGGCTCGACCCGCCGGAGCACGACCGGCTGCGCAGGATCGCCAACAGCTCCTTCGGGCCGCCGCACCGGCCACGCCGGATCGACGACATGCGGCCCCAACTGGAGGAGATCGTCACCGGGTTGATCGACGGTCTCGGTGACGCGCGGGAGATCGACCTGGTCGACCAGGTCGCGTACCCCTTCCCGGTCACCGCGATCTGCCGGCTGCTCGGCGTGCCGCGCGAGGACGAGCCGCGCTTCCGGGCCTGGGTCGACCCGATCGTGGCGGGCCTGGACCCCGACACGCGTACGGCCGCCGACTCCCAGCGCACCGCGCAGGAGGCCCGGCTGCAGCTCGGCATGTACCTGAACGGGCTGGTGGAGCAGCGGGCCAGGGAACCCCGTGACGACATGCTCTCGGACCTGGTGCACAGCAGGGGCTCGGACGGCCCGATGACGAACATGGAGGTGCTCAGCACGGCGGTGCTGCTGCTCATCGCCGGTCATGAGACGACCGTCAACCTCATCACCAACGGCATGCTCACGCTGCTGCGGCACCCGGAGGTCCTGGAGCGGCTGCGCCACGACCCGGGGCTGTCGGTGCGGATCGTGGAGGAACTGCTGCGCTACGAGCCGCCGGTGCAGCTTCTGCCGCAGCGCACCTGCATCACCGACATCGAGGTGCACGGGGTGACCATTCCGAAGGGTTCGCGGATCTGGCTCGTCCTGGGCGCGGGCAACCGCGACCCGCACCGGTTCACCGACCCCGACCGCTTCGACCCGGACCGCCAGGACATCCAGCACCTAGGCTTCGGCAGCGGCATCCACAGCTGCTTCGGTGCCCCGCTGGCCCGCCTGGAGGCGCAGATCGCGCTGGCCCAGCTGGCCCGCCGACTCGACAACCCGCGGCTGGTCGAGGACCCGCCGCCGTACCGTGAGAACGCGGTGCTGCGCGGCCCGCGCCATCTCGACATCGCGCTCGACGGCGTGAAGTGACGACCGGTCAGCGTATCCGGAGATGCCGATTCAGGACGTGAGCCTGCGCAACTGCACCAGTCCCAGCCAGGTTTCCGGGCCGGGTCTGGTGTAGGCGGCGCGCACCGCGTAGGTGCCGGGCTCCAGCGGGACCCGCAGATGGTCCCCGCCCTCCGCCTCGCCGCCCGGCCAGGCGGAGTCGAACAGGACCACGGGGCCCGGTACCTGCCAGCGGATCTCGTTCTCCCACACGGCGCTGTCCAGGGCGGCGGGGACCTGGGCCAGGAGCTCGTCCTCGGAGTTGGCGGCGGACCAGCGTACGAACGTACCGTGGTCCGGCAGGAAGGACGTCGAGGCGGGTTCGTCGCCGAAGACCAGGGCGGCGCTGTCCCCGACCGGGAGCAGTCCGACATAGCCGTCGACCTCGCAGGCGCGGTCGTAGTCGGTGGCCAGCTCCTCGCTGTCGGCGCCGGCCCAGAACGGCAGGACCGTCTCCGGAACCGCCACCAGCGGGCCGCCGCCCGACTCCACCCACTCCACCGCGCCCGGTTCCGCATAACGAGTCATGGGGTGAACCTACACGTACAGCGACGGCACAGCTTCGCCTTCGGGAATCAGCAACCGCAGTCGCCCGCGACGGGGGCGGTCAACGGGTCCGGGGCCCGGCGCTCACGACCCTGCCAGGTCTCGAACTCGAAGCCCTCGCGCACCCAGTACTCGAATCCGCCGAGCATCTCCTTCACCTGATAGCCGAGTTCGGCGAGCGCGAGGGCGGCGCGGGTGCCGCCGTTGCAACCGGGACCCCAGCAGTACGTCACCACGGGCCGGTCCCTGTCGAGGAGTTCGGCCGCCTGCTCCGGGATGAGCGCGGTGGGCAGGTGGACGGCACCGGGGATGTGGCCCTGGTCCCAGGACTCGGTGGAGCGGGAGTCGAGGACGGCGAAGCCGGGGTCGCCGGCGGCGAGAGCGGCGGCCACGTCGGAGACGTCGGCATGGAAGGCGAGGCTCGCCCGGAAGTGGGCGGCGGCCTCGGCGGGGGCGGCCGGGGCGACCCGCAGCACGGGGTTGACGGTGGTGGCACTCATGTCGACCATATCGGGCCCTTCACTTCGGCCGCCGGTGCGGCGGAACTCCATGACGGGAAATCTACGGCCGGTGACCGGCCGCCCTGAAGGTGCGATCCCCGGCCCGGACCTTGTCCCGCCGGGGATTCCCTGTTATTCATCCCCCATGACCGCGTTTTCCCCGGATGCCACCGACTGGCACATCCTCGACGTCCTCCAGCGCGAGGGCCGGGCCAGCTTCGCCGAGCTGGCGCGTGCCGTCGCGATGTCCCCGAGCGCGGTGACCGAGCGGGTGCGCAGGCTGGAGGAGGCCGGCGTGATCCAGGGGTACGCGGCGGTGGTCGACCCGGAGCGGCTGGGCCTGCCGATCCTCGCCTTCGTCCGCCTGCGCTACCCGAACGGCAACTACAAGCCGTTCCACGACCTGGTCGCCGCCACCCCGGAGATCCTGGAGGCGCACCATGTCACGGGTGACGACTGCTTCGTCATCAAGGTCACCGCCCGCTCGATGCGCCATCTGGAGGAGATCTCCGGCAAGATCGGCACACTCGGCTCGGTGACGACGAGTGTCGTCTACTCCTCGCCCCTCCCCCGCCGCGCCATCGGCACCTAGAAACCGGGAGTCAGACCCCGCGCTGCCGCAGCGTCGAGCCCGATCTGCCCTTCACCACCTCCAGTTGGGCGTGGATCCGGCGGCGCAGGTCGGCGACATGGCTGACGATGCCGACGCTGCGGTCACGTTCGCGCAGCGAGTCGAGGACGTCGAGGACCTCGTCCAGGGTCTGGTCGTCGAGGCTGCCGAAGCCCTCGTCGATGAAGAGGGTGTCGAGCCGGACCCCGCCGGCCTCGTCGGTGACGACGTCCGCGAGGCCGAGGGCGAGCGCGAGGGAGGCGAAGAAGGTCTCGCCGCCGGACAGGGTGGCGGTGTCCCGTTCACGTCCCGTCCAGGCGTCGACGACATGCAGCCCGAGACCGCTGCGGCCGCGTCCGGTGCGGTCGTCGGAGTGGACGAGGGTGTAACGGCCGGACGACATGCGCTGCAGTCGTACGGTCGCGGCGGCGGCGACCTGTTCCAGACGGGCCGCCAGGACGTACGACTCCAGGCGCATCTTGCGCTCGTTCTCGGCGGCGGTGCCCGCGGTGAGGAAGGCGAGCCGGGCGACCCGGTCGTACTCCTCGCGCAGCGGGGCGAGTTGGCGTACACCGGCAGTCGCACGGGCGGACAGCCGGTCGAGTTCGCCGCAGCAGCGGGCGGCCCGGTCACGGGCGGAGGCGGCGTCGCGCAGGCGCTGGGCCGCAGCGGTGGCGGTGCGTTCCGCCGCGTCGAGATCGGCGGGCGGCTGCTGGGCGGCGGCCGCGGTGTCGGCCTCCGCCAGCACCGAGCGCACCGCGGCCTCCTCGGACTGCCGTTCGTCCAGGCGTCGTTGGAGTTCACGGTGGGCGGTGTCGTCAAGGAGGGCGGCGGCCGCGGCCTGCGGGGTGTCGAAGCCCGCGCGGTAGGCGGCGTCGGCGAGCCGGGCGTCGGCGTCCTTCAGATGCTGGGCGGTGTCCTCGGCGACGCGTGCGGTGTCGGCGGCGTCGGTGAGCTGAGCCACCTGCCGCTCCAGCTGCGCTGCCCGCGCGGCCACGCTCCCGGCACTCCCCCGAGCCTTCGCCAACTCCTCTTCCAGGGCGGTCTGTTCGGTGTCGAGCGTGTCGCGCCGGGTCAGCCGTGAGGCGGCCCGGATCTCGGCCTGTTGCCGGTCCGCCAGCCGCCGTTCGCGCTCCTGCTCGGCCAGCCGCAGTTCCTCGTGCGCCGGGTGCAGGGCCGAGGCGGCACGCCGGGCCCGTGCGTACTCCTGTTCCAACTCGCTCGTCTCCGAGGCCAGTCGGGCAGTGGGCGTGTCACCCGCCTCGGCGGAGGCGGCGGCGAGCGCCTCTCGTACGACGCCGAGGCGCCGCTCGCCCTCGGCCCGCTGCTCGTCGGCGCGCTGGTAGGCGGCCTCCGCCCGTCGTTCGGCCTCGGCGTCGACATGACCGGCGAACTTCCGTGCAGGTACCGGGTGTTCGGTGGCTCCGCAGACCGCACAGGGCTCACCGTCGACGAGGTGCGCGGCCAGCTCGGCGGCGATGCCGGTCAGCCGCTGTTCCTTGAGGTCCAGCCAGTGTGTCCGGGCGTCGGCGGCCCGCTGTGCGGAGTCGAGGGCCGCACGCTGGGCCTCGTCCGTGTCACGGCCCAGCTCGTCCCGCAGCCGCGCCGCCTCCAGCCGCCGGCGCGCGGGTTCGCGCTGCACGGCGAGCTGCTCGGCGCGGGTCGCGGCCTGCTGGGCGGAGTCGATACGGGACTGCAGCTCCGCACGCCTGGTGTCCCAGTCGGCGAGCCAGCCCTCGGCCTCGCGCAGGACGTCCTCGTCGTCCCGCTCCTGCCGGTCCAGCCGCCCACGTTCCTCGACGACCTCGGTGAGCCGGCGCTCGGCCCGGCGGGCGGACTCCAGGCCGCCCAGTTCCTCGGCCGCCCGGCGGGCTGCGGCCGCGAGCCCGGCCGCACCGGCTCCGGCGAACGTCTCCGGCAGCAACGCACGCGCGCGTGCCTCGGCGGCGGCCGCCCTGCGGTGCCCGGCCTCGGCGGCCTCCCGCAACTCCAGCGCCGGCGCCACCGCCTCCGCCTTCCGCGCCCGCTCCATCCGCGCCTGCGCCTCATGGTGCGCCCCGGCCCGCTCCTCCAGCCGTACCGCGCGCTGCCGTGCCTCGGCGAACCGGCCCTGCAACCGGGCCAGTTCGCGTACCTCGGTCAGCGCGCGGTCGGCGGCGAACTGGGCGGACTCGGCGGCGGTGAGGCGGCAGTGGGCGACGGTGAGGCGCTCACGCACGGTGCTGCGGGCGACGGCCGCGGCGGCGAGGACGGCCTCGGCCAGACCGGGCTCACCCGGCTCCAGCTCCATCGCGTCGCCGGCCTCCTGCTGCATACGGTGCGCGTCGGCCAGCAGCGCGGAGTCGCCGTCGCGGACCCGGGCCTCGGTCGCCTTCCGGCGCTCGGCGAGGCGCTTCTCGACGTCGGCGAAACGCCGCGTGTCGAAGAGTCGGCCGAGCAGCTGACCGCGCGCACCGGCGTCGGCGCGCAGGAAGCGGGCGAAGTCGCCCTGGGGCAACAGCACGACCTGGCAGAACTGCTCGCGGCTCATGCCGAGCAGTTGGGTGATCTCCTCGCCGATCTCCTGGTGGGAGCGGCTGAGGTCCTGCCAGGCGCCGGCTGTGGCGTCGTACTCGCGCAGCCAGGTCTGGGCCTTGTCCAGAGTCGTACCGGAGCCGCGTTTCTTGGGGCGCTCCCAGGGCGGCTGCCGGGTGATCTCCAGCCGGCGTCCGGCGACGGTGAGTTCGAGGCGGGCCTCGGTGCGGGTGGCCGGGTCGGCGTGGTCGCTGCGCAGGGTGAGGCCCTGGCCGCTCTGGCGGGCGCCGGGGACGGTGCCGTAGAGCGCGTAGCAGACGGCGTCCAGGACGGAGGTCTTCCCGGCGCCGGTCGGGCCGTGCAGGAGGAAGAGCCCGGCGGCGGAGAGTTCGTCGAAGTCGACGCTCTGGGTGCCGCCGAAGGGGCCGAAGGCGGTGATGTCGAGCCGGTGGAGCCTCACGGGGCGGCCTCCGCGGTCCGTCGCGGGTACCTCGTCGCCCCGCCCGTGCGCCGGTCGCCGGCCGGTACGCCGATCACCGCGCCACCTCCCGCACCGCGTCGTCGGCGCGTACCGCGTCGAACGCCTCGTCCAGCACGGTCAGCTCGCGCTCGTCGGGGCCCGCGCCGCGGACATGGGCGACGAAGTCCTCGGCGATCTGCCGGTCGGTGCGGCCGGCGAGGCGGCGGGCGTAGGAGACGTCGGGGTCGTCCGGGGCCCGGTCGGGGGCGAAGACCAGGCTGAGGGTGTGCGGGAAACGGTCGGTGAGGCGGGCCATGGGGTCGGCGGGGCGGACCGGGTCGGTGAGGGTGGCCTCGATCCAGGCGTCCTCGTGCCGGGTCAGGGCGGGGTCGGCGAGCAGGTCGTCCAGGGTGCCGCGGATGCGGGCCAGCGGGCGCGGGACCGGGCAGTCGAGGCGCTCGGCGGTGACGGCGCCGTCGGCGGCCAGGTCGACGAGCCACATGCTCTTGCGGTGGTCGGTCTCGGAGAAGGAGTAGGCCAGCGGGGAGCCGGAGTAGCGGACGCGCTCGGTGATGGTCTGGCAGCCGTGCAGATGCCCCAGGGCCGCGTAGTCCACGCCGTCGAAGACACCGGCCGGGACGGCGGCGACTCCGCCGACGGTGATGTCCCGCTCGCTGTCGCTGGCCTCGCCGCCGGTGACGAAGGCGTGCGCGAGGACGACGGAGCGGGTGCCGGGCGCACGGACGGCGAGGTCGGCGCGGACCCGGTCCATGGCGGCGGCCAGCACTGCCTCGTGCCCGGCCTTCTCGACCCCGAACTCGTCCTTCACCAGGGCGGGTTCGAGATACGGCAGGCCGTAGAAGGCGACGTCGCCGAAGGCGTCGGCGAGGACGACGGGCGTGCCGACGGCCGCCGGTTCGGTGCGCAGATGGATGCCCGCGCGGTCGATGAGACCGGCGCCGACGCCCAGGCGGCGGGCCGAGTCATGGTTGCCGGAGATCATCACCGTGGGCACGCCGAGGCCGGCGAGCCGGTGCAGGGCGTCGTCGAAGAGCTCGACCGCGGCGAGGGACGGCACCGCGCGGTCGTACACGTCTCCCGAGACGACCACGGCGTCGACGGCGTGCTCGCGCACGGTCGTCACCAGGTGACCGATGAAGTCGGCCTGGGCCCCGAGCATGTTCACTCGGTGGAACGCCCGGCCCAGATGCCAGTCGGATGTGTGCAGCAATCTCACAAAAACGCTCCGACCTGCATGTTTCCCCCTCCGTCACCTCAAGAACCAGCACCGGCCAGCGCAGGCTGACGATCGGCGCCCACCACGCTAACCCCTGTGGGGCCCTGCTCCACCACGGAACTCAGTTCATCACCTGCCTCCGGTACCGAATTGCCGGGAATATCCTCCTGTAATCCGACTCACGGGGCATCGACGGCCACCCCTCTACAAGATGTAGTAGATTTACCGGGCAGTCATCTTCACGTCACTGCACTGTCTCCAACGCGCCACCACGCGGGCGGGTGCGACCGGTTGCGCGGGCTCGCGCCACCTTCCTTCACGCCCCCTCCGTCGGCGTACTCATAAGGGAAGGACGCCTCGCCATGACCGCGGCCGCCACCGCGCAGCTGGCATTCGACGGGTCCGGCATCGACGGCTCGCTGTTCAGCTCGGTCACCGACTTCGCACGCGCCACCCCGTGGCTCAACACCCCGATGGAGGTGTGGACCAACTTCGGGCTTGGCGTCTTCGCGATCCTCATGATCACGGGCTGGTGGCGCGCCCGGCGCCGCGGCACCCGGGCGATGGCCCTGGCGCTGACCGCACCGGTGGCCGTCCTGACCGCCTTCGCCGCCGCCGAGGTCGTCAAGCGGATCGTGGCCGAGGTACGGCCCTGCCGGTCGATGCCCCACGCCTATGTCGTCGACGCCTGCCCCGCGCCCTCCGACTACGCCTTCCCCAGCGGGCACAGCACGGTGGCCGCAGCCTCGGTGGCCGCGCTGTTCCTGCTGGACCGCCGCCTGAGCGCCATCGCCGCCGTGTTCGCCGTGGTGGAGGGCTTCAGCCGGGTGTACGTCGGCGCCCACTACCCGCACGACGTCCTCGGTTCCGCGGTCCTCGCCCTGCCCGTCGCCCTCCTGGTCAGCCTCGCCGCGCGCCGCTGGGCCACCCCGCTGGTCGGCTCCCTGAGCCATGGGGCGCTGCGCCCGTTGCTGACGGCCGAACCCGCCGTGGCGCGGTCCGCCCGCTGACACCGGCGAGGAAGCGGCCACTCGTCCTGCCCCTTCAGGGGCAGGACAGGCGATCGGGACGTCAGCTCCTCCCGACCGGTCAGAAGCGCTGCTCTCCGCGTTCCGGTCGATCGTGGCCGCCGCAACAACCGTCCGGCCCATGGTCACGGCCCTGGCCTTGGTCTTGGCCGGTCGGCGCCGGGGTGGCGGTACCGGTCCGTGTCGTGCACAGCGCCCACTGCGCACTGTCCAGCATCCGGTCGCTGTCGGATGCCGCATTGGCCAGGCTCGCGCAGCAGACCACCAGCAGCAGGCCCCCGGCCAGCAGGGGCAGGCTGCGGCGGACGGGCGGCGGGGCCAGCAGAGCCCGTACCCGCTGGGGCACCGCCCCGCCGGTCACGGCCAGCGCGGCGGAACGGGGCGCGCCGACGGACGCCAGGGCCGCTCGTCCGACGGCGTGGGCGACGACCGTGCGGTCACCGACCCGTTCCGCGGCCTCCTCGTCGGCCCAGCGCTCCAGGACGAAGTTGCCGGCCACAGCAACGGGCCTCAGCAACGGGTTCAGAGCGGCCGTGAGCCGCCACACGCTCTGGAAGACATGGTGACGGCCGCGCAGATGTGCCCGCTCGTGGGCGAGCAGGGCCTCGCGCTCGTCGGCGCCGAGGCAGCGCAGCATCCCCCGGGAGACGACGATCCGTCCCGGCGCCCCGGGCAGCGCGAAGGCCAGCGGGGCGTCGTCGTCGAGTACGGCCAGCTCCGTCCGCCCGGGCAGCTCGGCGCACTCCCGCCGGGCCCGGACCAGATGGCGCCCCTGCCGGACGGCGGCCACGCCCAGTGCGACAAGGCCCGCCGCCAGCGCCAGCGTGCTGCCCGCCGCGACCACGAAATAGACCGGGTCCTCGGAGCGCAGGGCGGACACGGACCAGCGGCCCTCCGCCGCGATCTGCGGAATCTGCGCCAGGCCGGTGAAGGCCAGCAGAGCGAGCGACCCCGCCCATCCGGCCGCCGTCACCAGCGCGGCACAGGCCAACGCCCAGGCGGCCGGGCGCGGGGGCAGCCGACGTGCCGCGGGCGGCGCGAGCACCGCGAGTGTCGCGGTGACGAGGAACGGGATGTAGACGCTGACCAGCACCGGCTCACCGCTTCCTGTCGGAGCGCTTGCCCTCGGGGGGTGCGTCGCCGTGCCCGGACAGCAACTGGTGCAGCAGGTGCTCGTCCTGCGCGGACAGTTCCGAGACGAAACGGGCCAGCACGGCCTCGCGGTCGGAACCGCCCTCCAGCAGGGAGTGCATGCGCTGAGCGGTGTGCGACGCCTCGTCGCGGGCCGGTTCGTAGGCGTATCCGCGGCCCTCTCGGTGCCGGACGAGCATGCCCTTGTCGTGCAGCCGGGACAGGATCGTCAGCACGGTCGTGTAGGCGAGGTCGCCCGGCAGCCGCTCCCTGACCTCACGCGCGGTCTGCGGACCGTCCGCGGCCCAGAGCGCGGCGAGCACGTCGCTCTCGAGTGCGCCGCGCGCCCGCCTGCCGGATGCCTCCTGGGCCTCCTGGGCTTCCTCGTCTCCTCGGCCCGCCACCTCGCCGTCCGCCTTCCTTCGCCGTCTTTGCGGACAGGCTACCCGTCCGTCTTCCACTTGCCGTGGGACGTGTGTTCCGGACCAGGAACCGTCCGGCGACCGCCTTTCGCAGTCCTGGCACCCGACCGGCCGTCATGACGCGGCTCAAGGCCCTCCGCGGACGCCGGCCGGGGTCGGCGAGCCGGTCGTCGGTGAGGGTGAGGTGCCACCACCGGTCGTGCCGCCGGTCGTACCGCCGAGCAGCCCGCCGCCGGTGGTGCCGGTGGTGGTACCGGTGGTGTCGGTCGGACTCGGGCTGACGCACTGCCTCCGGTGCCGGTGCCGCTGGCAGGTTCCGGTGGTGGGATTCGAGGTGGACGGTGCGGTCGGGGTGGCCGTGGGCGTGCTCTGGGTCACGGTGGCGGAGGGTGTGGGCGAGGGTGCGCCGTATTCGTCCGTGCCCTGGCCCAGCTGGGGCGCGGGCGGGAACTGCTGGACGGGTTGCCCCTGGAGGGCGGCGGTCATGTAGCCGGTCCACACCTCGGTGGGCATGTCGGCACCGAAGACCTTGGCGTAGCCGCCGACACCCTGCATCGACTGGAGGCCGGCGTTCTTCGGGTTCTCCTTGAACATGCTCACGGCCGTGGTCAGTTGCGGGGTGTAGCCGATGAACCAGGCGGACTTGTAGTCGTCGGTCGTACCGGTCTTTCCGGCCGCCGGGCGGCCCAGCGCCTGGGCGTTGGTTCCGGTGCCGTTCTTGACCACGTCCCGCAGGACGTCGGTGACGGTGTCGGCGGTCGAGGAGGGCATCGCCTGGGCACCCTTGGGCTTGTCGAAGCCGGTCAGCTGCCGGCCGTCGGCGTCGACCTTGGTCACCGAGTACGGCTCGTGCTGGACCCCGCTGTCGTCGAAGGTGGCGTACGCGTCCGCCATCCGGATCGCCGACGGTGTGGAGGTACCGATGTAGAAGCCCGGGGTGTCGTACTGCAGGCTCGTGCGCAGGAGCCCCGCCTTCAGGGCCTCGCCCTCCACGTTGTCGTAGCCGACGTACTCGCCGAGCTGGACGTAGGGGGTGTTGACCGACTGTTCCATCGCCTTGCGCAGGGATATGTAACCCCACTTCGTGGTCACGTCGTTGCGCTGGTGCAGGAGCCCTGTGGGGTCGCCCGAGTCCGGCAGCTCCTGGCCCTGCTGGTTCTTGATGGTGATGCCGTCGTCGCCGTTGAACTTCGAGTCCGGGGTGATCGGTGCGGCCGGCTGCCCGGGAGAGAGGACGGCGCCGTGGTCGAGAGCGGCGGCCAGGTCGATGGGCTTGAAGGTGGAGCCGACCGGCACGCCGGCCGCGTCCGCGTTGTCCGTCCAGTGCCCCTTGTTCCAGCCGGCCCCGCCGTACAGCGCCACGATCGCGCCGGTGGACGGGTCGATCGACGCCGCGCCGACCTGGACGTCCTTGTCGGCCGAGCGGTGCTTCGGGTCGAGGTGCTTGCGCTCCATCGCCGCGACGGACGCCGACAGCGCGTTGACCTTCTTCTTGTCGAAGGTCGTGTAGATCTGGTAGCCGCCGCGCCCCAGCTGCTGGTCCGTGAGGGAGGCGTGGGCCTCCACGTACTTCGTCGCGACCTGCACCAGATAACCGGTCTGCCCGGACATCCCCGCGGAGGGCGCGTAGGACTTGGGCGTGGGGAACCCGGCGGCGAGGTACTGCTGTTCCTGGGCGGCGGTGATCTTGTTGATCTTGACCATGCGGTCCAGCACGTACTTCCAGCGCGCCTCGGCCTGGGCCTTGGCCTGAGGGTCGGTGTCGGCATGCATCAGCAGGCTCGGCTCGTTGACCGTGGCGGCGATGAAGGCGCCCTGGCTGACGCTCAGCTGGAAGGCGTGCACGTGGTAGTAGGTGCGGGCCGCGGCCTCGATGCCGTAGGCGTCCCGGCCGTAGTAGCAGCTGTTGAGATAGCCCTGGAGGATCTGCTGCTTGGACAGCTGGTCCCCGATCTTCAGGGAGATCATGATCTCCCTCAGCTTGCGGGTGACCGACTGGTCCTGGCTGAGGTAGGTGTTCTTCACGAACTGCTGGGTGATGGTCGACCCCGACTGCACCTCACCGCCCGTGGCCATGTGGTAGACGGCACGGAGCATGCCCTGCGTGTCGACGCCCGGGTCGGTGTAGAAGGTGGCGTTCTCCGCGGCGAGGAAGTCCCACTGCACCAGCTTCGGGACCTGGGCGAGATCGACGTTCTGCCGGTTGGTCGACCCCTGGGTGGCCATCACCGAGCCGTCCGACCAGTAGTAGGTGTTGCTCTGCGCCTGCGTACTGGGGTTCGCACCGGGGATCGTCGTCGTGGCGTAGGCATAGCCGAACAGGCCCATCAGGCAGCCGACGAACAGCAGGAAGGTGCCGGACACCAGCTTCCACGAAGGCAGCCACCGCCGGAGGCCGCGTCTGTCCGCCCGCGGGTAGTCGATCAGTCGGCCACGTCCGGATCGTCCGGAGCGTCCGGAGTCCGTACGTCGCGTGCCCCCGGCACGGCGGGCACGCCCGCCCCGGGACTGGGACTGGGCCTGCGCCTGGGCCTGGGCAGCCCTCCGCGCCGCGGCCCGGCCGCCGCCCGGCGTGCCGTCAGAGCCGGACGGTACGGCCCTTCCCGACGATCGGCGCCGGTGTTCGCTCATTCTCGCCACTCCTCAGCCAAGGACACGGCCCCGCAATCGCCGCGAGACCGCCCGCCGGGTGCCCCGTGGGGGACCTGACCGGGGCGCGCTGACACCCTCCCCGGCGACTCCTACAAGTTGTAAGAGTAAGTCGCACGCGCAACGCGCACGCAACCACCCCCGACCGGAGGCTCGCAACAGCGAGAGATATCCACCGCGTGGATAGGCGTGATCCGAGACTCGGATGCCGCAGGGGCTGGGCGCCGGGGGTGGACTGGCCAATAGTGGGCACCCCCTCCCCCTTGCGCGCGAAGCAGCCGACGGTCCAGTTCTGTTCCGTTTCAGCGCTGGAAGTGGCCATTCCCCTTACCGGGATCGCTAATTGACAAACACACCGTGTCACCTGAAATGTACGGATATGCGACAGAAACATGTGATTGCTTCATGAAGATCGTCACAGTCCGGTGAGGCAAATGGGGAGGGAGCCACCGATGCGGTCCTTGGTCCCGCGTGGCTCGGCGCGGTCCATACGCAACGCGCTCAGCTGGCGCACCATCCGCGGGCGCACGGCCCTCAAGGCCGCCGACGGCTCGAAGATCGACGCCGACGCCGCCGGGTTCACCAGCGACATGATCCGCGCCGACCGCACCGTGTACGAGGCACAGCTCAGCGTCGACGCCGACGTCCAGGCCCGTGCCAAGGACCTCCGCGACGCCGCCGCCACCGCCCTGACCGGCTACCTCGCCCTCGGCCTGCTGGTGATCGCCGCCCTGGTCGTGGGTGCCGTGCTGGCCGGCCGCTCCATCACCCGGCCCCTCGACGCGCTGGCCGGCGAGGCGGACGACGTCGCCCAGCGCCGCCTGCCCGACACCGTGGCCCGCATCCAGTCCGGCGAACTGGTCACGGCCGAACAGGGACAGGGCGGCAGGCGCCGGTCGCGCGGCGACACCCAGGAGATCGCCGTCTCGTCCGACGGTCTGCTCATCGCCGCGTCGGACGGGATGACCCGCGACCTCGCCGACCACCTGTCCGCGGTGGTCTCCGGCATCGTGTCCCTCACGCAGAACGCCGCCCAGACGCACGGCTTCCGCGGCATGAAGCTCGTCATGATCGAGATGTACGACGGCTTCATGATGGTCACCCACATGCGGGACGGCTCCTGCCTCGGCATCCTCGCCGAGGAGGGCTGCGACATCGGCCTCATCGGCTACGAGATGGCCGTCCTCGCGGACCGCGCCGGCGCACTCCTCACCCCGCAGCTCGTCAGCGAACTCCGTCAGACCCCGGTCATGCGCTGATCCCCGGACCCCGCGGTCCCGCCCCGTCCCCGGGCCCCGTCAGGGCCCGGGTCTCGCGGTTCCGTGCCATCGAGCGGGGTGTCACGCGTCGCCGTAGGCCTCCCCGCCCAGTTCGAGACCGGCCGTGCCCGCCGTCGCGTCGGCGAGCCAGGCGCGGAAGGCGTCCACGTCGGCGTCCGGCAGCCCGATCTCGATGGTGACCGCCTCGCCGTAGCGGACGTCGCGGACCTCGCGGCCGGTGGCCCGCAGGTCGTTCTGGACCTTGCCGGCGCGCTGGTGGTCGACGGTCACCGTGGCGAGCCGGAAGCGGCGGCGGGTGATCGTGCCGAGGACGTCGAGGGCCTCGCCGACCGCGCCGCCGTACGCGCGGATGAGTCCGCCCGCGCCGAGCTTGACGCCGCCGTAGTAGCGGGTGACGACGGCGACGACGTAGCGCATGTCGCGGCGCAGCAGCATCTGGAGCATGGGGACGCCGGCGGTGCCGCCCGGTTCGCCGTCGTCGCTGGCCTTCTGGGTGGAGGCGTCGGCGCCGATGACGTACGCCCAGCAGTTGTGCGTGGCGTCGGCGTGCTCCTTGCGGATCGCCGCGACGAAGTCCTGGGCCTCCCGTTCGGTGGCCGCCGGGGCGAGGGCGCACAGGAAGCGGGAGCGGTTGACCTCGGTCTCGTGCGTGCCCGCGCGGGCGACTGTGCGGTACTCGTCCTGCATCCGCCCACCCTATGCGCAGGCCCGAGGCCGTCGAGGCGCGGCTACTCCTTCCTCCCCCGCGCCACCGTCACCTCCGTCAGCAGGGCCGTCCCCGGCCCCAGCGCCGCCCACCCGGTGCCGTGCCAGGCCAGTACGGCGATCGCGGACGTCGGGAACTTCTTGCGCACCTGCTCCAGCGTGTCGTCCAGGCCGTCGCCGGCGAGTTCGAGGACCAGTTCCTCCAGCCCCGGGTTGTGCCCGACCAGCAGCAGGGTCTCCACCTCGTCCGGGACCTCGCGCACGACCTCCAGGAGTTCGGGGACGCCGGCCGCGTACACCCGCCGGTCGTAGCGGACCGGGGGTGGCGTGCCCCACTGCCCGGAGGCGAGTTCCCAGGTCTGCCGGGCGCGTACGGCGGTGGAGCAGATCGCGAGGTCGGGCAGGCAGTCGGACTCGGCGAGGGAGCGGCCCGCCGCGGGGCCGTCGCGGCGGCCGCGGGCCGCGAGCGGACGCAGCGGGTCGGAGACCCCCTCGGGCCAGGCGGACTTGGCGTGCCGCAGGACGACCAGGCGGCGCAGCGGGCCCGCACCCGCCCGGGCGATCACGCGAACCTGCCCAGGTCGCGGGTGAGGTCGAGGGCGAGCAGCCGGTCGGCGTGGGCGCAGGTCTCGAAGCGGGCGCCGTCCGGGATCTCGGGCTGGTTCTCCATCCAGCGCAGCACGGCGAGCACCCCGGGTACGTCGAGGTCGTCCTCCCAGGCGTCCCGCAGGCGTCCCCTTATTTTCTCCGGCACCGGCCGCGAGGGGCTGTGCGCCCAGTGGGCCACCGACTGCCGCAGCCGGCCGAGCCGCCGCCCGGCCGCGTCGAGGGCACCGGCACCGAGGTGGACGGCCGTGCCGCGCGGGGCATCGAGAAGGGCGAGCCGGAGCACGGCGGGGTCGGCGAGCTGGTTGAGTACGTCGGCGTCCGGGCCGCTCGCGGGAGCGACGGTGACGGTCACGTCAGGGCCGGGCACGGTCACGCCGTCCGCCGCCACGTGGACGACCTGGGCCTCGCCCAGTCCCGACGACAGGTCCCGGCCGTCCTCGAATGGGCGGATCCCCAGGGTGGTGGCCGCGGCGTGCAGCTCGGCCTGGTGGCGCTCGGCGGTGAGCAGGGGCAGGACCGGGGTGCCGCCGATCTCCAGGGCGCGCAGGAGCAGGTCGGTGGTGAGCAGGACCCGCAGCGCCGTCAGGTCGTACCCGGAGGCATGCGCCTCGACCCGGGTCAGAGCGCGGCGGGCGGGGGCGGCGGGGACGGTCTCACCGGTCTTGGCGTCGAGAATGCGCAGCACGGCCCGAGCGTAGGCGTGCGGAGGGGAGTACGCAGGCACCTTGCGACGATTCAGGTCACCGTGGCGGGACATGCGGGACATGGGACACCCCCTACCGCGCGGACTGTCCCGCCTGTACTGCGCCGTCCCCGGCCCGGGCCGGGGAATCCCGGTCCGGCGGACGCTGTTGCCGACGGCGAGTCTTCCCCTGAACCCTGAACCGAGGAGGCCGCCGGTGTACGGCGACGAAGCGACGATCCGCAGGATCCTGACCGAGACGGGTGACACCTGGGCGGTGGTGGGCCTGTCCGCCAACCGGGAGCGCGCGGCATACGGAGTGGCACAGGTACTGCAGCGGTTCGGCAAGCGGATCGTGCCGGTCCACCCCAAGGCGGAGACGGTGCACGGTGAGCAGGGCTACGCGTCACTGGCGGACATCCCCTTCGACGTCGACGTGGTGGACGTCTTCGTCAACAGCGACCTGGCCGGGCCGGTCGCGGACGAGGCGCTGGCGAAGGGCGCGAAGGCGGTGTGGTTCCAGCTCGGGGTCGTCGACGAGGCCGCGTACGAGCGCGTGCGGGCCGCGGGTCCGGACATGGTCATGGACCGCTGCCCGGCCATCGAAATTCCGCGGCTGAGCCGGATCTGAGCCTGACTCTAAGCCCGGATCCGAGCCCGGATTTGAGCTTGATCTGAGCTTGCCTGTCTTACCCTCTTCTCACATATCATAACTGAATACGGACATTCCGTGACCCTCGCTCACCTGCGCAAAAGCTTTGGCCAAGACAGGCAAGATCGAGGGTCAAATCTTTGGCAAGGGTCTTCTGCCCTTCCGGAACCCGCCCTTAAGTTGTGCCCTCTTGCTCGTTAAATCTGCGTTCAGAAAATGAGAGGCCACTTGACATGGTGAGTGTCGAGAATGCCGCACCGGAGGACACCAGGCCTTCCGGCGGCCTGAGGCGGGACGTCGGCCTGATCGGCCTGATGTGGGCCTCTGTGGGCTCGATCATCGGCTCGGGCTGGTTGTACGGCGCCGAGAAGGCGGTCGGCATGGCCGGTCCCGCGGCGATCATCTCGTGGGTGATCGGCGCCGTCGCGATCGTACTGCTGGCCCTTGTCCACGCCGAGCTCGGCGGGATGTTCCCGGTGGCGGGCGGTACGGCCCGTTACCCGCACTACGCGTTCGGCGGCCTGGCCGGCATGTCGTTCGGCTGGTTCTCCTGGCTGCAGGCGGCGACCGTGGCCCCGATCGAGGTCGAGGCCATGATCGGTTACGCCGGTCACTGGAAGTGGGCCCAGCACCTCCAGCACGCGGACGGCACCCTGACCGCGAGCGGCCTGCTGGTGGCCGTCGTGCTCATGGCCCTGTTCGTCGGGGTCAACTTCTTCGGCGTACGGGTACTGGCGCACACCAACAGCGCCGCGACCTGGTGGAAGATCGCCGTGCCACTGGCCGCGATCTTCATCATCGCCATCGGCAACTTCCACCCGGCGAACTTCCACTCCGAGGGCTTCGCCCCCTTCGGCGCCAAGGGTGTGCTGACCGCGATCAGCACCAGCGGCATCATCTTCGCGCTGCTCGGCTTCGAGCAGGCCATCCAGCTGGCCGGTGAGAGCCGCAACCCGAAGAAGGACCTGCCGCGCGCCACGCTCGGCTCGGTCGCGATCGGCGCCGTGATCTACGTCGCGCTCCAGGTCGTGTTCATCGCCGCGCTGCCGCACAGCACCTTCGCGCACGGCTGGGCCAACCTGAAGTACGCGGGCATCAGCGGACCGTGGGCGGGCCTCGCCACCCTGGTGGGTCTCGGCTGGCTGGCCGTGGTGCTGTACATCGACGCGGTGATCTCCCCCGGCGGCACCGGCCTCATCTACACCACCGCCACCTCCCGCGTCTCCTACGGTCTGGCGAAGAACGGCTACGCGCCGAAGCTCTTCACCCGGACCGACGCCCGCGGTGTGCCGTGGTTCGGTCTCATCATGTCCTTCGTGACCGGCGTGATCTGCTTCCTGCCGTTCCCGAGCTGGCAGCAGCTGGTCGGCTTCATCACCTCCGCGAGCGTGCTGATGTACGCCGGTGCGCCGCTGGCGTACGGCGTCTTCGCCGACAAGCTGCCGCACCTCGAGCGGCCGTACCGGCTGCCCTTCGGCAAGGTGCTCTCCCCGCTGTCGTTCGTGGTCGCCAACCTGATCATCTACTGGTCCGGCTGGGACATCCTGTGGCGGCTCGGCATCGCGATCGTGCTCGGCTACCTGCTGCTGGGCGGCTACGCCTTCTACGCCCACAGCAAGAACCTGCCGGACGCGCCCCGGCTGGACTTCAAGGCCGCGCAGTGGCTGCCCGTCTATCTGCTGGGCATGGGCCTGATCTCCTGGCAGGGCGGCTTCGGCGGCCAGGGCCACATCGCCCTGTGGTGGGACATCGTGGTCATCGCCGTCTTCTCGGTCGGCATCTACTACTGGGCCAAGGCGACCGCGTCCACGGCCCAGGACATCGAGCGCAGCATCGACGAGGTCGTGGTCACGGACGCCCCGGCGCACTGAACCCGCTCGTCGGACGGTGTCCCGTCAGCCCCCTCGGCTCTGCCGCGGCTGACGGGACACCGTCATAATGCGGGGGTGACTCACCCCTCCCCCCACTCCAACTCCGGGCCCGAGGAACGCCGTACGGTCGTCGTCGTGGGCGCCGGGCCCGCCGGCCTGACCGTCGGGAACGTCCTTCAGGCCGCCGGCATCGACTGTGTGGTCCTGGAGACCGAGAGCAGACAGTTCATAGAGACGCGGCCGCGGGCCGGGGTCATCGAGGAATGGGCGGTACACGGTCTGCGACAACGCGGGCTGGCCGACAACCTGCTGGGCCGGGCGCAGTTGCACTCCGAGTGCGAGTTCCGCTTCGCCGGCGAGCGCTTCCGCTTCGACTACGGCGACCTGACGGGCCATCACCATTACGTCTATCCGCAGCCGTTGCTGGTGACGGACCTGGTGCGGGAGTACGCCGACATCCGCGGCGGGGACATCAGGTTCGGGGTGCGGGACGTCACGCTGCACGACCTGGAGACCGACCGGCCCGCCGTGTCGTACGCCGACCCGGAGACCGGTCGGCGGCACGTCCTGCGCTGCGAGTTCGTCGCGGGCTGCGACGGCGCACGCGGGGTGAGCCGGGACGCGATTCCGGCCGGGCGGGTGCGGATCGGGCGGCAGGACTACGGCATAGCGTGGCTGGCGCTGCTCGCCGAGGCGCCGCCGTCCTCGGACTGTGTACTGTTCGGCGTCCATCCGAACGGGTTCGCCGGGCACATGGCCCGCAGTCCCGAGGTCACCCGCTACTACCTCCAGTGCCCGCCCGGCGACGATCCGGAGAACTGGACCCACGACCGGGTCTGGACGGAGCTGCACGAACGCCTCGGCGCGGCCGACGCGCCACCGCTCAACGAGGGGCGGCTGATCGAGAAGCGCGTGCTGGACATGCACAACTACGTCGTCGAACCGATGGTGTTCGGCCGTCTCTTCCTGGCCGGCGACGCCGGTCATCTGACCGCGCCGATCGCCGCCAAGGGCATGAACCTCGCCCTGCACGACGCCTTCCTGCTGGGCGACGCGCTCACCGCGCACATCATCGAGGGCGACGACTCCGGACTGGACGGCTACTCGCACGCCTGTCTGCGCAGGGTCTGGGACTACCAGGAGTTCTCGCAGTTCCTGTCCGGCATCTACCACGGCACCTCTTCCGGTGATCCGTTCCTCGCGGGCACCACGCTGGCCCGGATGCGCAGGCTGTTCACGTCACGCGCGGCGGCGACGGCCTTCGCCGAGCAGTATCTCGGTTCGGCCGCCGCGTTCTGAGCGCTACGCCGGGACGGCCGCCGGGTTTCCCGCGCGGGTCGCGAACAGCGCGGTACCGGCGAGGGCGAGCAGGACGACCGCGAGGGCCATGGCCAGGTGGATGCCGGCCAGCGGGGTGGCCCCCGCGGCCATCAGAGCGGTGGCCGCGGCCGAACCGAGGACCGACCCCAGTTGCCGGACCGTGTTGTTGACCCCGGAGGCCGCCCCGGCCAGCTGTGCCGGCACCTGCCGCATCGCCTCGGTGGAGAGCGGGGCGATCATGCAGCCGGTGCCGAGGCCCATGAACATCAGCGGCAGCGTGAAGACGAGCGCGGAGGCCGAGGCCTGGGCGAGCAGGATCACGACGAGCAGTCCCGCGCAGAAGGACACCAGCCCGGCCAGCAGCACCCGGCGGCCTCCGACCCCGTCGCTGAGCCGTCCGGCGAGCGGGGAGACGAAGAGGGACACCAACGGGGAGGGCGCCAGGGCCAGTCCGGCGTGCACGGCGCTGAAGCCGAGCTGCTGCTGGAAGTAGAGGCCGAGCGGCAGCACAGCGGCGATCAGCGCGGCCCCGATCGCACCGACCAGCCCGGTCATCACGGTGAAGCCGCGGTCGGCGAACAGCCGGAACGGCACCAGCGGTTCGGACTCCTGACGCCGCGCCTGCCCGCGCAGGAACAGGGCGGCGAAGGCGAGCCCGGCGGCGCCGAGCGCGAGGATTCCGGCGTTCCAGGAGTACCGGTCGCCTTCCATCAGGGCGAAGGTCACGCAGGTCAGGGAGGTGGTGGAGAGCAGGGCGCCGGGCAGGTCGAGCCGGTGGGCGCGGCCGGTGCGCAGGTCGGGCACGAAGAGGAAGGTCAGGGCGAGGACCAGCAGTCCGATCGGGACGTTGACGAAGAACACCCAGCGCCAGCCGACCGTACTGACCAGCAGTCCGCCGAGCGTCGGCCCGGACAGCGTCGCCACCCCGGCGACCGAGCCCCATACACCGAGCGCGGTGCCGCGCCGCCCGGCCGGGAAGACCGCCATGATCAGGGCCATGGTCTGCGGGGTGAGCAGCGCCGCCCCCAGCCCCTGGACCAGCCGTGCCGCGACGAGGACCTCGATCCCGCCGGCGAGTCCGCAGACCGCGCTGGCCGCGGTGAACACCGCGACGCCGGCCGCGAACAGCGCCCGCTGCCCCCTCATGTCGCCGAGGCGCGCGGCCGTCACGAGCAGGCCGGCCAGGACGAGGGTGTAGCCACTGACGGTCCACATCACCTGGTCGAGTCCGGTGTGCAGGTCGCTCATCACGTTCGGGATCGCGATGTTGACGATCGTCATGTCGAGCAGGGTCATGAAGAACCCGAGGGACAGCGTGACCAGGACGGCCCAGGGGTTGCCACGGAGCTTCGTCGTCTTCGGCATGCAGAGAAACATATCCATCAGATGGAGATGCATCAAGATGCAATGCATCTACTTGAGATGCATCTGTCGCGGATGTAGCCTGCGGTGCGTGAACGTCACCGACCTCTACCTGCTGGGCCACCGCCTCCAGAGGCTCGCGGAGTCCGCCGTCCCCACCGACGGCATCGGCGAGCACCCCACCAGTACGGGCACGGTGCTCATCGTGGCCGCCGACCTGCGTGACCACCCCCGGACCACGGTCACGGAGATCGCCAGGCGCACCGGTCTGGCACAGAGCCAGGTCTCCAACTGCGTGGCCCGGCTGCGCGGTGCCGGGGCGGTCACGACCGAACCCGACCCGCGCGACGGCCGTCGTACGCTGCTCAGCCCGCCCGCCGAGCCGTCCGACCGCATGAAGGTGGTGCAGGAAGCCCCGCTGGGCCCGGCGCTCGCTGCGGCGACCACCGATCCGGACGAGGCGCTCGCCCTGCTGGAGCGGCTCAGCTCTCTGCTGCGGTAGCGCCGTCGGCCGCGGTCTCGGCGAGCCGGTGGTCGGCCACCTTCAGCGCCTCGCCGACCAGTCGGCGCAGATGGCCGTGGCGCAGCGAGTACACCACCCGGCGCCCCTCCTTGCGCGTGCCCACCAGACCCGCGAGCCGCAGCCGGGCCAGGTGCTGGCTGACTGCGGGCCGCGCCGCGCCGCACGCCTCGGTGAGCGTGGTGACATCGGCCTCCCCCGCCGTCAGGGCGTGCAGCAGGGTGAGCCGCGTGCGGTCGCCGAGCAGGGCGAGGAGCTCGGCCGCGAGCGCGAACTGTTCCTCGCCGGGGCTGCGCGGATGCGCATGATGCGCAGTTGATAGGTGCATGCGTGCGCTCATACGCACATAATGGCGTCGTGGGCGCCGCATGTCCACGTCCCGCGCACCGGAGAGGGGAGCCGCATGAGCGACCGGCACCACCACCATGAACACGCACACGCGGACGACCACCGTCATGAGCACGCACGCGCGGAAGACCGGCGCGGCGAACACGTGCACTCCGACGGCCGGCACGGCGAGCACGGCGAGCACGGCGAGCACGGCGAGCACCCGCACGGTCATGACCATGGCCACTCCCACTCCCACTCCCCGGCCGGTGGGCTCCGCCACCGCCTCACCCACCTCCTCACACCCCACTCCCACGAGACCGCCGACAAGCTCGACTCCGCCCTGGAGTCCTCGGCGCGGGGCATGCGGGCGCTGTGGGTCTCGCTGGCCGTGCTCGGCGTGACGGCGCTCGTCCAGGCGGTCGTCGTGGTCCTGTCCGGCTCCGTCGCGCTGCTCGGCGACACGGTGCACAACGCCGCCG
The DNA here is from genome assembly GCF_044767525.1 of Streptomyces sp. NPDC101234. Classification (NCBI taxonomy): domain Bacteria; kingdom Bacillati; phylum Actinomycetota; class Actinomycetes; order Kitasatosporales; family Streptomycetaceae; genus Streptomyces; species Streptomyces sp. NPDC101234. The sequence continues at coordinate 134,080 of NZ_JBIWOA010000021.1, read as the reverse complement.
ACGCGCTGACCGCCGTACCGCTGGGAATCGCCTTCGTCCTGGGACGCCGCGCCGCGAACCGCCGCTTCACCTACGGCTACGGGCGGGCCGAGGATCTCGCGGGGATCGCGATCGTACTGACGATCACGGCGTCGGCCGCGTTCGCCGCGTGGACCGCGGTGGACCGGCTGCTGGATCCGCGGCCCGTCACCCATGTCCCGGCGGTCGCGGTGGCCGCGCTGGTCGGCTTCGCCGGGAACGAGTGGGTGGCCCGGTACCGGATCCGGGTGGGCCGGGACATCGGCTCGGCCGCGCTGGTGGCCGACGGGCTGCACGCCCGCACCGACGGATTCACCTCACTGGCCGTGCTGCTGGGGGCCGGCGGTTCGGCGCTCGGCTGGCAACTCGCCGACCCGATCGTGGGGTTGGCGATCACCGCCGCGATCGCACTGGTGCTGCGGGACGCGGCGCGCGAGGTGTTCCGGCGCGTGATGGACGCCGTGGACCCGGAGCTGGTGGACCGGGCCGAGCGGGCGCTGAGCGCGGTGCCGGGGGTGCGCGAGGTGGGTGAGCTGCGACTGCGGTGGATCGGGCACCGGCTGCGCGCCGAGGTCGCGGTCGTCGTGGACGGCGAGGCGACCGTACGGCAGGCGCACGCGATCGCGGTCGGGGCCGAGCACGCGCTGCTGCACGCCGTACCGCGGCTGACGGCAGCCCTGGTGCACGCGGACCCGGCACCGGCGCCGGGCGAGGCGGACCCCCACCTGGCACTGGCACACCACGCCCACGCCCCCTCCTAGGGGGTGTCCGGCGGATCATGCCGCAGACGCGGGGTCTGGCACGCCCTCCCCCAGAGGGGGTACCCCCAGCGGCGTTGTCGTCACTCGCCGACGTCCCCCAGCCTTCGGCCGGGAGGTGCCCCCACCGCGTCGCCCGCCGCGGCAGCGGCTGATGTCTACGCCTCCTCCGCCTTGCAGTCGGACGCTCCCCACGCTCGAACAACCTCGCGCGGGAGGGACTCCCACGACCCCGCTCACCTCGGCCGATCAGGCACCGCTGCTTTCCTGCGACTTGATCCGCCAGACACCCCCTAGACGCCGAGCCCGTCCAGCACCACCGTGCCCGGCATCTGGGCGAACGCCTTGCCGGGGAGCAGGAGTTTGCCGCGGCGGCGGCCGCTGCCGACCAGGACCCAGGGCAGGTCGGCGACGGCCGAGTCCACCAACAGGGGCCAGTCGCGCGGGAGTCCGATCGGGGTGATGCCGCCGTACTCCATGCCGGTCTCGCCGATCGCGGTGTCCATCGAGGCGAACGACGCCTTGCGGGAGCCGAGTTGGCGTCGTACGACGCCGTTGACGTCGACCTTGGTGGTGGACAGGACCAGGCAGGCCGCCAGCGTCGTCTCGCCGCCGCGCTTGCCCGCCACGACCACGCAGTTGGCCGACTGCTCCAGCAGTTCGCGCCCGTAGTGCTCGACGAAGACGGCGGTGTCCGCCCACAGCGGGTCGGTCTCGACGTAGAGGATCTGGTCCGCGGGTACGGCACCGCTCCAGTGGCGTACGGCGTCGGCGACCGGGGCGGTCAGCTCGTCGAGGCAGTCGGGGGCGGGGGTGGCGGCGTCGAAGTCTCCGATGGGTGCACGCATGTCCGCACGCTAACAGCCCGCCGGCGGGCTCTCAGGACACCGGCGGGACGGAGACCGTCATCACCATGTCCATCGGCACGTCCCCCGTATTGCCGTACACATGGGGCGTGTTGGCCTCGAAGGAGGCACTCGCGCCCGTCGGCACGCGGTACTCGACCCCGTCGACCGTGAGGGTCAGTTCACCGGCGGTGACATGGACGATCTCCACGGTGCCGGCGGGGTGCGGCTCCGACGGGCTGCTCTCGCCCGGCATCAGATGCCAGTCCCACATCTCCAGCGGGCCGGGCGCCTCGGTGCCGGCGAGCAGGCGGTTGTAGCTGCCGCCCTCGCTGTGCCACAGCCGTACGGCCTTGTCGGCGGGGACGAGCCTGACCTTCGGGCCCTGTTCGTAGTCGAGCAGCGTGGTGATGCTCACACCGAGGGCGTCACCGATCTTGACGACCGTGCCGATGCTCGGGTTGGTGCGGGCCTGCTCGATCTGGATGAGCATGCCGCGACTGACCGCGGCACGGGCCGCGAGCACGTCGAGGGTGAAGCCGCGCACCGAGCGCCAGTGCTTGACGTTGCGGGCCAGGGACTGGGTCAGCAGGTCGAGGTCCGACACGTTCCGTCCATCGTCGAGGTCATCGCGGTCCAGTATCCTGAATGACAGAGTTCAACTGAATGAACTACGGTGGGGTGTACCTGATCGTTCACCGAACTGTACTGCGAGGCGGGCCGTGACAGCATTCTTCGCCCTGACCACCAGTCTCCTGTGGGGACTGGCCGACTTCGGCGGCGGGCTGCTGACACGACGCGCCCCGGCGCTCACGGTGGTCGTCGTCTCACAGGGCATCGCCGCGGCGGTGCTCGGTGTGATCGTGGTCGCCACGGGCGGCTGGAGCGAGGCCGGGCCCCGGCTCTGGTTCGCGTTCGCGGCGGGCCTGGTCGGGCCGGTCGCGCTCTTCTCCTTCTACAAGGCGCTCGCCCTGGGCCCGATGGGCGTCGTCTCCCCGCTGGCCACGCTGAGCGTCGCCGTCCCGGTCGGCGTCGGGCTGTTCCTCGGCGAGCGTCCGGGGCTGGTCCAGGTCGCGGGCATCGCGGTCGCCGTCACCGGCGTCGTCCTGGCGGGCGGCCCGCAACTGCGCGGCGCGCCCGTCCAGCGCCGGGCGATCCTGCTCACCCTGGTCGCGGCGGGCGGCTTCGGCACGGTGTTCGCACTGATCACGGAGGCGTCCACCAATGTCACCGGCCTGTTCCTGGCCCTGTTCGTGCAACGGCTGACGAACGTCGCCGGGGGCGGCGCGGCCCTGTGGCTGTCCGTACGGAGGGGCTCGCCCGCGCTGCCGGAGGGCGGCTTCGCCTGGTCCACGCTCCCGGCGCTGGGCTTCGTCGGTCTCGCGGACGTCGCGGCCAACGGCACCTACTCGGTCGCCGCCCAGCACGGCCCGGTCACCGTCGCCGCGGTGCTCGCCTCGCTCTACCCGGTGGTCACCGCGCTCGCGGCCCGCGGCTTCCTCAGCGAACGCCTGCGGGCCGTCCAGGCGGCGGGGGCGGGGCTGGCGCTGGTGGGGACGCTGCTGCTGGCCACCGGCTGAACCGACGCCGGTCGGCTCGGCGGGCGGCTCAGCCCTCCGTCTCCAGTTCGGCGAGCCTCGCCACGTCCTCGTCGTCCAGCTCCGCGAGCGCCCGCAGCTGCTCCGGTGTCATGCCCTCCGGGATCGGCACCGGGGCGGGCGTGCGCAGCGGCGGCTGCCAGCCGGTCTCGGGGGTCCAGCGTCGTACGACCCGGGCCGGGGCGCCCGCCACCACGGCATGGTCGGGCACCGTGCCCCGCACCACCGCGCCGGCCGCCACCACCACGTTCCGGCCGATCCGCGCGCCCGGCAGGATCACCGCGCCCGTGCCGATCCAGCAGCCCGGACCGATCTCCACGGGCTCCATCCGGGGCCACTGCTTGCCGATGGGCTCGTGCGGGTCGTCGTAGGAGTGGTTGGTGGAGGTGACGTAGACGTACGGACCGAAGTAGCAGTCGCTGCCGATGGTGACCGTCGTGTCGGCGATCACATGGCTGCCGCGGCCGAGGACCACGCCGTCGCCGATGCGCAGGATCGGGTCCGGGCCGAGGTCGAGGTCGGGCATCAGGCCCGCGGTGAGGGTGACCTGTTCGGCGACGATGCAGTACGAGCCGAGGTGGATCCACGGCTCGCCGAAGACCGTGCCGAGCGGGAAGGCGAGGCGGGTGGCTTCGCCGAGCGCGCCGAAACGGAAGCGGCCGGGGTGCTCGGCGCTGACGGAACCGGTGCGCTGCGCCCAGGCCCAGGCCGCGTGGACAGCGCGTTGGCCGAGGTGGCGGCGCCAGGATGAGAACGTGTTCTTGGGCTTGGGCACGGGCTCACGGTACTCAGCGGGGGCCGTCGGCAAGAGGGCGGGCTGCTGTGATCTTCGCCCCAGGGCGTGGGCTAGGTTGCCCTGGACATCGATGACGACGGGAGACGGCGATGACTCAGAAGGCGCTGATCGTGGGGATCGGGGGGCGGGAGCCGAGCATCGAGGGCGATGTGTTCGTGGCCCCTACGGCCTCGGTGATCGGGGACGTGACGCTGAAGGCCGGGGCGAGCGTCTGGTACGGCGCGGTGGTGCGGGGGGACACCGAGAAGATCACCGTGGGGGCTCAGGCGAATGTCCAGGACAACGTGACGCTGCATGCGGATCCGGGGTTTCCCGTGAGTATCGGCGAGCGGGTGTCCATCGGGCACAACGCGGTCGTGCACGGGGCGACCGTCGGGGACGACTGCCTCATCGGGATGGGGGCGACGGTGCTGAACGGGGCGGTGATCGGAGCGGGGTCGTTGGTGGCCGCGCAGGCGTTGGTGCCGCAGGGGATGGAGGTGCCGCCGGGGTCGTTGGTGGCGGGGGTGCCGGCCAAGGTGCGGCGGGTGTTGTCGGAGGAGGAAAGGCAGGGGGTCACCCTCAACGGAACCTTGTATGCCGAGTTGGCCAAGGCGCATCGCGGGGTGCATGAGTAGGTCGTCGGGCGGGTGCGGGTGCGTGGGGGCTTGTCGCGCCCACGCGGCGGAGCCTCAAATCGACTACGCCCCGCGCCCCTTCGGGGCGCTTCAGTCGCCGGCGTTTACCGGTTCGGCTTCCTTCTCCGTGATCTGGACCTTCTTCGCCCTGCGCTGGACGATCAGCATCGATGCCAGGCCGACCAGTACGGCCGCCGCCAGGCCCACGTACGAGAACCTCTTCAGCCAGTCCTCGGCGACGATCCCGACGTAGTAGACGACCGCCGTCGTGCCGCCCGCCCAGCAGATGCCGCCGAGCAGGTTGGCGATCAGGAACTTCCAGTACGGCATGTGCAGGACGCCGGCCAGCGGGCCCGCGAAGATGCGGAGGAGGGCGATGAAGCGACCGAAGAAGACCGCCCACATGCCCCACTTCTCGAAGGAGCGCTCGGCGGTGGCCACATGGCCCTCGCTGAAGTGTCTCGGGAACTTCCTGCCCAGCCAGGCCAGCAGCGGACGGCCGCCCTTGCGGCCGATGGCGTAGCCGATCGAGTCGCCGATGACCGCGCCGGCCGTCGCGCAGGCGCCGAGGACGATCGGGTTGATGCCCGAGTGCTGGGAGGAGAGCAGCGCCGCGGAGACCAGGACGATCTCGCCCGGCAGCGGGATGCCCAGGCTCTCCAGTCCGATGACCAGCGCCACCACTGCATAGACGGCGACCGCAGGCACCGAGTCGAGCCATTCCTGGACGTGCACCGCCGGTTCCTCCCCTGTCGCGTGCTCCTTCCCCAGGAAGGCTACCGGGTCGGCGGGGTACGGCAGCGCCCGCGGCACCCGCCCGCCCTCCCGCCTTCGGTTTTCGGACATCCGGGTGTCATACGGGACGGGAAGGCTCCCCGGCGGTCTCGCTCGCCCGTGGCTCCCCACCTCGGGCCCGCTGTGGAAGGACAACGTCCCCGTGTCCTCACTGTCCTCACTGTCATCGGCCCGCCCCGACGCACCAGCCGTGCCTGCCCTGCCGGCCCCCTCCACGGCGGGCCGGCCGCTCCGGCTCGCCCTGTGCCTGTCCCCGCTGCTCATCGCGGCGGTCTGGGGGCTGACCAACCGGTCGCTGTTGTACGAGGGGGTCACCCGGCTCGCCCACGCCGAACCGGCATGGCTGCTGGCCGGAGGCGGTCTCACCTGCCTCACCTGGGTGGTGGCCGCCTGTGTGCGGCAGGGCGCCGTGCCCGACCGGCTGCCGCCGGGGCTGCTGCTGGCCTCGCAGTTCGCCGCCGGGGCCGCCAACCACGTGCTGCCCGCCGGGCTGGGCGCGCACGCCGTCACCGTCCGCTTCCTGCGTACCCGGGGTGTCCCCCTGGACCGGGCCACCGCCTCGATCGCGCTGTACTCGGTGGCCAAGTCGGGGGCGAAGACGGTCGTGCTCGTGGTGTTCCTGCTGTCGTCGTCCGCCTGGCGGCGGCTGGCCGAGCTGGTCCCGGACGGCACGGTGCTGATCCCGGTCGCCGCCGTGCTCACCCTGGCGGGCGTGGCGATGGCCGTCGTACGACCGCTGCGGCGGCCGCTCACCGGACTGGTGCGCTGTGCGCTGACCGACGCCCGGACGGTGCATGCGCGGCCCTCCCGGGTGCTCGCCCTGTGGGGCGGGGCGACCGCGATGCCGCTGGTGCAGGCGAGTGTGCTGGCCTGTACCGGGGAGGCGCTGGGGCTCGGGCTGTCGTGGACGGATGTGATCCTGGCGTATCTGGCGGCGGGCACCGCAGGGGGTGCCGTGCCGGTGCCCGGCAGCGTCGCGGTGGACGCGGCGCTGGTGTTCACGCTGGCCGCGTTCGGCTCCCCGATGGCGGTGGCCACCGCCACCGTGATCGGCTACCGCGTCCTGACCGACTGGGTGCCGCTGCTGCCGGGCGCCCTGGTGCTGTCGGCGATGATCCGCGCGAAGGTGCTGTGAGGCATCAGTCGCGGCGGGCGACGATCCGGTAGGCGTTGGAGACGCGGAGACGGTGTGAGAGCGGTCGTACGGCGAAGCGGTCCAGGAGGGTGCTCGCGATCAGGGCCGGGATGCCCGCGATGAGCAGGGTGGCGCGGAGCGTCTTCCGGAGGGCGCCGGGCGGTTTCGGCAGCCAGGGGGCGTCCTCGCGCGGGGCGGTGTGGTCCAGGGCGAGCCAGCAGGCGGCCAGCAGGTCGACGGGGTCGTGGGCCTCGGCGTGCTGTTCGTCGACGACGGTGAAGCCCAGGTCGGTGAGGCGTTCGCGGAGGTTGGCGACGGGGATGAAGTGCAGGTGCTGCGGCTGGAGCCAGGGCAGCCACCAGCGGCCCAGCAGGCGGGCGTAGCGGCTCTCGGGATCGGGGACCTCGATGAGGAGGTGACCGCCGGGGCGTACCGTCTCATGGGCGGCGCGCAGTTCGCGGTCGGGGTCGGTGCTGTGCTCCAGGTAGTGGAACATGCTGACGACGTCGTAGCGGGCCGTGAGCTCGGGGGCCAGGTCGGGGAAGGCGCCCCGGTAGGCGTGCTCGACGCGGCCCTCGCGGGCGGCGAGTTCGACGCCGTCGGTGAAGTCGAGGCCGTCGAAGGCGGTGCCGGGCAGCACCTCGCGGGCGGCCTCGCAGAAGTGGCCGTGGCCGGTGCCGACGTCCAGCCAGTTCTTGGGGGTCGGATCGTGCGGGACCATGGACTCGGCTCGGCCCTGGTACATCTTGGTGCGGCCGCCGAAGGTGCCGCTCATCTTCTGCTCGCCGAGGCCGTCGTAGAAGTCGCGGTAGTAGAACTCCAGGCCGCTCTCGTTCAGGCGCGGGTTCTGGAAGGTGTGCCCGCAGTCCTGGCAGCGGTCGAGGACGAAGCTCCCGGGCTTGTGCTGGAGCAGGTCGGTGGTGCGCAGGCGGGTGGTGAGCCGGTCGGAGCGGCACCAGGGGCAGGTGGTCCGCGGAGGTTCGAAGAAGCGGTCGGTGCCCTCGGCCAGGTCCCGCTGGTAGGCGGAGCGCAGCGCCTCGATCTCACTCTGCTTGCTCATCGGGTCTCCTCGGCTGCCAGGGCTTCCAGGTGGGTGGCGGCGACCGGCGCACCGCCCGCCGCGCGGAACGCGGTACGGATCCGGGCCGCCGCGGTGCGGTGCGCGCCCTCGTACAGGACGGTGTCGAGGGCCTCGCCCAGCCTCGGGGCGGTGACCCGCCCGAACCGGACCCGAATGCCCGCGCCCGCGGCGACGACCTGTCCGGCGATCACGGGCTGGTCGTCGCGGATCGGTGCGACGACCAGCGGGACGCCGTGCCACAGCGCCTCGCACACGGTGTTGTGCCCGGCGTGGCAGACGACCGCGTCGACCCTTTCCAGGAGCGGGAGTTGGGGCAGGGAGGGGCGGACCAGGATGTCCTTGTCGTCGGCCGCGGGCGGCAGCGTGCCGCCGGGGTCGGCGATCAACGCCTGTATCCGGTCCGCCCGTTCGCGTACCGCGGCTACGCACTCGGCCAGGAACCGTCCGCCGACGTCCGCGTTGGCGGTGCCGAGGGAGACGAGGACCTTGCGGCGGCCCGGGTCCAGCCACTCCCAGGGGAAACCGTGGTCCACCGGCCGCTCGGACACGGACGGCCCGATGTAGCGCACCCTCGACCGGTCGGACGGGCCCGCGAGTTCGGGGGTGGTGAAGGCCAGCACGAGGTGCGGTGAGAAGCGCGGGTCGGCCGTGCCGTCCGGGTCGCCGATGCGCTCGCGCAGTTCGGCGAGGCGGGCCCGGAGCCAGTCGGCGACCTTGGGGATGCCGTCGTAGGCGCCGCCGAACTCGGCGGAGGTGGTCGCCGAGGTCGCCCAGAGCAGGCCGAGCCGCTCGGCCACCAGGGCACCGGCGAAGGCCTGCTGGTCGGCGACGACCACGTCCGGGCGGAAGTCGTCGACGGCCGCCCGGACTCCGGGTGCCATCGCGTCCGCGAGCGGCACCAGGAACCACTCCCACAGGAACTTCAGCGCCTCCGCGCCCCGCAGGTCGGCGGGGCGCTCGCCCTCGATCGTCCCCGCGCACGGGAACACCTCGGCCTCTGCTCCCGCCAGTCGGCGCACCAGCCCGGCGTCCGCGCTGACCCAGGCCACCCGGTGGCCGCGCGCGGTGAGTTCGGCCGCCACTCCGACGGCCGGGTTGATGTGCCCGACCAGCGGCGGTACGACGAACAGGAAGCCGCTCACCGGACCCCGGCCGTCCGCGCCCCGCTGACCGAGTGGATCAGCTCCAGGATGTGTCCGCCGACCGTGCCGGCCGCCTCGACCAGCACGGAGTGCTCGTGCCCTGGCAGCACCACAGAGCGGTAGTCCGCCAGCAGGGTCTCCTTCAGCGGGACCACCTCCACCAGGTCCGAGTCTCCGCCGTAGACACCGAGGACCGGGCAGCGTACGGCGCTGATCTGCTCCTCGGTGAGGACCCGGCTGGCGGGGATGTCCCGGCCGAGGCTGGTCTCGCGGGCCAGGCGGGCCGCGCCTCTGGCCAGGCGGGCGGTGTTGTGGCTGCGGTTGGCGGTGATCCAGGCGATCGCGTCCGGCTCGTTGTGGGCGAGCTCGGTGACGACCCGGTGCAGGATGCCGCCGAGCTTGTCCGCCCAGGCGGCGGTGGCGGGTTCGGACTCGATCAGGGTGAGGCTGGCGGCGCGTTCGGGGTGGCGGGCCGCGTAACCGAAGGCGATCGTGCCGCCGTAGGAGTTGCCGACGAGATGGACCGGGCCGGTGATCGACAGGTGGTCGAGCAGTGCCTCCAGGTCGTCGATGTTGTGGTCGAGGGTGTAGCCGCCGGGCGGGCGGCCGCTGCGGCCGTGGCCGCGCAGGTCGTACATGACCACGTCGAGGCCGGAGGCGGCGAAGGCGGGGGCCACGGTGAAGTAGTAGCTGGCCAGGCTGTCGGTGAGCAGCCCGTGTACGAGGACCACGGTGGCGACGGGGGTACGGCCCTCTCCCGGGCCCATTCTCTGCACGTGCAGCCGGATGTCTCCGGTGTCGACGATCGCCATGGCTCAGCCCGCCTCCGTGGCCTTCAGGCTCCACACCACGTACTCGACGAGCCGGCCGACGGTCAGCCCGATGATCTCGTCGAACTCCATCCCGGCCAGGAACTCGGCGAAGTTGACCCGCTTGCCGTACCGCTCCTCCAGGAGCCCGGCGAGCGTGACCAGGTCGATGGACTCCAGTTCCAGGTCGCGGTTGAAGGTGGTGCTCATGCCGATCACGGCGTCGTCGTCGCCGTACTCCTCCAGGAGGGTGCGGAGCATCCGCGTGAGGTCGGCGAGCACCGCCTCCTCGTCGGCGCGGACTTCGGGCTCGATGGGGTTCATCGCGGGTCCTCCTCTGGGTCTGCGGTTGCCGGTCCGGTCGTCCAGGCCACGACGTAGTCGCGGTCCGGCAGTGCGGGGGGATTGCGGACCGGCGCGCAGTGCACCGGATAGGCGCGCTCCAGCCGGCCCGAGACCAGCAGCCGGCTGCCGTCCGGGGCCGCCTCCAGGACGGTGAAGTCCCTTGGCCGGCCCCCGAATCCGGTGCCCTCCGCCTTGGCGACGGCCTCCTTGGCGGCCCAGAACCGGGTGAACCACACCGCGCCGGAGCCGCTTGCGGAGAGCGTGCGCAGCAGCCGGAGTTCGTCCGCGCCGAGCGCGGCCTCCATGGCGGCCGGGTCGCGTTCGGTGACCTCTTCGAGGTCGATGCCCGGGCCGGGTCCGGGGGTGTGCGGGCGCACGATGGCCACCGCCGCCTCGGCCCGGTGGGCGAGGGAGACGTCCAGTGCCGGCAGCGTGCGGCCGTGCACGCCGACCAGGTACGGACGCCCCAACTCGTCGTTGCGTACGCGGAGTTCGGCCGGGAAGACCGGGCCCTCGCCGTGCTGCCAGAGCCACTGCCGTACCGCGTCCTTGGCGGCGATCCGGCCGAGCAGCCACTGCCGGCGGCCGCGCGGTGCGCGCTCGGCGTACTCCGAACGTTCCGCTCCGCCCAGCGAGTTGCGCATGATCAGCTCGCGGGAGGCGAGGTCCGGCCAGCGCTCGTGGACCAGCGCCCAGCCGCCGGGCCGCGCCTCGGAGAGGGTGTTGCGCTCGGGGAAGCGCTCCACCGGGCGGGTCTGCGGGTCGTTGTCGAAGCGCCGGTCCTGCCAGCCGCCGATACTCGCCCAGACCCGGTCGTCGACGGTGAGCTCCACATCCGCCTCGAGAACGGTGTCGGTGAGCGAGGTGATCCGCACCAGGCACCCGACCTCGGTGCCGGGCACGAGGTGCGGGCCGTGGAAGCGCATCTCCCGCATCTGCACCGGGAAGACGACGGTCCGCTCGGTGCGGGTGGCCATGATCCAGTAGCCGAGGATCTGCCCCACGTTGTCGAGCAGGGCGCCCGGGGCGGCGGGCGTGGTGATCACTCCACGGACGTGCCGGTCGCCGATCGCGGTGAGCTCGGTGACGCCCTGGAACGCCGGGCCGTGGAACATCCAGCGCTCGCTGTAGAGCTGGGCGGCGGTGTGGTCGGGGGTGCGTTCGGGAGCGGGAGGACGGGCGGGGGCCGACGGTGGTGGCTGGTGGCCGGGGGCGAGTTCGACGACCGCGCGGGCGGTGGGGCCGAAGGTGACCAGAACGCGGCCGGGGCCCTGCGGGCTGACGGTGACCGGGACGTCGACGGCGGGTGTGGCGGTGAGCCAGCGGTCGAAGCGGGCTCCGTGCACGGCGACCGCGCGCAGTCCGGTGGCCTCCTCCGCCGCGTCCATCAGGTGCCGGACGATCGTGGTGGCGGGCACCACCGGCCAACGGTCCTCGACGTCCGGCCAGTTGGGCCGTTGCGGGAAGAAGCAGTGATCGAGGAGGTGGGGCATGGTGTCCGGGGACACCCTGAGGGTGGTGGTGCGGGGGGCCGGGGCGGGCGCGGCCGGGGCGCGGGGTCCGGTGGGCGCGGGAGTGCGGGGTGTCGGTACGGCCGGGGCCGGGGCCGCCGTCGTACGGCGCGCCCCGAGTACGGCGGCAGCCGTGTCGGCGGTGTCGCGCAGCAGCGCACTCAGTTCGGCGGCGGCCGGGATACGTACGGCGAGGTCGTCCAGCGGGGACGGGCCGGTGGGCGCGGGGGGCCGCGCTCTCCCCAGCTCGGCACGGAGCTGGTGGAGGACCTCGCCGTCGAGGGAGACCAGAGCGCCGCCGAGGTCGAGGCGGACGGGTGGGCGGTGTCGTACGGCCGTGGTCGCGCCGTTCGTTCCCGGGACCGTCGGAGCGACGCTCGCCGCCTCCGTTCCCGGCACCGCGGGAGCCACGGCCGCCCCCGCCGTCCACAACGCCGTTGCCACTCTGCGCAGTTGGGCCATGCCCGTTCGGTGCGCGGAGTTGGCGGCGACGGCGAGGTGGTCGCGGTCGCCGAGGGTGTCGCCGATGAGCGAGGCCAGTTGGCCGGGGCCCATCTGGACGAAGGTGCGGTGCCCGGCGGCGTAGAGGGCCTCGACCAGCTGCCGGAAGCGGACGGGTTCCAGCAGGTGCCGGACGAACAGCGCGCGCACCTCCGCCTCGGCCTCGGGGAAGGGTGCCGCGGTGGTGCCGGACCAGACCGGGACGGTGGGCCGGTGCAGCCGGAAGCGTTCGGCGGCCTCCTTGATGGGGGTCAGGTACGGCTCCAGCATCGGCGTGTGGAAGCCGGACCGGAACGGCAGCACCTGGCAGAGCACGCCGTCGGCGCGGAAGGCACGGACGAACTCCGCCACCGCTCGGTCCGGACCGCAGATCATGGACTGCTGGGGGGCGTTGTCGTGGGAGAGGACGATCCCGGCGCCCGCCCAGTCGTCGCGCAGTGCGGCTTCGACGTGACCGGCGGAGGCGCCGATGGCACCGAAGGCGAGGCCCGGCACGGTGACCGTGTCGGGGTCGAACCCGGCCATGAACGCGTCCACCTGCTCACCGGAGTAGAGCCCGGCGGCCACCATCGCCGTCCACTCACCGACGCTGTGCCCGGCGACCGCGTCCGGGGTCACGCCCATCCGGCGCAACGCCGAGTCGAGGAGCCGCCCCACGCCGACGACACCGAACCCATGACGGCCTACGTCACCGACCCGCACGTCCTGTGCGGCGGGACCTCCGGTGACGGTGGGGAGGCCGAAATGCGTGGCGATGTCGTCGACGCGGGGAGTGAACTCGCCCTCCAGGCCCGGGAAGACGAAGACGAGTCTGCCGGTGTGCAGCAGCGGGGCGGGCCGGAACCAGACGTCGTTGCGGCCCTGCCAGGCCCGGCCCCTGCCGACGGCGCGGCGGGCGAGGGCGAGCCGTTTGGCGGTGGGGTCGACGATGCCGAGGCGTACCGGTCCGGCCTGCGGGTGCGGGTGCGCGGGGTCGAGACCGGCGACGAGCACGGCCGAGTCGTCGGCGGCAAGGGTGGCGTCGAGCTGTTCGGGGGTGCGGGCGGCGAGGAGGAGGACTCGCTCGGGTTCGGTCACCTGGGCGCGGGCCCGGCCGGGGGTGCGCCGCGGTGCCTCCTCCAGCACCACGTGCGCGTTGATCCCGCCGAACCCGAAGGCGTTGACCCCGGCCCGGCGCACCGGCTGCTCCCGGGTGGTCTCCCAGGGCTCGGCCCGGTCCAGGGTGCGGAAGCGGGTGGCCGCGAGGGCCGGGTGCGGGTCGTCGCAGTGCAGGGTGGGCAGCAGGGTGGCGTGGTGGAGGGCGAGTGCCGCCTTCACCAGCCCTGCCACTCCGGCGGCCGGCATGGTGTGGCCGATCATCGACTTCACGGAGCCGAGCACCGCTCGCTCGCCGCCGGGGCCGCCGGGCCCGAACACCTCGGCGAGGGTGGTGAGTTCGGCCGCGTCGCCCGCCGGGGTCGCGGTGCCGTGCGCCTCCAGGAGGCCGACCGAGCGGGGGGCGGTGGGGTCCAGGCCCGCGACCCGCCAGGCCTGGCGTACGGCGTGGGCCTGGCCGCCGGGGTCGGGGTTGACGAGTCCGGCGGTACGGCCGTCGCTGGCCACGCCGGTGCCGCGGATCACGGCATAGACGCGGTCGCCGTCGCGCTCGGCATCCGCGAGCCGTTTGAGGACGACCACTCCGGTGCCCTCACCGATGAGGATGCCGTCCGCCTCGCGGTGGAAGGGGCGGATGCGCTCGCTGGGGGAGAGGGCGCGGAGCTGGGAGAAGACGCTCCACAGGGTGATGTCGTGGCAGTGGTGCACTCCCCCGGCGAGCATCACGTCGCAGCGCCCGGCGGCGAGTTCGGTGACCGCCTGGTCGACCGCGACCAGCGAGGAGGCACAGGCCGCGTCCACGGTGTAGGCGGGGCCGCGCAGGTCCAGGCGGTTCGCGATCCGGGAGGCGGCGAGGTTCGGCACCAGGCCGATCGCCGACTCGGGGCTGGCCGGGCCGAGCCGCTCGGTGAACGCCTCGCGCACCCGGGCCAGTTGACCGGGCGTGAGGTCCGGCACCAACTCGCCCAGGGTGCGGACGAGTTGTCCCGCCGTCCGGACCCGTTGGTCGAGCCGGACCAGCCCGGGCGTGAGATAGCCGCCCCGGCCCAGCACCACACCGATCCGGTGCCGGTCGGGCAGCCGGTCCTCGCCACCGGCGTCGGCGATCGCCGCGGCGGCCACGTCGAGGGCGATCAGCTGGTCGGGCTCGGTGCCGTCCACGGAGTTCGGCATGATCCCGTACCGGGTGACCTCCACCTCGGCCAGCCCGTCCACGAAGCCGCCGCGCCGGCAGTACACCTGGTCGGGGACGGCGGGCCCGGTCGCCGAGCCGGGCCGGTAGTAGTCCGCGTCCCAGCGACCGTCCGGCACCTCGCCGATCGAGTCCACGCCGTCGCGCAGGTTCCTCCAGTACGCGTCGAGGCCGGCGGCACCGGGCAGCAGCACCGCCATCCCCACGATCGCGACCGGTGTGCGAGGCGCGCCCTCCATGCCGACCGGTGCCCGAGGGCCGTCGCCCGAGCCGACCGGTGTCCGAGGGCCGTCATCCATGCCGGCCGGTGTCCGGCGGTCGTCGCTCATCTCACCAGCCCGAGGCGGTGTAGACGACGGCTCGCGCGGACTCCTCGCCCCAGGCGAGCTCCCGCAGCAGGGCGGCGGTGCCCTCCTCGGGATCGATCAGCCGCACCCCGCGCCGCGCGTACTCGCGCCCGAGTTCCGGGCTGACCATTCCGGTGTGCCCGCCGGTGGGCGCCCACGGCCCCCAGTGCACGGTCAGCGCACGGTTCCCGGTCCGCTCCGCCCAGCCCGCGCCCAGGCTCTCCAGGGCGTCGTTGGCCGCCGCGTAGTCGGACTGGCCGCGGTTGCCGAGGACGGCGGAGATGCTGCCGAACAGCACCGCGAAACCTGGCCCGTTGGGCAGTTCCTCCAGGGCGGCGAGGAGGGTGGCGGCGCCGGCCGTCTTGGTCCCGTACACCCGCTGGAAGGACTCCGGGGTCTTCTCGGCGATGAGCCGGTCCTCGATCACCCCGGCGGCGAAGACGACCCCGTCCAGGCGTCCGTGGTCGGCGTGGATCTCCTTGACGGCCTGGAGTGCGGCGTCCCGGTCGCGGAAGTCGACGGCACGGTAGCGGGCCTCGCTGCCGAGCGCCGCGAGTTCGCCCAGGGTGGCGGTGATCTCCCGCTGGGCGAGGAGCAGTTCGGCCTCGCGGTTTACCTCGGCGGGCTTGCGTCCCCCTCGGGCGGCGAGCGCCGCGCGGAGTTCGGCCGGGGTGCGCGCTCCGACGGTGTCCGGGCCCTCGGGGCCGGTGGGCGCGGGTGTCCGGCCGAGCAGCTCGATGCGGCAGCGGCAGGCGGCGGCGAGGGTGGCCGCGAACTTCGCGGTGATGCCCCGGGCCCCGCCGACGAGCAGCACCACCGAGTCCCGGTCCAGGCCGAGCGCGGCGGCTTCGGCGGCCCCCTCCCCCGCCGGTCCGGCCCCGGTGCTGCCGAGCGCGCCCAACGGCACCTCGACCAGCTCAAGGCCCTGCCGGCCGGCGGCCGTGCGCAGTACGACAGGGGCCGGTTCCGGGGCGGACAGCTCGGCGAGCAGCGCGTCGGCGACGGCGTCGGGTGCGGTGTCCGCGAGGGTCACGACCCTGACGACGGTGTCCGGGTACTCCCGGGCCATGGTGCGGAACAGCCCATGAAGTCCGGCCGAGCGCGCCGCCTCCTCGCCGTCGGCGGGCCGGGCGGCCAGCAGCCAGCGCGGGCCGCGCGCGAGGGCCGCCCGCAGCACCGGGAAGGCGTCCGGCAGCACCGGCGAGTCGCCGTTGCCGGGCAGCGCGCCCAGGTACAGCACGCCGTCCACGGTCCCGTCCGACTCCCCGAGCAGATGATCCGGCGCGACGGTCACCGCCTCGGCGCCGTGCGCGGAGAGCCGTTGCGCCACCTGCGCGCCGTCCCCGAGGACGAAGAACCGCCTGCCCGCGAGCAGGGCGGCCGGGTCGGCCACCGCAGCCGGCTGTGCCAGCACGACGGGCCGCATCTCGAACCGCTTCGGGGCCTCACCCGGGACGGGCTCCTCGGACCCTACGGCGGCCGGCGGTTCCGCCGCGACGGCAGCCACCGGTTCCGCCGCGACGGCGGTCTCCGTCTGGGCGCCCCCTCCGACGCGAGCAGTGAGCCATCCCGTCACCGCGGCCGCCGTACGCGCCTTGGCCAGCTCCTCCAACTCGCCGTCGTCCAGGGTCTCGGCGCCGCCCGCGATCCCGAGCCTCTTCGCCAGCTCCCCCGCGATCTCGGCCCGTTTGATCGAGTCGATGCTCAGGTCCGCCTCCAGATCGAGGTCGGGCTCGATCATGTCGACGGGGTAGCCGGTGCGCTCACTGATGATCTCCAGGACGACCCGCTCGACGTCGGTCCCAGCGGACTGCTCGACGACCGGTGCGGCCGCCGCCTCCGGCTGCGGTACGGCGGTTTCGGCGACCGGCTGCGGCTGCCATTGCGCCTGCGGTTGCCACTGCTGCGGCTGCGGCTGCGGCTGCGGAGCCACCGGTGCGGTGGGTGCCGCGGGCACCGCCCCCGGTGCCGCCCCGAAGTAGGTGAGCAGCACATCGCGCTGCGCGGCGATCATCTCCCGGCTGGTGCGCAGGAATTCGGAGATCAGGGCGTCCCGGTCGGCCGGTGTGCCGTGCGGCTGGTTCGTCGTCACAGTCGTCGTCTCCACGACTCGTCGGGCCGGTGCGAGGGCACCGGGCAGGAGGTCTCCGGCGGCGGTGCGCACGAGTTGTCCGTCGACGGTCCAGCCGGGCCGCTTCGGCGCCGGGGTGCGGACGGCGTCCACGGCGTCCCGGCCGCGCAGCAGCCAGGCGGTGCGCACCGGGACTCCGGCCACGGCCAGCTGGGCGAATGCGTCGAGCCAGCCGCGCAGTCCGCTGCCGGCGCGGGGTTCGCAGGCCACGGTGGTGTACGGACGGTCGCCGAGGATCTGCCCGACGAGCCGGGTGAGGACGGTCCCGGGCCCGGCCTCGACGAAGACGCGGGCCCCGGCCTCGTACATCGCCTCGATCTGGGCGGCGAAGGCGACCGGCGAACCGATCTGGGCGGCGAGTTCGGCGCGTACGGCGTCGGCGTCCGGCGGGTAGGGCGCCGCGGTGCGGTTGGACCACACCGGGAACTCGGGCGGCAGTACCGCCCGTTCGGCGAGGACCTCGGCGAACCGCTCCCCCGCGTTCGCCACGACCGGGCTGTGGAAGGCGCAGGCGACCGGAATGCGTTTCGCCCCGAATCCCGACTCGCGCAACAGCCGTACCGCCTCGGTCACTTCCTCCGTCGGGCCCGAGATCACCGTCTGCTGGGGCGAGTTGTGGTTGGCGAGCACGACCTGTCCCGGAGCTCCGGTGGTACGCAGCGCGCGCTCCACGTCCTGCGCCCCGGCGGACACGGCGGCCATCGTGCCGGGTTCGTCACCGGCGGCGGCCAGGATCGCGGCGGCGCGTTCGGCGCTCAGCTCCAGGAGCGTCTCGGGGGTCAGGGCGCCGGCCGCGCTGAGGGCGACGAGTTCGCCGTAGCTGTGTCCGGCGGCCATGTCGGGGCGGACCCCTGCCGCCGTCAGGAGGGCGTGGGCGGCGAGGCCGGTGATGCCGAGGGCGGGCTGGGCGGCCCTGGTGTCGGTGAGGGCGGTCCGGCGGCGCTCACGGGTGGTGTCGTCGAAGGCGGTGGGCGGGTAGAGGGTGTCGGCGTGGGCCCGGCCGAGCTGGAGGTAGTGCTGCAGCTCCGGGAAGGCGATGAGGACGTCGGCGAGCATGCCGGGACGCTGGCTGCCCTGGCCGGGGAAGAGAAAGGCGACCTTCCCCTCGTCGCCTTGAGGCCCGTCGGCCAGGTGGATCCCGGTGCGCGGATCGTGCTCCCCCGAGAGGACCCGGCGCAGCTGTCCGGCCAGCCCGGCCACGTCGTCCGCGACCACCGCGGCCCGAACCGGCTCGTGCGAGGCGTCCGCCCGGCGGGCTGCTGCCAGCGCAAGGTCACGCAGCCGCCAGGAGCCGGTCTCAGCGGCCTTCAGAATCTCCTCGACGCCCCGGTGGGCGGCCTTCTCGTCCCGCCCCCGGAACAGGAACAGCTCGGCGGGCCAGGCGTCCAGCCCCTGCTCCGGCGGCACGGCGCTGTCGTACGCACCCACCACCACATGGAAGTTGGTGCCGCCGAAGCCGAACGCGCTCACTCCCGCGACCCGTTCGGCGGCCGGAGCGGCCCAGGGCCGGGCCTCGGCGTGGAAGGCGAACGGGCTGTCGTCCTCCTTCCAGGCCGGGTTGGGCCGGTCGATGTGCAGGGTGGGCGGCTTGACACCGGTGTGCAGGGCGAGGGTGGTCTTGATCAGCCCGGCGAGCCCGGCGGCGCACTTGGTGTGCCCGATCTGGGACTTGACCGACCCCAGCGCACAACCGCCGTTCACCGCGCCGGCCTCGGCGAACACCTCGCTGAGGATGGTGAGTTCGGTGCGGTCACCGACGACGGTCCCGGTGCCGTGCGCCTCGACCAGGCCGATCTGTGCCGGGGAGATGCCGGCGTTGCGGTAGGCACGGAGCAGCGCGGCCCGCTGGCCTTCGGGGCGGGGGGCGGTCAGCCCCAGGGAACGGCCGTCACTCGACGACCCGAGGCCCTTGACCACACCGTAGATGCGGTCGCCGTCGCGCTCGGCATCCGCGAGCCGCTTCAGGACCACGCACGCGACGCCCTCGCCGAGTGCGATGCCGTCGGCGGAGCCGTCGAAGGCTCGGGAGCGGCCGGTCGGCGAGAGGGCGTGCACCGAGGAGAAGAGGACGTAGTCGTTGATGCCGTTGTGCAGGTCGGCGCCGCCGCACAGCACGACGTCGCTGGTCCCGGCGCCGAGTTCCTTGCAGGCGACGTCGACGGCGGCGAGCGAGGAGGCGCAGGCGGCGTCGACGGTGTAGTTGGCGCCGCCGAGGTCGAGACGGTTGGCGATCCGGCCCGAGATGACGTTGGCGAGCATCCCCGGGAAGGAGTCCTCGGTGAGCCGGGGCAGCTGCTCCTCCAGTCCCTCGGGGACCTTGCCGTAGTAGGAGGGCAGTACGGCGCGCAGGGTGCCCGCGTTGGAGAGGTCGCTGCCGGCCTCGGCGCCGAAGACGACGGACGTGCGCGAGCGGTCGAACTCCCGTCCCCGTTCGCCGTACCCGGCGTCGTCGAGGGCGCGTCGGGCGGCCTCCAGGGCGAGCAGCTGGACGGGCTCGATATGGCCGAGGGAGGCGGGCGGGATGCCGTAGCCCAGCGCGTCGAAGGGGATGCGGGGCAGGAAGCCGCCCCACTTGGAGGTGGTGCTGCCGTCGGCGTGGTGGACGGCCGGGTCCCAGCGTTCGGGCGGGACCTCGGTGACCGCGTCGTGTCCGGCGACCACGTTCGCCCAGAAGGTGGCCAGGTCGGGTGCCTGCGGGAACATACAGGCCATACCGACGATGGCGATGTCGAGCGGGGCGGGGGCCGGAGGTTCCGCAGGCTGCTCCGCCGCGGGCCGGGCCGCCAGGAAGTCGGCCGCGCCGTCCGTCACGGCGTGGTGCAGGGCCGTCACGGTGGTGGTCGCCGAGCGCAGCACGACGACCTCGCCGGCCATGAACATCCCGTCGTTGAGCTGGCGTTCCTCGTCGACATGCGCCAACTCGCCGCCGTCGGTGCGGTCGACGCCCTTGCTGGCGATGCGCAGCCGGCCGACGTTGAGCCGCTCCAGCTCCTCCCACAGTCGGCGGTCCGGCACCCCGTTCGCCCTCAACTCCGCTTCGCGCTGGTGGTAGTTGAGGGTGAAGGGGCTGGGTACACAGCGGGTGGCGTGGCCGGGCGCGGTCTCCAGCAGGGCGGTGGCGGCGGCCGCCATGACCTGGCGCTGGAAGAGGGGCTGGATGGCGCCCCGGTCCACCGCCTCCTCGGTGAACAGGTAGGCGGTGCCCATCAGGAGGCCGACGGCCGCGCCCCGGGCGGTCAGCGGCGCGGCGAGCGTGGCGACCATCGCCGCCGAGCGTTCGTCGTGGATGCCGCCCGCGAAGAACACCTCCAGGCCTTGGGCGTCCGGGAAGTCCTCCAGTACGGCGAGTTGGGCCTCCCAGAGCGGGAAGCTCGCGCGGGGTCCGACATGGCCGCCGCACTCGGAGCCTTCGAACACGAACTTCCTGGCGCCGGCCTCCAGGAACTGCCGCAGCAGTCCCGGCGAGGGCACGTGCAGGAAGGTGCTGATCCCGGCCTGCTCCAGCGCCTCCGCCTGGGCGGGCCGGCCGCCCGCGACGACAGCGTGGGTGGGCCGCAGTTCCCGTACGGCTTCGAGCTGGGCGTTTCTGAGTTCCTCGGGAGCGAAGCCCAGTACGCCGACGCCCCAGGGCCGGCCGTCGAGCGCGGCCTTGGCCTCGGTGAGCATCTCCCGGGTGCGGTCGCCGTCGGCGAGGGCGAGGGCGAGGAAGGGCAGCGCGCCGTCGGCGGCGACGGCCGCGGCGAAGGCGGCCCGGTCGCTGACCCGGGTCATCGGGCCCTGGGCGACGGGCAGCCGGGTCCCGAGGGCGCGGCTCATGGGGGAGGTTCCGGGCCGCAGAGCGTCACCGGCGACGGCCCCGTCCCCGTCTATCGCCGCCGTCAACTCCCGTACCGTCCGGCGTACATCACCCCACTGCTCGGCGAACCGTGCGGCCAGGAAACCGTCCTGGCCCACCGGCAGCAGCTGGGTGCGCAGGTCCTCGGCGCCCAGCAGCGCGGCGACCGCGGCCGGGTCGTCGGCGGGCGGGTGCACGGCGTCGGGGCCGCGGCGGTGCAGCACCCGGTGACCGGCCACCACGATGGTCTCCGAGCCGTCCAGGGAGCGCAGTGCGGCCGCCGTGGCCTCGGGCAGCCGGGACTCGGCGAGC
Source organism: Streptomyces sp. NPDC101234 (assembly GCF_044767525.1). Taxonomy (NCBI): domain Bacteria; kingdom Bacillati; phylum Actinomycetota; class Actinomycetes; order Kitasatosporales; family Streptomycetaceae; genus Streptomyces; species Streptomyces sp. NPDC101234. Next base: position 113,217 of record NZ_JBIWOA010000021.1, on the reverse strand, counting down.
AGGGCGAGCTGGCTGTCCAGGACGACGCCGGCCGCGCCGCCGGCCACCGCGGCCGCCGCCGTACGCGGTCCGATGCCGCCGCAGGCCCAGACCGGGAGGTCCAGCTCCGGTGCGGCGAGGAGTTGCTGGAGGAGGACGAAGGTGTTCAGTCCGCCGACCCGGCCGCCGCTCTCGGCGCCCCGGGCGATCAGCCCGTGCGCTCCGGCCGCGACCGCCTCACGCGCACCCACCAGATCGGTCACCTCGACCAACACCCTGCTTTGGGTGGCGAGTTGCCCGACCGTCCAGGGCGCGTCGGCGGCCAGGACCACCGTGTCGGGTGCGGGGCCGAGGTCCTCCGGGGTGAGTGCGCAGCCTGCGGCCACTCGCACGCCGTACGGGCCCGGCGCGGCCCGTTTCAGCCGGGCCAGCGCCTCCCGGGATCTTCGGTCCCCGCGTCCCAGATCGAGGACGCCGAGTCCGCCGGCGGCGCAGACCGCTGTGGCGAGCCTGGCATCGGGTTCTCCGAAAGGGGTGATGCAGATGATCAGGTCGACGGCACGCACAGGGGACGTCATGATGCTCCGAATAATCGGGAGGACAGCACGGTGGGGGCATGTGCGGCGAAAAGCTCGGGGTGAGGCCACCGGAAACTAGCGAGTTCATTACTCGCGGGTCAATAACGGCGCTGCGCTATCACGCCCGACAGCATTGATTCGGCCAGCCGGGGAAATTCACCGCAAGAGCCGAAAATCAGAGCAATCCACTACGGATCAGCGGCCGTCGGGGCCGCGGACCACTGGCGCCACACCGTCACAAGCCCGTCAAAGCACCCCGGCCATTCACCCGGCACTCACCCCGCCGCAACGCCCCGTGCGACCCCGCCGAGCTCTGTAAATTCCGGATGACTTCGACCCGCTGGCTCGATCGTGGCACATCGGAAACGCGTGGCGAACGCTGCCGCGGCAACCCTGACCCAAGCCTGACAAAAACCTGTCGCCAACTGTATTACTGCAAATGAAACACACGGTGGGGAAAATTCTCGTAAACCCTTGAAGTAAACCGACCGGAGAGCCCGCTCCGGACGGTGCGCGCGGTCGGCGACAGCACCACGAACCCATGCCGATCCGGTCAGGTGTGAAGCCGGATCGGCGGGCAGCGCTCATCCGTGGCCGCCGGCCGGGCAGGCGGCAGTGGAGGTGGGTCCGGCTCCCCACCGGGGAGCCGGGGATCTCCATCAGCTGGTACGGCCTCCGCGCGTCGCCCCGTCCTCGCCGACCGGAGACGGCCGGCCCAGCAGGGTTCCGACCCCGCTCACCACGTCCGGCACGGAGTCCAGCACCGGTCCCACGGAGTCCAGCACCGGTCCCGCGGCCTCCGCGAGGGCGCCGACGGGCTCCGCGGGCCCGGGAAGCCCGGGCGGTACGACCGGTACGGGACGGTCATGGGATCCGACCTGCGCGACCCGGGTGCCGTACGACGGGTCCTGCGGCTTGCCGAACTCCTGGTCAGGGACGGCCTGTCGGGACGGCCCCGGGGACTCCGTCCGCTCGTCCTTCTTCGACTCGGGCGATGTCGAGGGCCCGGCCGCGGGCGCCGCCGCGGCACCGCTCCCCGTGTCCAGCGCCCACCGCTGCCGCACCGACCCGTCCCGCCCGGCCACGACCACCTTCGTTCCGTCCTCGGACAGGGCGAGCCCCTTGTCCCAGCGCAGCAGCAGTTCACCGGCCACCGTCAGGTCGTAGGACACCTCGCCCGCGTGCACCAGGCAGCCGGAGACGACGACACTGCGCGCCCCGGGGTCGGCGGCGAGACAGAGGGTGGGGTCGAGCGCACTGCGCAGCATGCCGTCGTCCTGGTACGACCACTGCTGGGAGCCGGCATCGGAACACGGCCCGAGCCGCAGGTCCGCACCGGCCCGCACCAGGTCGCCGCGTACGTCGACACAGAGCCCGGCGTCGAGGCTGCGCAGTCTGCCGTGGGCGATCTCGACGGGCTCGCCCGCGGAGGCCGGGGACGGGGAGGCCGCCGGCGGCTTCTCCTCGGGGCCAGGCCGGGTACGGCTGCCGCTGGGGGCTCCCCAGGTGGTGGCGCCGGGATGCGGGACGCCGCTGTCGTCGGACCAGCTCCTGACCACGAGGACGGTGGCGAGCAGCACGAGGGAGACCAGGCCGGCACCGGCCACCAGGGCCTTGCGCCGCCCGCCCACGGACGCGAAGCGGTGCCGGCCGCCGGAGGCCGCCGCACGGACGGGCTCGCCGTCGGCCGGCCACGCCTCGACGACCGCGCCACGGCCGGGCCGCGAGTCGAGATAGCGGCGGGCGCCCCAGCCGAGCACGGTCTCGGCGAGCAGGACCTCCAGGCCGCCGTCGAAATGACTGAGCTGTTCGGCGGCCTGCCGGCAGTACCGGCACTCCGCCAGGTGCCGTTGCACATCGGGGAGCAGAGAACCGCCGCGGCGAATGGGGACGTCGAGGAGACGGTTGTAGAAGCGGCATTCCCTGGAGGGCGCGAGTTCCCGGTGGGCGCGCACCAAGCCGGTCCGGAATTGTTCGCGGGCCTGCTCCAGAGCGGCGGTGGCGGTACCGGTCTCGACACCCAGCAGACCAGCTGGTATGTTTATGGGTTCGGCTTCGACCTCGGTGTGCCAGAGAAGGCATTGCGAGGCGCCCGGAAGTGCCTGGAAAGCACGTTCGGCGAGTTGCCGTCTTTCGGGGGTTCCGGGTCTCGCGGCACTGAGTCCGCGGCCGCCGGTGGTTTTGCGCAGTTCCGGTACGACCACGGAAATGGCTTCATCCGCGGCCCACGCGCGGACCGTCTCCCGTACGGCCACGAGCAGTTGCGGACGAAGAGCACCGCCGACCGCGCCGCCGCTCAGCCGGCCGAGGACGCGCTCGAAGGCGGCGCTGGCCACCAACTGGGCGGCCGGCGTGGCGGAGGCGAGGCAGACGATCGCATAGTCGCAGGTGGCGCGCCAGTGCCGGGCGAGCAGCAGGGCGGTGGCGTGATGCCTGGCCTCGGGGGTGCCGGTGAGGTGGGCGATGAGATTGCGGTCGGACTCCCCCGGGGTCGAACCGGGGCGAGGCGGGTAAGGCGGGCGTGGGGGGTAGGGGGATTGCACTGGGCCATTTCCTTCCGAGCCGCAGGACGGCACTAGAAATGGCGCCCTGACGGAATACAGTGCCGGATTGGTGCGTACCTTTTGGAGCCCATAAGGGCCGGCCTTACGGCCGCACGACCTCTGGACCCTCCCGCGAGGTGGCTCACCTTGACACACGCGACTCACAGGAAACAAGAAGTTGGGGTGACTTGAGTTCAAAGACTGAGGAATTCAGATAAGTTACCGGCGGTATCCACACCCCGGCCTTAATCAGCGGCGGCACAGGTTCAACTTGTGTGCACCATGGACCCGGTGGTGCACGAAATCTCCAACTCACCGGAGGTACCGGACGGGGCGGGTGGAAGCCGGTGTTCCACAGCCGTCTCCCATGTTTCTCTCGGTGTGCTCTCATACGGGCGGGCCAGCATGGGCCGCATGATCGCCCCCCACGCTCCGCACACCTCCGCCGCCCGCACATCCCCCCGGTCGGTGCGCAAGGCAGTCGTCCCGGCCGCCGGGCTCGGCACCCGGTTCCTGCCCGCCACCAAGGCGACCCCGAAGGAGATGCTGCCGGTCGTCGACAAGCCGGCCATCCAGTACGTCGTCGAGGAGGCCGCGAAGGCCGGGCTCGACGACATCCTTATGGTCACCGGCCGGCACAAGCGGGCCATCGAGGACCACTTCGACAACGCCTTCGAACTGGAGCAGGCACTGGCCGCCAAGGGCGACACCGTGCGCCTGGACGCCGTACGCGATCCCGCGCGGCTCGCCGACATCCACCACATCCGCCAGGGCGACCCGCTCGGCCTCGGCCACGCGGTGCTGTGCGCCAAGCACCATGTGGGCGACCAGCCCTTCGCGGTGCTCCTCGGCGACGACCTGATCGACGCCCGCGAGACGCTGCTCAGCCAGATGCTGGACGTCCGCGACCGCTTCCAGGGCAGTGTCGTCGCGCTGATGGAGGTCGACCCGTCCCAGGTCCACCTCTACGGCTGCGCCGCGGTCGAACCGGCCGGCGAGGACGGCGTGGTCAGGGTGACCGGCCTGGTGGAGAAGCCGTCCCCGCAGGACGCGCCCAGCAACTACGCGGTCATCGGCCGCTATGTCCTCGACCCGGAGGTGTTCGAGGTCCTGGAGCGGACCGCGCCCGGCCGCGGCGGCGAGATCCAACTGACCGACGCGCTGCAGGAACTGGCCGCGGGCGGCACGGTGCACGGGGTCGTCTTCGACGGACTGCGCTACGACACCGGCGACAAGGGCGACTACCTGCGCACGGTGGTCCGGCTCGCCTGCGAACGCCCGGACCTGGGACCCGAGTTCACGGCATGGCTCAAGGACTTCGTGGCGGGCCTGGAGGGGACCGAGGCGGCGCCGGAGGAGAGCCGAGCCGCCTGAGCGGCCCCCGGCGAGGGATGGGGTGAAGGTCCGACAGACCCTCACCCCATGCGGTCAGCCGGCGGGCACAGCACGTGGCCGACCGTCGCCGCACACGACCGACCGCAGGGACGCGGAGGCCGGACCGTCACCCCACCCGATCAGCCGCCGGCGCACGCGATCTGACAACAGTCGCCCCGCCCCGTCAGCCGCCGGGACAGGTCGCCGGACAACCGTCCCCCACCCGATCAGCTGTTGGGACGCAGTGTCCACACCACCGTCATCTCGCCCGTCACCGCGCCGTCCTCGCGCGTAATGGCGACGGTGACCGGGAACTCCGGGCGGTTGCCCTCGTCGAGTTCGGCGACGACGTCGGCGACCGGGCGGCCCAGGGTCGCGGTCGCCTTCACCGGGCCGAGGGCGACCTTCTTGTAGGCGATCTCGGCGCTCACGGCGAGCGGCACGGCCCGGGAGAGCTGGTCGCCGAAGGCGGCGAGGACGATCGCGCCGCTCGCGGACTCGGCGAGGGTGAACATCGCCCCCGCGTGCGGCCCACCGATGTGGTTGTGGAACTCCCCCTGGTCCGGCAGGGCCAGCACGGCCCGCTCCGGAGTCGTCTCCAGGTACTCCAGGTTGAGGGTCCGCACCATCGGGACCGTGGCGGCGAGCATCTCGCCGATCGACATCTGGTCTGTGCTCATGACGGGCATGTTACTCATGAGTAGCAGAGCCTGACCAGAGCCGATGTGATGATCGTTGTTATGGTGACCGCCCATGTGGCCAGGGGAACAGCCGCCGACGAGCGGGCAGAACGCACCGAACAACCCTTACCGACAACCGGGTTACCACCAGCCGAACCCGTACCTCACGCAGCAGCAGCCGCAGCCGCCGACGGGTGGCGGCGGCCGTACGAAGGCGGTCGCGATCACTGCCGCGGTCACCGTGGTCGTGGCGGCCGGCGTGACCGGGGCCCTGCTCATCGGCGGCGCCGACGGCCCCACCCCCGCGCCCACCACCTCGCCGACCACGTCGGCGTCCGCCGCCCCGCGCTCGGGCGGCGGACCGGAGCCGACCGTCAGCGGCTGGCGGGTGGTGGCGAACCCCGACACCGGGATCGCCTTCGACGTCCCGCCCGAGTGGGCCCCGAAGTCCACCGGCTGGGTCACCTACGCCGTCCGGGACGGAAACGAGGACGACGTACTGATCGCCATGAAGGCGCCGGCCGTCCTCAAGGAGAAGTGGTGCGCTTCGGACACGGACCGGGACGGCACGGTGGACTACGTCCCGCTGGCCGACACCGGCTCGCGCGAGAACGACGGCGCCAGGAGCCCCCGGCAGATCGCCCGCAACGACTCGGCGGAGTGGGTCTTCGGCTTCTACACCCAGCCCGATCTGAAGAAGATCGAGATCGGTGCCGTCACCTCGTACACCACCGCCTCCGGCATCACCGGCAGTGTGGCCACCTCGCAGTCCTCCGGGGTCGTCAGGAAGGACAGATGCGACTCCGACGGCAAGGCCACGACCTTCGCCTTCAAGGACCCGGACGGCGACCTGGTGTCGTGGTCGTTCGTCGGCGCCAAGGGCGTCGAGGGCGAGGTCCCGGACGCCACCGTCCGCAGAATCCTCTCCACGGTCCGGCTGTACGACGTCCCGGTCGGCTGACCTTCCGGTACACACCCGCCACGGACAGGTGACCGAAAGGTGTCCCGTACGGCACTAGGGTTACCAGCCATGTGGCCAGAACAGCAGCCGCCAGGGGGCGAGCAGAACCCGCAGAACAACCCGTATCAGCAACCGGGTTACCAACAGCCGAATCCGTATCAGCAGCCCGGCTACCAGCAGTATCCGCAGCCGGGCGGGTACGGGCAGCAGCCGCAGTGGGGTCCACCGGGCCCCGTCGGCATGCCACAGGCACCGCAGGGCGGGGGCGGGGGCGGCGGCAACCGGACCAAGCTGGTCGCGATCGTCGCGGCCGCGGCCGTCGTGGTGGCGGCCGGGGTGACCGGGTTCCTGGTGCTCGGCGGGAGGAAGGACGACAAGGCGGACAGCGGCAAGAACCAGCGGTCGACCCGGTCGCCGACGACCTCCCCGACCGCCTCCCCCTCCGCCTCGGCGAACGACGACACACGCGGTGACGGAACGACCGAGAAGCCGACGATCGCGGGCTGGAAGACGGTCGTGAACCCCAAGTGGGGCACGGCTTTCGACGTGCCGGCCGACTGGGAGGTCCTGACCGCCGGCACGTCCGTCGGCTTCGAGGACAAGGACGGCAAGCCGATCATCACGATGTCGGCGCCCGCCCAGTACAAGTCGAAGTGGTGCACGAGCGACGACGACAAGAACGGCACCACCGAGGACACGGCCCTGGCCGCGGTCGGCACCAAGGGCGAGAGCGGCGCGAAGAGCGGCGGCGACGCGGCTGTCAGGGAGGTCCCCTGGTGGGTGTACGGCGGCTACACGCAGCCTGACAAGAAGACCATCTCCTACGACAAGAAGGCCACCGCCTACACCACCGCCTCGGGCCTCAAGGGCGCCTACGCCTGGGCGCGTTCGACGCACACCCCGCAGCAGGGCAAGTGCGCGAGCGACGGCAAGGCGATCACGTTCGGCTTCGAGAACTCGGCTGGCGACGTGGTGTCGTGGGACTTCTACGGCGCCGAGGGCGTGAACGGCGAGGTCCCCACGGCGACGATCATGAAGATCCTGAGCACGGTCCGGCTGCACGGCACCCCGACCGGAGGCTGACCGCGGCACCGGGCGCGGGCGGCGCCGGCGGGGCCTTCGGCCCGGCGGTCGCCGCCCGCGCCTTCCAGCGGGAGTTCACCGGCTCCGGGCCCGCGCGGCCGCCGCTACCGCGAGGCGGTCTTGAGCTGAGCGGTGATCCTCGCCAGAGCCTTGTCGGCAGGGCGCTGTCTGATGAGCCCCTCACGGCCTGCGGCGCGCAGCTCCACCACCGCGACGCCTTGGGGTCCTGCGGCCACAACAGCCGTCACCACCACGGGGTTCAGGCCGCCGATGCCCACACCCAGCATCGCTCGTACGGCGAGGCCCCCGTCGTCCCGGGCCTCCGCGCCGATCAGCTTCCCCACGCCGGCCAGAGTCCCGTGGACCAGCTGGGACATCGCCGTCACCGTTCCGGGCAACTCGACAACGGTGCTGCTGACGTCCTTCTTCGTCCATGTGAAGCCTCGCGCGGCGCCACGGGCACCGCCCCGCGCCCCAGCTCTGCCCAGTCCGTGGAATCCGGTGGCCGCTCCTCCGGCGGCAGCGCCTATCGAGCCGCCCTTCGCACCGAGTTGCATCATCGCGGCGAGCAGAAGCTCGTCCTCACCGGCCTCATCGAACATGCCCGCCTCCTCGTCATCATCAAGACATCACCCCACAACCGAAGTCGGCCAGTCCTGTCACCGGCCGGCTCACCCGATGCCGAACGCTCCGCCGGGGGGCACGGGTGACGGAACCGCGTCCGTGTCCCCGACCGGTCGGGCGCCGCCGACGAAGTCCCGTAGCGCGGGCCCGTGTTCGACTCGCGCGGGAAAGGCGTCGGCGGCCGTGCGCCGGGCCAGCGCGCCCGCGTCGAGCGGCCGGTGCGAGGCGATGAGCACGGCGTTGCCGAACCGGCGCCCGCGCAGCACGCCCGGCTCGGCGATGAGCGCGAGCTCCTCGAACACGACGGCGAACGTGGCGAGTTGGGAGCGCAGGAAGTCGAAGGGGGCGGAGTCCGCGAGGTTGGCGAGATACACCCCGTCGTCCCGCAGCACCCGTTCGGCCTCCCGCGCATAGCCCAGCGAGGTCAGATGCGCGGGGATCCGGGATCCGCCGAAGACATCGGCGATCAACACGTCGGCGGAGTTCCCGGGAGCCTTTTCCAGCCAGTCGCGGGCGTCGGCGGCGTGCAGGGTGATCCCGGTGCCGTCCGCCAGCGGCAGCTGCTCGGTGACCAGCTCCAGCAGCCCGCCGTCGGCGTCCACGACATCCTGCCGGGACCCGGGCCGGGTGGCCGCGACATACCGGGGCAGGGTCAGCGCGCCTCCGCCGAGATGCAGTACGTCGAGGGGAGCCTCGGCCTCCGCGACGGCATCCAGCACGTACCCCAGCCGCCGCGCGTACTCGAACTCCAGATACGTCGGTTCGTCGAGATCGACATACGACTGCGGCGCCCCGTCGACGGTCAGCAACCAGGCCCGCTCCCGATCGACGTCGGGCATGAGCTTGACGGTGCCGTGCTCGGTGACACGGACGACGGGTATGGCTTCGTTCACTCCTCCATTGTGCGATGCCCATGCCGGCCCAGGGGCGCGGGGGACTGCGCGACCGGCCCGCAGTCCCCCGCTCACCGCGACCTCACTCCACGGCGGTCACGGTCCCCGCCCCCACGGTCCTGCCACCCTCACGAATGGCGAACCCGAGCCCCGCCTCCAGCGGCACCTCCCGCCCCAGCTCCACGGTCATCTCCACCGTGTCCCCGGGCCGGGCCACCGCCACCGCGCCGAGGTCGACGTCCCCGACCACGTCCGCGGTACGGATGTAGAACTGCGGCCGGTACCCCGTCGCGACCGGGGTCGTACGACCCCCTTCGCGCCCCGACAGCACGTACACCCGCGCCGAGAACCGCCGGGACGGCACCACGCTCCCCGGCGCCGCCACCACATGCCCCCGCCGCACCGCGTCCCGCGGCACCCCGCGCAGCAGCAGCGCCACGTTGTCCCCGGCCTGCGCCTCGGCCATCGGCTTCCCGAAGGTCTCCAGGCCGGTGACGACGGTGTCGACGTCCGCGCCGAGCACCTCGACCCGGTCCCCGACCCGCACGGTCCCCCGCTCCACGGCCCCGGTCACGACCGTGCCGCGCCCGGTGATGGTGAGCACGTTCTCCACCGGCAGCAGGAACGGCGCGTCCAGATACCGCTCCGGCATCGGCACATACGTGTCCACCGCGTCGAGCAGCGCCTCGACCGACGCCGTCCAACGCGGGTCCCCCTCCAGGGCCTTGAGCCCGGAGACCCGTACGACGGGTACGGAGTCACCGCCGTACCCCTGCGCGGTGAGCAGTTCCCGGACCTCCAACTCCACGAGTTCCGCGAGCTCCTCGTCGGCCCGGTCTGCCATGGTGAGCGCGACGACGATGTGGTCGACACCCACCTGCCGGGCGAGCAGCACGTGTTCGGCGGTCTGCGGCATGATCCCGTCGAGTGCGGAGACGACGAGGATCGCCCCGTCCAGCTGGGCGGCGCCGGTGACCATGTTCTTGACGTAGTCGGCATGCCCCGGCATGTCCACGTGCGCGTAGTGCCGGGTGTCGGTCTCGTACTCGACGTGCGCGATGTTGATGGTGATGCCGCGGGCGGCCTCCTCGGGGGCCCGGTCGATGCGGTCGAACGGCACGAAGGTGCCGGTGCCGCGCTCGGCGAGGACCTTGGTGATGGCGGCGGTCAGGGTGGTCTTGCCGTGGTCGACGTGACCCATCGTGCCGATGTTGAGATGCGGTTTGGTGCGGACGTATGCCGTCTTGGGCATGGCTCTACCTCGAAGCCTGAGCTGCGGTGATGCGTCTCGTCAGGGCGAGACGCGGGGACCCCGGGGGAACCGGCCGACCCTCCCCCTGCGGGGTCCGCCGGACTGTCCGGAGAGGGTCAGCTTCGGGCGCCGTCGACAGCGGCCGTGAGAACGGGAACGGCAGCCTTCGGCGCATCCGCGACTGCGGATGCTGCGACGAGGAAGGCGAACCGGAACATGCCTCAGATCATCGCCGACGCCTCGCGCCACGTCGAACGGTTTTCGGCGACACCGGTTCGCCCAATGGACAGCGTCCATACGGCGATCACACATCCGCTTCGGTTACTGTCACCGAATGCTCGATGCCAACCGCTCTGGCACCGCCACGGCTCCGCCCCGGGCCGCCGCCGAGGAGCTGACCGTTGCCGTACCCGCTCCGGTGAGTCTCACCGCGCGCTGCACACGTGTGCTGCTGTCGCCGTGGTCCCGGCTGTCCCTGCTCGTCGCGCTGCTCGCGGCGGCCGGGGCGTCGGTGCTGCTGTTCGAGCCACAGAAGCTGATGACGCAGGGCTGGCCGCCTCAGGTCCAGGGCACCGCCGCGTTGGTGATCTTCGCGGTGGCGTACGGCGTGATCACCGTGGCGTTCGTACCCCGCCCGATCCTGAACCTCGCGGCCGGCGCGTTGTTCGGCTCGGCGCCGGGCATGGGCGTGGCCATGGTCGGTACGGTGCTGGGGGCGTGGCTCTCCTTCGTCCTCGGCAGGATGCTCGGCCAGGACGCGCTGCGCCCACTGCTGCGCGGCAGGCTGCTGAAGGCGGCGGACAACCAGTTCAGCAGGCACGGCTTCCGTTCGATGCTGGCGGTACGCCTGTTCCCCGGTGTGCCGTTCTGGGCGGCGAACTACGCGGCGGCCGTCTCCCGGATGCGCTGCACCCCGTTCCTGGTCGCCACGGCACTGGGCTCGATCCCCAACGTCGCCGCGTACGTCGTCGCCGGCGCCCGGGCCTCCACCCCGACGTCCCCGGTGTTCCTGATCTCGGTGGCGGCGATCGTCGTCCCGGCGGTGGCCGGCGCGGTGGTGGCATGGCGCAAACGCCACCACCTGCGCAGAGCCCCGTAAGGGGCGCGGGGCTGTACTTCGATGTGCGGCCACCGCCGCGTGGGCGCGACCAGCCACGACGGACCCGCAGACGCCCAGCGACACAGCGCGGCACCCCATCAGGCGCACGCCCACCCCGCTACCGAACCGCCTCCAGAATCATCGCGTTCGCCAGCCCGCCCGCCTCACACATGGTCTGCAGACCGAAGCGAGCGCCGCGCTCCCGCATCGCATGCACAAGCGTCGTGGTCAGCCGAGTACCGCTCGCCCCCAGCGGATGCCCCAGCGCGATGGCCCCACCGTGCACGTTCACCTTGGCCAGATCCGCCCCGGTCTCCTGCCGCCAGGCCAGCACCACGCTGGAGAACGCCTCGTTCACCTCGAACAGGTCGATGTCCCCGATGCCCAGCCCGGCCCGCCGCAGCACCTTCTCCGTCGCCGGGATCACGCCGGTCAGCATGAGCAGCGGGTCGGAGCCGATCACGGCGAACTCGTGCAGCCGGGCCAGCGGCCGCAGCCCGAGCCGTGCCGCGGTCTCACCGGCCATGATCAGCACCGCGGACGCGCCGTCGTTGACCGGGCTCGCGTTGCCCGCCGTGACGTTCCACTCGATCTGCGGGAACCGCTCGGCGAACCCGGGGTCGTAGTAGGCGGGCTTGAGCCCGGCGAGGACCTCGGCGGTGGTACCGGGCCGCACGGACTCGTCCCGGCTCACCCCCTCCAGCGGAGCGACCTGCGCGTCGAACAGTCCCGCCTCCCACGCGGCCGCCGCCTTCTGGTGCGAGGAGATCGCGAAGGAGTCCATCTCCGCCCGCGAGATCGACCACTTCGCCGCGATGAGTTCGGCGCTGATGCCCTGCGGCACCAGGCCCTCCGGGTAGCGGGCCGCGACCCCGGGGCCGAAGGGGTCCTTGCCGGGCGGCACGTTGGACCACATCGGCACCCGGCTCATCGACTCCACGCCGCAGGCCACGACGATGTCGTAGGCGCCGGACATGACGCCCTGCGCCGCGAAGTGCACGGCCTGCTGGGAGGAGCCGCACTGGCGGTCGACGGTGGTCGCGGGGACCGTCTCGGGGAGGCCGGCGGACAGGACGGCGTACCGGGTGGTGTTCATGGCCTGCTCGCCGACCTGGTCGACGGTGCCGCCGATCACGTCGTCGATGAGGGCCGGATCGACACCGGAGCGCTCGACGAGGGTGCGCAGGGTGTGGGCGAGGAGTTCGACGGGGTGGACGTGCGCGAGGGCGCCGTTCGGCTTGCCCTTCCCCACGGGGGTACGTACGGCTTCGACAATGACTGCGTCACGCATCACGGGGCCTCGATTCCCGGTCTTGATTACCGGTGAGTAGGAAATCCGAACCCACCATAACTCGATGAGTTGGAAAACCAAACCCTCCCGGGGATCGGCCTTAGACTGGCGGGTATGGCCACCCCGAAGGACCCCCGACCCTGCTCGATCGCCGACACCCTGGCACTCGTCGGCGAGAAGTACTCCCTGCTGGTCCTGCGGGAGGTGTGCCTGGGCAACGGCCGGTTCGACCAGCTGGTCCGCAACATCGGCGCCCCGCGCGACATCCTGGCCACCCGGCTGCGCCGGCTCGTGGACGCCGGGATCCTCACCAAGCGCGTCTACAGCGAGCGCCCGCAGCGCTTCGAGTACCGGCCGACGGAGGCCGGCCTCGATCTGGAGCCGGTCCTGTGGACCCTCATGGCATGGGGCGACCGCCACCTCCACCAGGACGGCGACCGCCCCATGCTGATCGAGCACAGCTGCGGCAACGACCTCGTCCCGGTCGTCACCTGCACGGCCTGCGGCGACCCGGTGCACCGCAAGGACCTGACGGCCCACCCGCAGGCTCCGGGCTGGACGGTTGCCGGCCCGTCCGCGAGGTGAGAGCCCCGGGAATCCGCGAGGCGAAAGCCTCGGAGATCCGCTACTGCCGGTACACGTCCAGCCGCCCGCACATCCCGAACCTGCCCTGCTCACAAGGCTGTTCGGACCGTACGACGGCCTCGGCGAGGTGCGTCGCGTCACCCCGTTCCAGACGGTCGAGCTGCTCCCCCGTGGCCGCGGCGGCGGCATGCGCACCGCGCCGCCAGCGCTCGCGCCACTCGGCGAGCCGGGGCCGTACCAGCGCGGCGGCGGCCCGGTGGAAGGCGGCGAGCGGCTCCGGGCCGGTGGCCTCGCGCAGCGCCCGGTAGCCCTCCAGGGCCAGGTCACGGCGGGCGCGGGCGATCCGCTCGCGTTCGGCCTCCGGCGCGTCGGCCGGGACGGCGGTGGCGGCCGCATACGTCTGCGGGTCGGTCAGGTACTCCGGCGGCAGCGTCAGCACCGCGTCCCCGGCCTCCGGGAGTCCGCCGTTCTGCATCAGGACGGTGATCCGGAGGTCGTCCTCGTTGACGAGGCGGTGGATCGTGCCCGGTGTGAACCAGGCGACCGTGCCGGGCGCGAGGGGTGTGACCTCGTACCCGGAGGTGGTGAGCGTCTGCACCGCGCCCCGGCCGCCGGTGACGACGTACGCCTCCGAACAGGTCAGGTGCAGATGGGGAGTTCCGCCGCGCACGCCGTCGGCGGCGGGCCAGTCGTACACGCACAGGCGCGAGACGGCGACCCCGCCCGGCAGCCCGGCGAATACCGACTCCCCGTCGCTCACCACGGATGCGCCTCCAGGTACTTGGCGATGTCCGCCCGCTCCCAGGCCCCGTTCGCGATGACGACCCGGTAGCGGCGCCGGAGGGTGTCGCCGGGGGCCAGTTCGAGTTCGTCGTAGAAGGCCCAGGAGGGGGCGATGCCGGCGAACGGGTCGTTGCGCACGAACCAGTGAGCGGGATGGGTACCGCCCGCGCCCGAGTGATCGTTCTCCGGGGCGTGTTCGAACAGGACGGTGGCGTGGCCGTCGGCGCCGTCGTGCTCGCCGGAGAGGGCCAGCCAGGGGGACTGGGAGCCCATCAGCTCCGGCCCCTCCCCTTCCGGGCCGATGATGCGGCCGTCCCGGAAGGCACGTGGGCCGCGCCAGAACAGGCCGGTGTAGCCCGCCTGTTCACGCCCCGCGGTGGTCGGGCTGCCGAACAGGAGAGGCTCGTCACGGCGGTTGGTGATCGCGCTGGTCCAGGTCAGCGCCCAGGAACCGGAGTCGGGGGCGACGTCGTGGACCTCGATCCGCCGCTGCTCCTCCGCCCACAGCGTGCCGTCGTACGGGTGCCAGGTCAGCCGTTCCGCGATGACCAACCGGCCTTCCGCCGACGACAGTTCCTCGAAGCCGAGGTGCCGCATCGAGCCGACGCGCTCCGGGATGGCGAGGTAACCCTGGTCGTGGATGTAGGAGTTGCCGCCCCACAGGTTCGCGCCGGAGAGGTGGGAGGCGGTCAGGGAGAGTCCCTTGTGCCAGCGGTGGTCGTTGGGCCGGTAGTCGGTGACGACGTCCCCGGTGAGGGTGCGGATCGGGTGGAGGTAGGGCCGCGGGGCCTCCCAGGCCGCCTCGGGGCGGTAGACGTACGCGAAGAGTTGCACCCCGGTGACCGGCTCGGTCACCGTGACCCGGTCGCCGTGGGCGTGCGTGATCCGCAGCTCGCCGCTCACGCGGACACCTCCTCGCGGTCGGCCGGCGCCCAGCCCGGGGCACCTCCGTGCAGGGCCGTGTAATAAGGATCACCCGGACCGATCCCGCCCGCACGGACGGTCGTGTCGGTGAACGCCGACTTGTACAGCGCGGTGATCAGCTCCAGGCTGGTGCGCCCGTCGGCGCCGCTGCTGCGCGGCCGCTCCCCGGCGCGCATGGAGGCGACCAGCTCGCGCAGCTGGGCCAGGTGCGAGCTGGGCACGTCGGGGCCGAAGTCCTGCCAGGCCGCCACTTCGTCGGCGGGGACGCCGGGGGCCGGGGTGATGTGCCAGTTCTCGTTGCTGTGGCCGTACAGGTGGGTCAGTTCGACGGTGGCACGCTCGCAGTCGATGCGGATGCGGCTGATCTCGTCGGGGCTCAGCACGCTGTTCACGACGGTCGCCAGGGCGCCGTTCGCGAACCGGACCAGGGCGGTGGAGACGTCCTCGGTCTCCACGTCGTGCACCAGCCGGCCGGCCATCCCGCGCACCTCGCTCCACGGCCCGAGCAGGTCCAGCAGCAGGTCCATCTGATGGATGCCGTGGCCCATGGCGGGGCCGCCGCCCTCGGTCGCCCAGCGGCCCCGCCAGGGCACGGCGTAGTAGGCGGTGTCGCGGTACCAGGTGGTCTGGCAGTGGGCGACCAGCGGACGGCCCAGCGCCCCCTCGGCCAGCAGCCGGCGCACATGGGTGGAGCCGGAGCCGAACCGGTGCTGGAAGACGATCGAGGCGTACGGCCCACCGTCGGCGCCTTCCTCCGCCTCGACCGCGTCGAAGTCGGCGAGGGACGGCACGGGCGGCTTCTCGCACCACACCCAGGCCCCGGCCCGCAGCGCGGCCGTCGTCTGCGCCTTGTGCAGGGTCGGCGGGGTGCCGATGGTGACCAGGTCGGGGCGCTGCTCGGCGAGCATCCGGTCCAGGTCGGTGTAGGCGTGCGGAATGCCGGCCTCGGCGCACATCGCCTCGACGGCGTTGGCATCGATGTCGACGGCGGCGACGACCTCGGTCTCGCCCTCCGCGGCCAGCTGGGCGAGCGCGGGCAGATGGGAGCCGCGCCCGATGGCGCCGGCGCCGACGACGGCGGCCCGGATGCGCCGGCCGGTGAAGGGGGCACTGGACTGGGGCGAGCGGGGCATGGACGTGATCAGCACTCCTCGGGGCGTGTACCGGTCGATGGGCGCGAACCACCGCCCGACGTGCGCCGCACACGCACCCCGATGTGCGGGAGCAAGCGCTTTCTCCTGGGGAAACGTAAGCGGCGGTGCCTCGACCGGTCAACACCCCCTCGCCCACGGCCGCCTGCCGAACCCCTGTGCCCGGGCTGTCGTCCGGGCCCGCTAGGCTGCCGTTGCACACGCATGATCATGCGCGCCGCCGCGACCGCCGGCCGCCCCCTCACCCCTGGGACGCCGTACTTTCATGTCTTGGTTCGAATCGCTGATCCTCGGACTCGTCCAGGGGCTGACCGAGTTCCTGCCCGTCTCCTCCAGCGCGCATCTGCGGCTGACGGCGGCCTTCTCCGGCTGGGAGGACCCGGGTGCGGCCTTCACTGCGATCACCCAGATCGGCACGGAGGCGGCGGTGCTGATCTACTTCCGCAAGGACATCGGGCGGATCATCTCGGCCTGGTTCCGGTCGCTGTTCGACAAGGCGATGCGGCACGACCACAACGCCCAGATGGGCTGGCTGGTGATCGTCGGCTCGATTCCGATCGGCCTGCTGGGCGTGACGCTCAAGGACCAGATCGAGGGTCCGTTCCGGGATCTGCGCATCACCGCGACCATGCTCATAGTCGTCGGCGTCGTCATCGGCATCGCCGACCGGCTCGCCGCCCGCGACGAGACGGGCGGCAAGCACCGCGCGCCCAAGCAGCGCAAGACGCTGGAGAACCTCGGGGTCAAGGACGGCCTGATCTTCGGCCTCTGCCAGGCCTGCGCCCTGATCCCGGGTGTCTCCCGGTCCGGCGCCACGATCAGCGGCGGCCTGTTCATGGGCTACAAGCGCGAGGCGGCGGCCCGCTACTCCTTCCTCCTCGCCGTCCCGGCGGTGCTGGCCTCCGGCGCCTTCGAGGTCAAGGACTCGGTGAGCGAGGGCCATGTGGCCTGGGGCCCGACCCTGTTCGCGACGGTGATCGCGTTCGCGTCCGGCTACGCGGTGATCGCCTGGTTCATGAAGTGGATCTCCAACAAGAGCTTCATGCCGTTCGTCTGGTACCGCGTCGCCCTCGGCATCGTCATCATCGCCCTGGTCTCGGCGGACGTCCTGAGCCCGCACGCGGCGGAATCGGCGAGCTAGGGGGCTGTCCCGCACGGCCGCGGGGCGCGACGATACCCGGCCGTGGTGTCCCTGCCCGTCCTGGCGGGCGGCGTACCCGTGTCGTGACCGTCGACCCCGAGGGCAGGCTTGCGGTACACCGGGGTTCTCGGCCCGGGCCCGGCTCTCCGGTGGGAGGCCTCCGTGTGAGCGACACCCCCGTGAGATCGGCATCCGCCCGGCGCCCGGCACCCCTGCGCGTATCCGTCCCGGACGTTCGTCGACGCCGACCCCGGGGCGGGTGCCGGCGGGGGCACCGGTGGCGAACTGCGTAATTTCACGGATGCGGAACCCCGGGCCGCCCGACGTACGGTGCGCGTGAGATCTGTGTGCCGCAGGCACTCAGCACGCCCGCCCGGAAACCGCCGGCGGGTTACGTTCGACCTCACGGGATTCACATGCGTATACGTGCCATGTCGGTAGTCCTTCCCGGCGCCGTCGCCCTGTCCACCCTCTGCCTTCCGGCAGCCGCTCAGGCCGCGGAGCGTCCGGGTGCGGCGGCGGAACTCGGCTCCCTCGCCGCCCGCTCCGCCCACCCCGCCACCACGCTGGGCAGCATGAGGTTCTCCAAGGTGGTCATCAACGGCGGCAAGGACATCGTCCTGGGCACCACCACCAAGAAGTCCGTCACCGTGACGTACACGGCGACCAGTTCCAGCGGGGTCGCCGTCACGGAAGCCTTTCTCTGGCAGGGCACGGACAGTTCGAGCCCGGACACCATCACCGGATCCCTGGGCACCGACGACGACCCGGTCTGCACGGAGTCGACGACCCAGACCGGCGTCTACGCCTGCACGGCCGTCTTCCACATCAGCGCCGCGTCCGACCTGAAGAACAACGGCGTCGCAGGCACCTGGAAGCTGATCCTCGGCGGGTGGGACCTCTACGCCAACGCCAGTTTCGACGACGACGTCTCCACCACCCGGATCAAGAAGGCGTCCCAGCTGACCGCCGACGCCACCCCGGAGCCGGTGAAGAAGGGCAGGACCATCACGGTCAGGGGAAGCCTGAAGCGTGCCGACTGGAACACCGGCAAGAACGTCGGCTACGCGGGGCAGGGGGTGCTGCTCCAGTACCGCAAGAAGGGCAGCAGCACCTACACCACCCTCAAGAAGGTCACGAGCGGCACCGGGGGCGCGCTCAAGGCCACCACCACGGCCACGGCCGACGGGTACTACCGCTTCTCCTTCGCCACCAACACCACCACCGCCGCCGCCACGGCGCCCGGCGACTACGTCGACGTCAGGTAACCGCGGACCGCGTCGCCCGTGCGTCACGGCAGCCTGCGCGGGTTCGCCGGCGACGCACGGGTCACGGGCCGACGGCCCTGCCGCTCATCGGCCTGGCCCCTGTCACCGGCAGCGCCGAGACCGGTCGGCGACGCCGACCAGGTGACCGCTTCCGGTCTCCTTCTCCATGGCCGAGTGCGGGGCGGGCAAGCTCCGTTCGGATCCGGTCGAGCCACTCCGTGCCCAGCCGGCGCCCGTTCGGGAGTCGGTCGTCCCGGTCCCAGCGCCATGTCGTGATCATCGCCGGCACCAGGATCCGGCACTCGCGCAGCAGATCCTCGTCGACACCCGGATACCGCTCGGCGACTTCTTCGGGCGCATGGGCGAGGTCGAACTCGACGGGCCCACGGCAACACGTCTCGAGGTCGACGATCAGCAGCCCGTTCTTCGTGGTGAGGATGTTGCCGGGGTGCGGCTCGCCGTGCAGCAGCTGCTCGGCGCTGCCACGCTCGCCGAGGCCACCGCCCGCGTGGCCTCTGACAACTCCATGGCTAGTCGCCCGGGGCGGCCGGCGTGCCCTGGTGGAAGTACATCCGCCAGCCCGTCTCCGTGAGCCGCCACAGCGAGCTGCGCCAGACCCGGCGCCCCTGGTTGTCCGCGAAGTAGGTGAGATGGACGACGCCCGGGGCCAGGACGGTCCCGGACATCTCGCTCACCTCGACCGGGGACTCCGGGGACACCGAGCCGCCGCTGGTCACCGTCAGGATCGACGTCGTGTCCCAGCGCCGGCCGGACGCCCCGATCTCGGTGAACTCCGGGTCGAGCAGCTCCAGGACGAGGGCCGGGACGGCGCGCACCTCGGGTTCGAGAAGCCGCAGCTCCCCGTCGATCGCCGCCTGTACCGCCCGCTGGTCCTCGTCCGTCACATCCGCCACGTGCGTCATGTTGCGAGCGTACGGAGACACCGCCGTCCGGGCACAGCGAATATCGCCGTCGGGATCAGGCGAGTTCGAGCAGGAGTTCGGTGAGCTCGGCCGGCATGGTGATCATGCAGTCGTGGCCGGTGGGCAGTTCCCACACCTGCTCGGTCGCGGGGACCGGGCGGCGGACGACACCCTTCGGCCGGTCGGCCACGCAGTGGATGTGGGTGCGGGGAATCGTGCCTACGGCCGCGTTGTCCAGCCGTACCGGCTGCTGGAGGCAGCGCACCGGCAGGTCGGACAGCTGTGTGCGCAGCCAGGCCGTGTCCGCCGGATCGGTGACCCCGAACAGGCCGTGCGGCGGCGGCAGTTCGGGCATCGGCGGGACCCGCCAGCCGCTCTCGGACGCCAGCGCACCGTCGATCATGGCCCGGGTCACGGGCAGGACATCGGCCGCGGTCTCGCCGTGGGCGGGAACCATCGCGTCGAGGTAGACCAACCGGGCGATGCGGTCGGGTACTTGGTTGGCGGCGGACGAGACGATCAGCCCCGCGTAGCTGTGTCCCACCAGGACGACCTCGGTGAGGTCCTCGTCCATGATGAGCCGGATCACGTCGTCGACGTGCGTGTCGAGGCCGACATCGGGGCCGAGCAGGTGCGCCTTGTCGCCGCAGCCGGTCAGGGAGGGTGCGTACACCCGGTGTCCCGCCGCCGCCAGCAGCGGGACCACCCGCTTCCAGGCCTCACCGCTGTGCCAGGCTCCGTGTACCAGCAGATACGTCGACATGACTGTGCTCCTCGCTGTGCTCATGACGGTCACCGAGCACGCTTCCGCGCCCGGGCCGGCCGCGGCAGGACCCCGGCGATCCTGGGGGTGACAGGGCCAGGCACGGGCACACTGGGCCGCATTACGGTGGCCGGGTGACCGTGACCGACGAACCGAACCTGCTGGGCGCGTATGTGCGGGCCCGCCGTGAGCTCGTCACGCCCGAGCAGGCCGGTATCCCCGTGCTCGGGGTGCGGCGGGTGCCGGGCCTGCGCCGGGAGGAGGTCGCGATGCTGGCCGGCATCAGCGCCGACTACTACCTGCGCCTGGAGCAGGGCCGAGACCGGAACCCCTCCGTGCAGGTCCTGGAGTCCCTGGCCCGTGTCCTGCGCCTCGACGAGGACGCGACGGCGTATCTCCTGAGCCTCGGCGCCGGCCGGCCGCGACGGCGCCGGCGACGGCCCCGCAAGGAGACGGTCCCGCCCGGGATCGCCGGGCTCGTCTCCGCCCTCCCGCTCCCCGCCCTGGTCGAGGGCCGCTACCTCGACGTCCTCGCCGTCAACGCCCTGGCGACCGCACTGTCACCGCGCCTGGCGGTGGGCGCCAACCGGCTGCGGGACGCCTTCCTCGACCCCGCCGAGCAGGCCCTGTACCCGGACTGGCCGGACGCGGGCGCGGGCATGGTCGCCGGTTTCCGCCGGTCCGTCGGCGCCGAGACGGACGACCCCCGGGTCATCGACCTCGTCGGCGAACTCTCCCTGGCCAGCCCGGAGTTCAGCAGGCTCTGGGCCCGTCACGACGTGGCAGCGTGCGAGGGCGCGGCCAAGCACATCGACCACCCCCAACTGGGACTCCTGCGGCTGAACCGGGAGCGGCTGGGTGTCAGCGGCACGACGGGCCAGACGCTCGTGGTCTACCACCCGGACCCGGACAGCGACAGCGCCGAGAAACTGGCGCTGCTCGCCTCGACGCTGCCCGCGCCGTGGACCCGGCCGGGCACCTCATCTCGGCCAACCCCCAACGACCCCCGCGTTCCGGGGGTTTGAGTCCGTCGGACCTGCTCCGGCGAAGGTGAAGGCCGGGGCGGGAGCGTACGGCCCTGTTCGCGTCACAGCGTCCGGTCCGGCAAATGCCAAGGCCATGCCGAGGATTGACCCGCTGCTGGCCGTGTCGCCCGTGACCAACCCCATACGGTGTGCGTAGCGGCCCGGTAGCGCACGGTCAGTTCTTGCCCCTACGCTGTTTCGTATGTCCCCCGATTCCCGAATCCTTGGTTCCGTGCGTTCTGCTGCCGAGGTCAACGAGCACATCCGGGCGCTGTGGCTGCGTGCGGGCGGTTCGCTGTCGGCCCAGGAGCGGTCGGAGTACGAGCTGTTGGTGGTCGAGTGGGCCGAGGCGATCCGCGAGCAGATCATCGAGGCGGCATGACCCGGCCGACAGGTGTCCGACAGATCAGATCGGCTCCGCGAAGCGGCGCCACCCGCTGAGGGACATCGGCGAGGGACGACAACTCCGCAGGTGGCCGCGGCAGACCCGGCGTCTGCGGCCTGACCCGCCGGACGGCCCCCAGGGGTTCAGCGTCCGCCGGAGACCCGCAGCACCGCGCCCGTCGTGTAGGAGGCCTCCGCTGAGAGCAGCCAGGCGATCGCGGCGGCGATCTCCTCCGGCCGGCCGGCGCGGCCCAACGGCGTGGTGGCACCGACCCGTTCGGCCCGGCCGGGGTCGCCCATGGCCGCGTGGATCCCGGTCTCGATGACGCCTGGCGCCACGGCGTTGACCCGCACGCCGTCCGGGCCGAGTTCCTTGGCCAGGCCCACGGTGAGGGTGTCGACCGCGGCCTTGGTCGCCGCGTAGTGGACGTACTCCCCGGGGCTGCCGAGCGTGGCCGCCGCGGAGGACACGTTCACGATCACCCCGCTCCCCCGCGCCGCCATCAGCCGGGCCGCCCGGCGTGAACACAGCAGCACACCCAGCAGGTTGACCTCCACGACCCGACGCAGGTCGGCGGTCTCCGTATCGGCCAGCCGCCCGAACGGCCCGGTCACGGCAGCATTGTTGACCAGACCGGTGACCGGCCCCAGCCGCTCCTCCGCCGTGTCGAACAGCCGCTCCACATCGGCCTCCACGGCGGTGTCCACCGCTACGACGACACCGCGCGCCCCCGCCTTCCGCACCCCCTCCGCGACCGCCTCGGCGGCGTCCGCGTCCCGCCGGTATCCGATCACCAGATCGTGTCCGTCGGCCGCGAGCCGCAGACAGGTCGCGGCGCCGATACCCCCGCTGCCCCCGGTGACGACCGTGACGGGACGTGTCATACGAACCTCCTGAAGCCGGACGGGACCAAGATCCTACGACCCCGGCCGCGCGAGCACCTCGTCACCCACCGGATCCGGCCCCTCCCCGGGCGGCAGCCCGGCCGCCCGTTCCGGCCCCTGGATCCGGGCCGCCAGCGGGATCACGTCCGTGATCCCGACGAGCCGCTCGTCGGCGCACCGGGCGCCCGCCGCACCCGAAAAGCCGGCTGCGGTGACCGGTGGGGACAGCGCGCCGGGGTGCGGATCCCGCCGGGGATGCCACTGCACCGGAAGTCCGCATCCGGTCGTCGCCGAAGATGTACCGTGCCACCGCGACCGTTCCGGCCGTCCTCGCTGCCTGGGCGACATGACCGGCGGTCTCGGCAGGCAGGCATCATCGGAGTCCGAGGCTGAAGGAGTAACGCTCGTGAGACTGGTCTCCGACCCCGGGTACGGCGAAGTGGATCTCTCCGCATCCGCGGAGGAGCTGACGTGGTTGGCGAGCGCGGTGGCCCAGGGCCAGGGGCTGCTCAGCCGGCCCCCTTCGCCGGGCGGCAACGCCCTGACCGGAGTCGAGGTCAAAGGTACTTCCGGCCCCGGCGTCCTCGTTCGCCTGGACGTCGAGCGGCAGATCGCCCGTTCTGGCGCGTACTGCTCCAGCGCCACGCGGCTCTCCCCGTGGCGGAGGCCGAACCGTCCCTGTGCCCCCGGCCGCTGACGCTGCGGCCCCTTGTCGACACCCCCGGCCCACGCGGGCTCGGGGCCCAGACGTTCAAGGTCGGAGGCACGCCGTCCTGGGCGCAGGATCCCGAGTACTACCGGTGCGCATGCGGCTCCGACCTGGTGTACATCTGCCAGGTACCGGAGGGCATGGAATTCGCTGTCCACCCCGGCCTGCCGGAGCAGCCGTACAGCGTCGGTGTCGACACCTACAACCTGCTCCTGGGCAATGAGGTCTACCTGCTGGCGTGCCCGGACCACTGCGACCCGGCGGCGGTGTGGCCGGTGAACCAGAACTGACACCTCGGCACGGTCACCACCCTTCTCAGGAAGTGCGTCCCGACAGGACGCCGCCGGTCGGCCCCAGTGGGCACCCGGTGCCGACGCGCAGGGCCAGATCGGCCCGCAGGGTGGTCAGTTCGGCGATACGGGTGTCGATGGCCTGGAGCTTCTCCTCGAAGAGCAGGGACAGCGCCTCCGCGGTGTCCGGCGCTTCGCGCAATGTCTCGCCGTTGCGCGCGATCTCCGCCAGGGAGAAGCCGAGTGCCTGCGCGGTGCGGACGTACTGGAGCCAGGCCACCGTCTCGGGCGGAAACGCATGTCGGGCACGGATGCGGAACGTGGACCCCTGTTCGACCGGCCGGTCGCTCACATGACCAGATCCGGGGGTGCCCGGTACGAACACCGCCGAATATCGCCCGCGCCCCTTGGCTCCGCCGGTCCCGTGCCCAAAACTGTGCCGATGACGCAGCGTGTGGAGCTCGCGACCGTGATGGACCGGCTGGCCGTGGACGAGTTGGTCACCGAGTACGCCGTGGCCGTCGACGACGGTGACTGGGCGGCGTACCGCGGACTGTTCACCACGGACGGGCGGGCCGACTACCGTTCCGCCGGCGGGATCGAGGGGGATGCCGGGCAGGTGGCCGGGTGGCTCGCGGAGAGTCTGACCCTGTTCTCGATGCGGCAGCATCTGATCGTCAACCGCCGGGTGCGGTTCGGGACCCTGGACCACGACACCGGGGACACCGCCCGCCTCCAGGCCGACTACATCAACCCCATGCGTCTCGCCGGCGGCGACGGCACCGCCACCGCCCCGGACTTCGTGTGCGGCGGCCGCTACGCCTTCACGCTGCTGCGTACCGGGGACGGCTGGCGGCTGCGCCGGGTGGTCGTCGAGGAGAAGTGGCGCCGGCTGCCGGACGCGCGCGCGGTGGCAGGGTCCGACTGAGCCCGCGCCCATGCCCCCTGTCGGAGATCCCTCCCGGTCGCGCACACTGGAAGGACTCGCAGGCAGGAGGCGATGGATGAGGACCGTCGAGCGCTGGCTGACCTCCCCGTGGCGGCGTTCCTGCGTCGGGGCGCTGGCGGGCGCGCTGCCCGTGCTCGCCTTTCCGGCACCGTCGCTGTGGTGGTTCGCCTATGTCGCGCTGGTCCCGTGGCTGCTGCTGGCGCGCTCGGCGCCGACCGGACGGCGGGCGGCGTACGACGGCTGGTGCGGCGGGTTCGGGTTCATGGTCGCCGTGCATCACTGGCTGCTGCCGAGCCTGCACGTCTTCATCTTCCTGATCGCCGGGCTGCTCAGCCTGCTCTGGGTGCCCTGGGGCTGGCTGACCCGCCGGCTGCTGGGCGGGACGCCGTCGCCGGTGCGGGCCGCGATCGCGGTGCTGGTGCTGCCCTCGGGGTGGCTGGTGGTGGAGCTGGTGCGGTCCTGGCAGGGGCTGGGCGGGCCGTGGGGCATGCTCGGCGCGACCCAGTGGCAGGTGGCGCCGGCGCTGCGGCTGGCCTCGGTCGGCGGGGTGTGGCTGCTGAGCTTCCTGGTGGTGGCCGTGAACGTGGCCGTCGCCGTGCTGGTCGCGGTGCGCGAGGCGCGGGTGCCCGCGGTGGCCTCGCTGGTGGCCACGGCCGCAGCGACCTCCGCCGCCTGGGTGTGGTCGCCGCGCCCGGACGTCGACGGGCACGTCCGGATCGCCGTCGTACAGCCCGGCGTCCTCGACGGCGGCGACCGGCGCTTCGACCGGGAGGAGCGGCTGACCCGGCAGCTGGCGGGGCAGCATCCCGACCTGATCGTCTGGGGCGAGAGCAGTGTCGGCTTCGACCTCGGGGACCGGCCCGATCTGGCGAAGCGCATCGCCGCGCTGTCCCGGCAGACCGGGGCGGACATCCTGGTCAACGTCGACGCCCGGCGCTCCGACCGGCCGGGTATCTACAAGAGCTCCATCCTGGTGGGCCCCGACGGGCCGACCGGTGAGCGGTACGACAAGATGCGGCTGGTCCCCTTCGGCGAGTACATACCGGCCCGCTCCCTGTTCGGCTGGGCCACCTCGGTCGGCAAGGCGGCCGGCGAGGACCGGCGGCGCGGCACCGAGCAGGTGGTGATGAACGTCGGCCACGGGCTGCTGGTCGGCCCGATGATCTGCTTCGAGACGGCGTTCCCCGACATGAGCCGGCATCTCGCGCAGGACGGCGCGCAGGTGCTGGTCGGGCAGTCCGCGACCTCGACGTTCCAGCACAGCTGGGCCCCCGAGCAGCATGCCTCACTGGCCGCCCTGCGGGCCGCCGAGACCGGCCGCACGATGGTCCACGCCACGCTGACCGGTGTCTCCGCCGTGTACGGGCCGAGCGGGGAGCGCATCGGCCCCTGGCTGGGCACGGACGCGGACACCGCGCGGCTCTACGAGGTGCCGATCGCCCGCGGTGTCACCCCGTTCGTGCGGTACGGCGACTGGGCGGTGGACGGCGCGCTGCTGGTGCTGGCGGCCTACTGCCTGGGCGAGGGGCTGCGGGCGGTCAGGCTGCGCCGGAGCGCCGGTGAACCGCTCGTATCACCCGCTCGCAGAGTTCGTGAGTCGCCAGTGCGTCACGGGCACTGAGCACCTTGCCGGCGCGCACGGCGTCGAGGAAGGCGAGCACGGCCTGTTCTATGCCGCGCTGCCGGGCGACCGGCACCCAGTCGCCGCGCCGCCGGACCGTCGGCTGTCCCTTGTGGTCGATCACCTCGGAGAGGTTGACGACCTGGCGTTTGGTGTCCTGCCCGGAGATCTCCAGGATCTCCTCCGCCGAGCCGCTGAGCCTGTTCATCACGCCGAGCGCGGTGAAGCCGTCCCCGGCGAGCTGGAGCACCACGTGGTGCAGCAGGCCGTCGACGACGCGGGCGCGCACGGTCACGTCGTCGACCGGTCCGGGGGCGAGGAAGCGCAGGGTGTCGACGACATGGATGAAGTCGTCGAGGATCATGGTGCGGGGTTCCTCGGGCAGTCCGATGCGGTTCTTCTGCATCAGGATCAGGTCGCGGGGGTGGTCGGCGCACTGGACGACACCGGGGGCGTGGCGCCGGTTGAAGCCGACGGACAGGGAGACGTTCCGCGTCTCGGCCAGGGTCACGAGCCGCTCGGAGTCGGCGAGCCGGTAGCCGAGGGGCTTGTCGACGTACGTCGGTACGCCCGCCTCCAGGAGCCGGGTGACGATCTCCGGGTGGGCGCCCGTCGGCGCGTGCACGAAGGCGGCGTCCAGTTCCTGGGCGAGCAGGTCGTCGAGGGTCGCGTGCCGGTGGCCGGCGGGCAGCCGGAGGCTGTCGGCGACCCGGTCGAGGGTGGCGGGGGTGCGGGTCTGCAGGTGGAGTTCGAGCCCCGGCTGCGCGCCCAGCACCGGCAGGTACGCCTTCTGCGCGATGTCGCCGAGTCCGATGCAGCCGACCTTCACTGGCGCTCCCCTCGCGGTTGCCTACGCGTGCCTGTCCGGAAGCATACGGGCCGATAATCCGTGGTGGGATCGGGCGGGGGTGGGCCAGGATGCGCCCATGACGACCGAACGCCGTGTGCCCGCGATCGACGCCGACGAACGCTCCATGCTGGAGGGCTGGTTGGAGTTCCACCGGCAGACCCTCGCGACGAAGTGCGAGGGTCTGACCGACGCCCAGCTCAGGACCGCCTCGGTGGAGCCGTCCCCGCTGTCCCTCATGGGACTCGTGCGGCACATGGCCGACGTGGAACGGAACTGGTACAGCAGGGTCCTCACCGGCGAGAAGGTGCCGTTCCGCTACTGGACCGACGAGGATCCGGACGGCGACTTCCATCTCACCGAGGCGGACACCTGGCAGGAGACGTACGAGATCTGGCAGTCGGAGATCGCGACCGCCCGGCGCAACGCGGCCGACGTCGGCCTGGACGAGCTCTCCAAGGGCCTCACCCGTCACGGTGAGCGGATCAACCTGCGCTGGATCCACACCCATATGATCGAGGAGTACGCCCGGCACAACGGCCATGCCGATCTGATCCGGGAACGCATCGACGGCGCGACCGGCTCCTGACGTCAGCCTCGGACCCGCCCACCCCCCGTACGGGGCGCGAGATCACCCGCGCGGGGGACCAAACTCCCGTCGGCGGTGTCAACCTTCACGCGGACCCAGCAGAGTTGCGCGGGTGCATCGAACGACGACCACCGCAGCGCTCCTGGTCACCGTGACCGTCTCGGCCCTCTCCGGCTGCGTGACGGTCCAGCGTCCGGCGGCGCCCGGCCCGCCGCCGGGTACGGCACCCTCGCTGCCGTCGGTGCCCCGCCCGGACGGCAGCACCGAACCCCGGGTGGTGCAGGCGCCGGTCAAGGAGGCCCTGGAGATGGTCGGCCCGTCCCGGCCCCCCGCACCCACCGCCCCGCACACCCCGGCACCGCCTCCCCCGGCCGCCCGACGGCCACCGGCCCCGCGCGCCGCCGCCCCTGCGCACCCCCACCCGCACCGGTCGCACGACCAGCGGGCCGGCAGCCCCGAAGTCGCCCGGTCCGTCCCCAAGGCCCCGGACGTGTGCGCCCTCGGCAAGCAGTACGGCGGCTGGAGCGCGGACAGCCCGCAGGCGCAGATCTGCGAGCAGTCGTACGGGCGTTGAAGCCCCTGGTCCCCCGTCTAGTTCGGCCGCTGCCGAGGCGGCCCCCAGGGCTCACCGCCCGGGGTGTCGTCGTCCCCGAGCCGCAGTTCCAGTCTGCTGATCGCCGCCCGCACCCCGTCGCCGTAGCCGTCTTCGCCCAGGGCCCCGGCCGCCCCGCGCGCCCGGTGCAGATGGCTGCGGGCGGCCTCGGTGCGGCCGAGCTTCACATAGTCGGCGGCGAGATTGAGATGGAGGGAGGGGTAGAAGCCGCGCAGGCCCGCCGACGCCTCCGCCTCGTCCGCCGCCGACAACGCCCTCAGGTCCCAGGCGAGTTCGTCGGCCGGGTCGTCCTGCGTGTCGGCGAGGTAGTGGGCCAGGGTGCAGCGGTGCAGCGGGGCGCCGTGCTCGCCGAGTTCCGTCCACAGGTCGAGCAGGCGCCGGCGGGCCTCCTCACGGTCCCCGGCGTGGTGCAACATCACGACCTGCCCGATCCGCGTGAGCACGGCATCGGGTGCCGTCCGCTCCTGTCGCTCCGCCACGGGGCCCTCCGGGCTGTAGGCCTGTTGTGTGTTGCCGACGTTAAGCGGAGCCGCCTGCTTTTGCGGTCAGGCGGCGCCGTCGGGGCACAGGCCGGTGGGCAGCTGCGGGCCCGGTGGGGGCTGATCGCGCAGTACCTCCCCAGCCTTCGGCCGGGGGTACCCCCAGCGCCCTTACGGGGCGCGTTACTCCTCTGTCTCTGCTCAGCCCAGGTCGGGGATGCGCCAGTCGATCGCCTCGTGCCCCTGTGCCGCGACGGCCTCGTTGATCTGGGTGAACGGGCGGGAGCCGAAGAACTTCTTCGCGGAGAGCGGGGACGGGTGCGCGCCCTGGACCACGATGTGCCGGGTCTCGTCGATCAGCCGGAGCTTCTTCTGGGCGTAGTTGCCCCACAGGACGAAGACCGCCGGGTCGGGACGCTCGGCGACCGCGCGGATCACCGCGTCGGTGAACTTCTCCCAGCCCTTGCCCTTGTGCGAGTTGGCCTCGCCGGCACGGACCGTGAGCACCGCGTTGAGCAGCAGCACGCCCTGCTGGGCCCACGGCATCAGATAGCCGTTGTCCGGCACCTCCAGGCCCAGCTCCTCCTTCATCTCCTTGTAGATGTTCCGCAGCGACGGCGGGGTCTTCACGCCGGGCCGGACGGAGAAGCAGAGGCCGTGCCCCTGGCCCTCGCCGTGGTACGGGTCCTGGCCGAGGATCAGCACCTTCACCTGGTCGTACGGCGTGGCGTCGAGCGCGGCGAAGACCTCCTCGCGGGGCGGGTAGACGGGGCCGTTCGCCCGCTCCTCCTCGACGAACTCGGTCAGCTCCTTGAAGTAGGGCTGCTGCAGCTCGTCACCCAGAACCCCGCGCCAGGACTCGGGCAGCATGGCGATGTCGGTCACGTCAACGTCCTCACGAATTGCGGTCTCTTGCAGTTCCTGCCGATGCCCCAAGAACCTACAGGCGACCACTGACAACCGGTGCCGGACGGCCGATTCACCAGCTGGTCTTGCGGTGCAGCTCCCACATCATCATGATCGTCGACGGGTCGAGCGCCTGTTCGCCCCCGGAGATGTCGTCGCTGGCCGCGACGTACTGCCGCCCCTGCCACAGCGGGATCAGCCGGGTGTCGTTGACGAGGATCTGCTGGGCGTCCTCGAAGTCCTTCACGACCTTGCCGCGGTCGCTCTGGCGTCGGGAGTCCGGCAGCAGCTTGCCGGTGATCACGGGGGACGGGTAGGGCGTGCCGAGGGCGTTCTGGTCGCCGACGAAGGGGGCGATGAAGTTGTCGGCGTCGGGGAAGTCCGGGAACCAGCCGCGCCCGAACACCGGGTACTCGCCCTTCTGGTAGCCGACGACGTAGGTCTTCCAGGGGCGGCTCTTGAGGGTGATGGTGAACAGCCCGGAGTCGTCCAGCTGCTGCTTGAGCAGCTGGAACATCCTGGCGGTCTCGGAGCCGTAGCGGTCGGTGGTGTACCAGAAGGTGAGCGGGACGCGCTGGGTGATGCCCGCGTCGGCGAGCATCTTGCGGGCCTTGGAGGTGCTGGGGTCGCCGAAGTCGTCGAAGAAGCCGGTGGTGTGGCCGGTGAGGCCCGCCGGGACCATGGAGTACAGCGGGTCGACGGTGTCCTTGTAGACCGTGTGGACGATCGCGGAGCGGTCGACGAGCTGGGCGACGGCCTTGCGCACGGCGGGCAGTCTGGCCCACGGGTCCTTGGGGTTGAACACCAGGTAGCTGATGTCGGTGCCGGCGCCGTCGACCAGTTGCAGGTCACTGTCGGAGTGGGCCTGGAGGGCGACGATGTCGGAGGCGGCGAGACCGCGGTAGGTGACGTCGATGTCGCCGGACCGCAGGGCCTTGACCATGGTGGCCGAGTCCTGGAAGTAGCGGATGGTCACCGCGTCGTTCTGCCGGTCCGCGAAGCCCCGGTAGTTGTCGTTGCGGACGAGTTCGGCCTTCTTGCCGTCCTCGTAGGACTTCAGTGTGTACGGCCCGGAGCCGTGCACCGACTCGTCCTTGCGCAGCGATCTGGCGGGGTAGTCGTCGGGGTCGACGATCGACATGGCCGGGGTGGCGAGCACGAACGGGAAGGTGGCGTCGGCCTTGTTGAGATGGAAGACCACCTCGCGGTCGCCGAGCACCTGCACCCGGTCGAGGCTGCCGAGCAGACCGGCCGGGCCGCTGGGCGCGTCGATGGTCCGGATCCGGTCGATGGAGTACTTGACGGCGTGTGCGTCGAGCGCGTCGCCGTCGGCGAACTTCAGGCCGGAGCGCAGTTCGCAGCGGTAGGTGCGGCTGCCGGAGTCCGTGAAGGCGCAGTGCTGGGCGGCGTCGGGCCGGGGGGTGGTGGCGCCGTCCGGGTAGGCGAGGAGTGTCTGGTAGATGTTGCGGAACAGCTCCCAGGAGCCGTCCCAGGACCCGGCGGGGTCGAGGGTGCTGGGGGCGCTGGTCGTCCCGACGACGATCGGCCCGCTGTCACCCGCGCTGCTGCCGGAGAGCACGCCGCATCCGGCCACCAGGGACATGGACGCGACCGCGGCCGCTCTTCGCAGGCCTCGGTTCCGACTGAACACGCGCACGCTCCTCGATCCGCCGTACCAGGGGTCGGCGGCAGACCATACCGCAGCGTTGAGCGCCTGGAACCCTCCCGGAAACACGGGCGTTGATCGAGTGTGCTATGACGACGTTGTCATTCTCCTGTGCGGATCGTGTACGGCTGTCCGGGCGTCGTTTCCGTCGTTCTCATGACGAAATGTCTGTGACGAAGACGACGCCCGGAGTCGCGGCGGGCCGTGAGACGGGTCAGGCCACGCCGGCGTTGAGGAAGATGCCGCCGTCGACGACGAGCGTCTGGCCGGTGATCCAGTCGGACTGCTCCGAGGTGAGGAAGGCGGCGGTGCCGCCGATGTCGGAGGGCACGCCGAGCCGCTTCAGCGGGTAGGCCGCGGCGGCCTCCGCCTCCCGGCCCTCGTAGAGCGCCTCCGCGAACTTGGTCTTGACGACGGCGGGGGCGATCGCGTTGACCCGCACCCGGGGCGCGAACTCGTGCGCCAGCTGCTGGGTCAGGTTGATCATCGCGGCCTTGCTGATGCCGTACGCGCCGATGAACGGCGAGGCCGAAAGACCCGCGACGGAGGCGATGTTGACGATCGCGCCGCCGTTGTCCTTCTGCCAGGCGTGCCAGGTCTTCTGGGCGAAGCCGAGGGCCGAGATCACGTTGGTCTCGAACACCTTGCGGGCCACGTCCAGGTCGACGTCGGCGATCGGGCCGAACACCGGGTTGGTTCCGGCGTTGTTGACCAGGTAGTCGACGCGGCCGAAGGCCTCCATGGTGCGCTCGACGACCTCGGTCTGGTGGGCGAGGTCGTGCGCCTTGCCGGCGATGCCGATGACCCGCTCGGAACCGAGGCTCTCGACGGCCTCCTTGAGGGCGTCCTCGTTGCGGCCGGTTATGGCGACCCGGTCGCCGCGGGCGATCAGCGCCTCGGCGACGCCGTAGCCGATGCCCCGGCTGGCGCCGGTGACGACGGCGACCTTGCCGGACAGCTCGGGCAGTTCAGTCATGTCGGTGATCCTCGATAGTCCCTGATGAGTCCCTGGCGAGTGCCTGGTGCCCGCTAGTCCAGCGGCCCGCCGGCCACGTACAGGACCTGGCCGGAGACGAAGCCGGCGGCCTCGTTCGTGAAGAAGGCGATGGCGTTGGCGATGTCCTCGGGCTCGCCGACGCGCTGCACGGGGATCTGGGTCGCGGCCGCGGCCTTGAACTCCTCGAAGCCCATCTTGACGCGCTCCGCGGTGGCCTTGGTCATCTCGGTGGCGATGAAGCCGGGGGCGACGGCGTTGGCGGTGATGCCGAACTTGCCGAGCTCGATGGCGAGGGTCTTGGTGAAGCCCTGCAGACCGGCCTTGGCGGCGGAGTAGTTGGCCTGGCCGCGGTTGCCGAGCGCCGAGGAGGAGGACAGGTTGACGACCCGGCCCCAGCCGGCCTCGACCATGTGCTGCTGGACGGCCTTGGTCATCAGGAAGGAGCCGCGCAGGTGCACGTTCAGGACCGTGTCCCAGTCGGACGCGGACATCTTGAACAGCAGGTTGTCGCGGAGCACGCCCGCGTTGTTGACCAGGATGGTCGGGGCGCCGAGCTCCTCGACGATCCGCGCGATGGCGGCGCCCACCTGGGCCTCGTCGGAGACGTCGGCGCCGACCGCGATCGCCTTGCCGCCGGCCGCGGTGATCTTCTCGACGGTGTCCTTGCAGGCGGCCTCGTCGAGGTCGACCACGGCGACCGCACGGCCCTCGGCGGCCAGTCGTACGGCGGTGGCGGCGCCGATACCGCGCGCGGCTCCGGTGACGACGGCTACCCGCTGCTCAGTGGTGGACATTCGTATGTCTCCTCGCCCTTGAGAGAACCTGATCGAGAAGCCCGCTCCTGGAGCTCCTCCGCGGTGAGCGACCGCTTAGTACCTTCGACAGACGTGACGCTAGAAGCCCTGGCACGCGGTGTCAACGTCCTACCGCGCGGTGTGATCCATTACCTCACCAGAAGGTCCAGCAACCGCTCCGTCTCGGCGGCCGGATCGAGAGTGAGCCCGGTGTGCACAGGACCGGGCTGTACGACGGTGGACCGGGGCGCGACCAGCCAGCGGAAGCGCCGTCCCGGGTCGTCGCCGGCCGCGTGTCCCGCCGCCTCGCCGCCCGCGCAGACGCTCTCCACCGCCCCGAGCGCGGCCCGCACCCCGGCGGCGTCCGCGGCCGGGTCCAGGGCCAGCAGCCGGGCCTCGTCGAGATGGGTGCGGGCACCGACGAAGGCCTTGGCCCGGCAGTACACGATCACGCCGGCGTTGATGCACTCGCCGCGCTCCACGCGGGGTACGACGCGCAGCAGGGCGTACTCGAAGACATGCCGGTCGCCGCCCTGGCCGGCCCGGGTGATGTGGCGCTCGGTCACATGTCCGGCCATATGGATGTGGGTGTCGCTCACTTGGCCCCCTCGATACCGGTGATGCGCTCGTGGATGACGGCGGCCCTGGCGAGCAGCGGCCGGGCGTAGGCGCGGCGGAGGTCGTCGGGCGTGTCGAAGCCGGGTTCGCCGGCGAGCCAGACATCCGGGATCTCGGCGGTGACCTCGGCCAGCAGGTCTTCGGTGACCCTGGGCGCCAACTCGACCGCGGCCGCGCGGACATCGGGGGCGAAGCGGCTCAGCGCGTGGTCCGAGGCGTCGTACGGCCGGGCGGCGGAGGTCTCCGCGGACGGCCAGTTGTGCTGCCAGATCATCGTGGCGCCGTGGTCGATGAGCCACAGGTCGCCCTGGTGCATCAGCAGGTTGGGGTTGCGCCAGGAGCGGTCGACGTTGTTGATCAGCGCGTCGAACCAGACGATACGGCCGGCCTCCTCGGGACCCACGGAGAAGGCGAGCGGGTCGAAGCCGAGGGCGCCGGAGAGGAAGGCCATGCCGAGGTTGGTGCCACCGCTCCCCCGCAGCAGGTCCTGCACCTGCTGCTCGGGTTCGCCGAGTCCTAGCACGGTGTCGAGTTCGACGGCGACGAGGCGGGGCATCCGGAACCCGAGCCGCCGGGCGAGTTCACCGCAGACGACCTCGGCGACCAGCGTCTTGCGGCCCTGACCGGCGCCGGTGAACTTCATGACGTACGTCCCGAAGTCGTCGGCCTCGACGAGCCCCGGCAGCGACCCGCCCTCACGCAGCGGCGTGATGTAGCGGGTCGCGGTGACCTCTTTCAGCACTTTCCCGGGCCACCCATCTCTTCGACCTTGCAGTCCACGGCCGACCCCGAAGGGGACGACGACAGAAACCACCCGCCGACCGGCCCGGGGAGAATCTGGGGAGTTTCGGCCAGCATGCCGGTCTCCCCATTCCACCAAGCGGTCCGTCGATGGCGTCGCGCGCCCCTTGCCGCCGACCTCCGGCATGAAGTGAGCATAGTAACCGAGGGTGATCACGGGCGAGGCGCACCCCAGCCACCGCGTCAAGGTCACAACGGACTCTCCGGGGAGCCGCCGCCCACTGCCGGGGCCTCGCACCCTCGGCACACGGCGGGATGACACCGGCTTCGGCCAACGCGGTCTTCCAGGTACAGGTGTTCCGAGTGTTCACCGCGACGGCATTGCCAAGTCGCCGCTTCCGGCCGCCGTACGGACTTCGCGCGCATGGGGTTTTCAGGCAAGCCGCCTGTCGTCGACCGCCGCGCGAGCGGGAGCTCGCCGCGGTCGCCCCGGAAACAGGCCAGACCGGTTCGAGGTCGCGGCACGCAGGACCCCCGATCTCATCAGGGTGCGCCGCTCCTACCCGCGATCACCGCTCACCACAGCCCGGGCGGGCGGTCCTACGGCCGAGGTCGATGGGTGGTCGCTGGACCACACACGACGGGAACGCGTTGTCGAGGGGTTCCATGGGCCGGACGAGGCCATTGTTGAGATTTCGGTGTGCGTGGGTAATGAGAAGTTAAGGATCTGGTGCGGTCCCGTATGCGGTGGACAGCTCCCGGGCGGTGGTGGACGCGTTGTCCGCGCAGTTCACAAAGCGGTTGACGGCCCGCTCGGGAATGTGCGGCGGGGATCAACGCGGCACCGGCTTCGCGATCTACGGCCTTGTAACGTTGACGTATATGTTCGAACGGCCTCTGACCAGGGCCTTGTTGAACACAGTCCGGGAGCAGCCGTTTCCGGACTCGTGAGTCGCCCATGGCGGCGAACGAGCGGCGGACGCCGCTGGGGGGAACGACTTGTCCATCAATGAGAGTCTGCGCGCATATCGGTTCGCGAAGGCATCACCGCACCTCGGCTGCAACGGAAACGACGGCCTTCCACCTGTGGTGGCAACAAGGGCTCAACGTGCCCATCAGGTGACCGTGAGCCGCGTCAGCGCCGACTGCTGACCGTCCGCACCTCTGCTGCGGCCACTGCCCCGGGCACTGTGGCCGACACCGTTGCTTCCTTCCCCCTTCCGGTACGCCTCCCCGTCCGCCTTCCCGTCTGCCGTGTCCGGCCGGGCAGTTGCGGGACGCCGCAGGCGCACTGTTTCCACATGCCGTCGAGTGGAGTCCTGCTGTGCACCGATTGCGCACTCTGAGTGCGCTCGCCGCCCTGCTGTGCGGCCTGTTCCTGGCCGGCGCCCCTGGCGTGGCGAGCGCGTCCTCTTCCTTCACCGCGCAGACGGGACGCGTTCTCGTCCCTGTCCCGGCGGCCGTCCAGCGCTCCTCGGGTCCTGTGCCGGTGCCGTCGGCGTCGTCCGGGGCGACGCGACCCGCCGATCCGGATGCGGATCCGGGGTGGACGGCAGAGGACGCCATCCGGTTCTGGACACATGAGCGTACGGCGGCGGCCACCGATCCCTCCGGGCGCCGTGCCGAGCCGGTGGGCCGCGTGCCGGCTCGGGGCGGTCCGGCCGTCAAGCCGGCGGCCGACGTCGGTCAGCACTTCGCCGGGATCAGGTCCGTCGGCGTTCTCTACAGCGGTAGCGGCCCTGAGACGCATTCCTGCACTGCCAGCGTGGTCGACAGTCCTGGGCACGACCTGATCCTGACCGCGGGGCACTGCAAGAGCGCCCATGGCATGTTCGTTCCCCGGTACGACAGTGGAAAGGCCGCCGATGCTCAGCCGTTCGGTGTCTTTCCCGTCCAGGAGTGGTTCCGCGACTCCCGGTGGGCGGCGGACAAGAGTGCCGGCTCCGACCTGGACTTCGCTTTTGCGCGAGTGGGCTCCTACCAGGGCAAGGAGGTCCAGGACGTGGTGGGGGCGAACACGGTGGCCCGTACGCCGGGGTTCACCGGCAACGTCACTGTCGTCGGCTATCCGATGAGCAAGTACGACAAGGCGGACCAGGCGGTGAGCTGCCCGACGGGGACCGGTGCGCTGGCGGGGTTCGATCAGCTGCGCATCGACTGTGCCGGTATGTGGGGAGGCGTCTCGGGCGGCCCGTGGTTTTCCAGGGTCGACCTGAGCGGCTCGGGTACCGGGGAGATCGTGGGCAACGTGGGCGGCTGGAACGGCGGCGGTCCGGATACTCCGGCAAGTGATCCGGTGTACAGCCGGATCACGTACAGCCCCGTGTACGGGGACCGTTTCTTCCAGTTGTACAGCGATGCCCAGCGCGGCGACCACACCGATCACGGCCCCTACCAACAGCCCGTGCTTCCGTACTCCATGGGCACCTGGGACACCTGGCGGAACGCGCGGCTGCTGGCTTCCGGAGACTTCCTGGGCAGCGGACACAGCGACATGATCGCGGTGTGGAGTGACGGCCGGGCCACTTTGTACCTGGGGGACGGCAAGGGAGGTTTCGTCTCCGAGCGGCAGCTGCTGGCTCCCAACGGAACGTGGACTCATGCGCAGGTCCTCACCGCGGGAGACTTCACCGGCTCCAGCCAGTCCGACCTGATGGTGCGCTGGTCGGACGGCGAGGTCACCCTCTACGGCGATGTCGGAAAGAACGGGCTGGACACCGACGGCACCCGGATGATCGGCCCCAACTCGACATGGACCCATGCCACGCAGATAACGGCCGGCCGTTTCACCGCGGACGCGGATGCCGGGGATCTCGTCGTGCGCTGGTCCGACGGTGAACTGACCCTCTACACAAAGGTGCGTGCCGGTACTTTCGGCAAGGAGAACCAGCTGAAGGCGCCCAACGCCGGCTGGCAGGACGCGGCCAGTCTTGCCGGCGTTGATTCCTCAGGGAACGGAAGGCGGAATCTCATGGTCCGCTGGTCCGGCGGCACAATCGACATGTACCCGGGCATCACCACCTCCGGCCTGGGTGGCGCCACGCGCCTTCAGGGCCCCAACACCTCATGGACGGGCGAAATGGCGGTGACCGCAGGGGACTTCACCCCCGATGGCCGGACCGACGACCTCGTTGTCCGCCGGACCGACGGCGGACTGACCCTGTATTCGGACACCAGCTCCACCGAATTCGGAACGGAACACGTCCTCGTCGCACCTGCACCCTGACCACACGCCCACCGGACACGGGCCCTTGCTTTTCTCTCGAACCGATAATTCAGCACCACCAGGCGAATAACCGGATCGCGCACCGCACACCGAGGCGTCTGCCATGCGGCTTTTTGGCGTGCCCCGAATACCGGCCGTTTCTGTGAATTACCTGTGAGTACGGTCACGTTGTTTTGCGGCTGACACCGTTTTAGGCTCACGGCCGACCATTTATTTCTGTTTTTCATCTGTGCGTGGGGGGCTGCAGATGTTCCGTTATGCCGTCACCCATGCCTGGAAAGGATTACGGGTGACTCCTCGTATACGCAGAATGCTCTCCGTCGTGGGGGCTGTGGTACTCGCGGCGCTTGTGGGCGCACCGGTGCTGGCCTCTGCCGACCCGCAGCCGACGGGGGGCTCGACAGGGGCCGCACCGCCATCCGCGGTGGAGGACTTCTCCTACCCCGACGCCGACCGGATCCAGCGGGATCAGGGCATCAAGCTGATCAAGGGTGACGGGCACATCACCCTGGCTTCGTGCGATGACACCGCTCAGCAGATCAAGGTCCTCACCGTGCAGGGCCAGGGCGGCGACCAGCAGGGCGCCTACTGCTTCAAGGCGACCGCCAAGGCCGGCTACCTCGCCCTCGAACTCCCGCATGTCTTCGCGCTGGAGACCGCCGAGCACCCGATCAGCGCCGACCTCAGGCCGCAGAGTGACCCCACGGCACCGGCGACGACGGTGAACGTGGCCAAGAACGGCTACCAGAGCGTAGGCGAGGGGACTGCCGGTGGCGCACCCACCGTCCTGCTGGAACTGCGCATCACCGGCTGACCGGCCCCGCCGCCCCCCTTCTCACCTCCCCTTCCACACCATCACGAGGATCTTTCATGTCTGGCTCCCGTCCGCGTACCCGGTGGACCAGCGGCCTGATCGCCGCCGCGACGCTCACCGCCGCCGGCCTGTCCGCCACACCCACGACAGCCGTCTCGGGCCCGCAGGCCTCCGCCGCCCTGGCCACGGCCGTCGCCCGGCTCGACATCGGCGGGCAGCGCGGCTGCTCGGCCACGCTGGTCGCCCCGCAGTGGGTACTGACGGCGGCGAGCTGCTTCGCCGACACCCCGGGCGGAACCGTCGCGTCCGGTACGCCGAAACTGAAGACGACCGCCACCCTCGGCGGCGGTGCCCAGCAGGTGGTGAATCTCGTTCCCCGCACCGATCGCGACGTGGTCATGGCCCAACTGGCCAAGCCCGTCAGCGGCGTGACCCCCGTCCCGGTGGCCGGCGCCGCACCCGCCGCCGGGGACGAGGTCCAGGACGCCGGATACGGGCGCACCCATGACGAGTGGGTCCCCGACCAGGTGCACGCGGCCGCGTTCACCGTCCAGAACGTGGGCGCCACCACCGTGGACCTGGCGGCGAAGTCCGACGGCGCCGCGATCTGCAAGGGCGACACCGGCGGTCCCGCGGTGAGCGCCGCAGGCGGACACACGTCGATCCTGGGCGTCAACAGCCTTTCCTGGCAGGGTGGTTGCCTGGGGACCGACGCGGCCGAGACCCGGACCGGGGCGGTGGCCGCCCGGGTCGACGACCTCGCGGGCTGGGTGCAGCAGATCGTCTACAGCACCACCTTCGCAAGCGCCCCGTGGAAGCACGCCGTGCAGATGACCGCGGGCTACTACACCGGCGGTTCAGCGGGCGGCACACGCCGCATGGATCTGATCGTCCGCTGGGACGACGGCGAGGTCACCCTCTACCAGGGCGGCGACGGCGACGACCCGGCTCATCCCTTCAGCGCCGAGTACCAGTTGGCGGTCCCGAAGAGCATCTGGACCGCCGCTCTCTCGCTGACCGCTGTCAACACCGGGGGCGGTACGGACGGGTTGGTGGTGCGCTGGATCGACGGCGAGATGACGCAGTACACGAGCGTCGATGCCAAGGGCTTCCACGGTGAGAAGCAGCTCGCCCCGCCGAACACCGCCATCTGGAAGAACGACGCGCGGCTGCTGACCGGCGGCCGTTTCACCCCCACAGGTCACCGCGACGACCTGCTGGTCGTCTGGAAGGACGGCCATGTCTCCCTCTTCGGCGACCTGGCGGCCAACGGGCTGAACAAGCAGACGCAGATCGTTGCCAAGAACGCGGTATGGCCCGACGCCGACCAGCTCAGCACGGGCTCGTTCACCGGCAGCGGCACCGACGACCTGCTGGTGCGCTGGATCGACGGCGAGACCACGATCTACCCGGGTCTGACCGGCAAAGCCCTGCCCGGCGAGATCAAGATCCGCCCCGCCAAGTCGAACTGGGCCGGCGCCACCGTGGTCACCGCCGGAGCCTTCACCACCAACACCACCGCCGACGACATCCTCGTCCGCTGGAGTGACGGCCACGTCAGCCTCTTCCCCGGCGCGGACGCCAAGGGACTGCACGACGAAGTCCAGCTCGCACCGGCCAACTGACGTACCCGGCCACAGCCTCAGAGGAGCGACCCCGGGACAACCAGCGGACCTCCGCTCGGGCGCCCCGTCGCACAGGGAACCGCGCCCAACGGTCCCGAAGCGCGGGCAAGCCGGTGCACACACCCCAAAAAAATCACATGAGACGAATCGAGTTTCGCAGTGAGACGTTTACGACGCCCGGAACGCGTGGCGGCAGGGCCACGGTACGCGGTCCGCGCGCTGTGTCTGGGCCTGCTGCCCGGCGCACTCGCTCTGGGCCTGCTGGGACCCG
Organism: Streptomyces sp. NPDC101234; assembly: GCF_044767525.1. Classification (NCBI taxonomy): domain Bacteria; kingdom Bacillati; phylum Actinomycetota; class Actinomycetes; order Kitasatosporales; family Streptomycetaceae; genus Streptomyces; species Streptomyces sp. NPDC101234. Next base: position 73,273 of record NZ_JBIWOA010000021.1, on the reverse strand, counting down.
CACCCTCCCCGGCCAGAGCCGACGGGAGCGCACCGCCGCGGAGCGGAATCGGCGGTGCGCTCCCGGACACCGACCGCGGCAAGGTGGTACAGCTGTGGGAGACCGGCGGCCCCGGCGTACGAGCGGCCGCCGAGGTCGCTCTGACCGGCAGTACTGACGACGTCAGGAACTTCCTGGCGGCCGCCTCCGACATCGCTGTCCAGGACGAGCGGGTGGCCCTCGCCCAGTTCGCCAGTGTCGGCGGCGCCTACCTCCAACAGGCCGCCCGTACCGCCCTGGACAGCAACTCTCCCGACCAGTTGCAGGCGTTCCTGAAGGACGGCTGGAAGGCGCCGCTGCAGCAGGACCAGCGGGTACGGGTCGCACAGATCATCGACGCGGGCGGTCCCGAGGTGCAGAGTGCCGGCCGGGCCGCGCTCGCCGGCACACCCGAGGACATCAAGAACTTCCTCGACAACGACCAGTACACCGAGCGGGAACAGGACGAGCGGCTCCAGACCGCCCAGATCATCGAAGCCGGTGGCCCGAACGTCCAGGCGGCCGGCCGGATCGCGGTCAACGGCACCGCGGACGACATCCACGAGTTCCTCCAGGTCGGCCAGTACGTGGCCCGCGCCCACGACCAGGAACACGCCACGATCGCGCAACTCGCCGATCAGGCGGCGAAGGCGGGCAAGCTCGCCGGGCAGCAGACCCAGGCCGCCGAGGACGCCTCCGCCCGTGCGGTGGCAGCGGCGAAACTGGCCAAGGAAGCCGCCCAGAAGGCCGCCGCGGAGACGCAGGCCGCGCAGCAGGACACCCAGCACGCGGCCGCGGCCGCCGCCCGCGCGGCGAGCGCCGCCCAGCAGGCCGCCACCGCCGCCCAGACGGCGATCGACGCGGCCGACGCCGCCACCGACGCCGCCCATGTCGCCGCCAGCGCCGCCTCGGCTGCCGCCGCGGCCGCGGACGGTGCCGCCGAGGCCGCCTCCCAGGCCCGCGACGCCGCCGCGAATGCGGCCGTCGACGCAGGCCAGGCAGGTGCCGCGCGCAAGGCGGCCCAAAACGCGCGGGATGCCGCCGCAGGCGCTCACGCCGCCGCCCAGGCCGCCGACTCGGCCCGGACAGCCGCCGCGTCGGCTGCCGACGCGGCCCAGGCGGCCGGCGGTGCGGGCAGTAACGCCAACGACGCCGCGGACGCGGCCGACCAGGCGAACTCCTACGCCGACAAGGCCGGAGCCCACTCCGCCGCAGCGCAGAACGCCGCAGCTGCCGCGCACCGGCACGCCCGGGAGGCGAGCCGGGCCGCCGGCGCCGCCTCGGCGCTGGCGCAGGAGGCCGCGTCCGCGGCCGGTGAGGCGCGTGACGCTGCCAATGACGCGGCGACGCACGCGGAGAACGCAGCCAAGGCGGCCGACGACGCAGCCGCCCACGCGGGGCAGGCGGCGACCGCCGCCCAGCAGGCCGCCACGCACGCCGCGGAGGCCAAGAAGGACGCCGATGCCGCCGGTGCGGCGGTCACCGAGGCCCAGAAGGTCCACGACCTCGCGGCCCGTATAGACACCGAGCAGCTGACCGCCCGTACCAACGAGGGCATCGACCGGGCTCAGGACCTCAAAGCGCAGGAGGACCAGCGCACGGCCGCCCGGCAGGCGGCGGTGCAGCAGGCCAAGGACCTCGAGGCCAAGGCGGCCGAGCTGGCCGGCCAGGCGGGCCAGGCGGGCGCGGATCCCGCGCAGATCGCTCCCGAAGCACGCAAGGTCGCCCTGGCGACGGCGAAGACCGGCCGCGCCTGGAGCCAGTCCGCAGCCCTGGTGGCCCTGGCCGGCTCCGACCAGGACGTGACCGCGTACATCCGTACCGGCCGCCAGGAGGCCGACGCCCAGGACGACCGTCAGGACGTCGAACGGCTGGCGGAGGGCGCCGAATCCGCCGACGTACGCGCCGCCGCCTCCACGGCCCTGGAAGGCGACTCCACGGCGGTGAGCGCGTTCCTCGCCACCGGTCAGTACGTGGCCATGAAGCAGGACATGCGGCTGTACATCGCCCGCACCATCGCCGGCGCCGGCCCGATCGAGCAGCAGGCGGGCCGCACCGCACTGAACGCCGACACACCAGAAGCCCTGCGCCGGTTCATCACCACCGACGACTCCCAGGCACGCACCCAGGACGAACGCGTCCGCGCCGCCCAACTCGCCGACAGCAACAACAGCGACAACGGCCCGGAGGTGAAGGCCGCCGCTCGCATCGCCCTGGAGGGGCCCTTCGGCCTGCTCCACTCCTTCATCACCGTCGGCCAGTACAAAGCCCAGCGGCAGGACCAGCTCGCCGCCACCCACCAGGCGCAGATCCAGCAACTCATCGCGCAGGCCGCGGGCGTCGCCGCCACCGCGCAGAAGAACGCGGCCGAAGCGGGCAAGGCGGCAGCCACCGCAGCCAAGGCCGCTGCCGAAGCCGCCAACTACACCAAACGGGCCCAGCAGTCGGCCAAGGACGCCCAGAAGTACGCGACCCAGGCCGACGGCTACGCCACCCAGGCCGAACAGTCCGCCAAGGACGCCACCGCCTCCGCCAAGACAGCCCGCAACGCCCAGCACGATGCCGAGAACGCCGCTGCCGCCGCAGTCACTTCTGCCGCCCAGGCCCAGTACTCGGCCACCGCAGCACGCGGCTCGGCCGACTCGGCCTGGACAGACGCCCAGCAGGCACGCGCTTCGGCCACGGCCGCGGGCAAGGACGCCACCGCCGCCAACCAGGCGGCAACGGATGCCTACCACACCGCAGTCGTCAAGCAACAGCAGGCGCAGGCGCAGTTGAGGCAGTGGTACGAGCAGCAGAAGCAGCACAGCCCACAAGACGACGACGGCAGCTGGGTACCGGGCTGGCTCAAGGACACCGCCGACACGATCGGCGACTACGGGCAGGCAATCCTCGGAAACTCCGACATCTGGAAGGGTTTGTTCGAGACGGGTGTCGGCGTCTTCGGCGTCGAGGGAGGCGCCACGATCGACGTCGCGGGCGGAGGCCTGTGCCTGACAGTCATCGGCTGTCTCGAGGGAGCACCGGCGATCGTCGTCGGTACCGGGATGGCGGGCGCGGGGATCTACGGAATCACCGACGGCATCAGCCGATTCGACAACGGCCTCGGACAAGCCCTGCGTGAGGCTGAGGGCACGCCCGCTTCAGGACGGCCCCAGATCGACTCGAACGGCTGGCCTGTTGCCACCCACAGCAACTGTCTGGAGTGCGCGGAGGTGATCAAGGGCAAGGTCGGTGGCGAGATCTACGAAATGAAGGACACCCTGGGAGCGAAGCTGGGCCCGTCCAAACGAGACCCCAATGGTCTGTGGCACAACCACTTCCTGGTGATCAAAGACGGTCGAGCGTACGACGCGTTCACCGGTTCGGGAGGAATGGAACTGGACGCATATCGCCAACAATGGGACTACTGGCAATACATTCGCCTTGACTGGCGATCTGACCTGGGGTAGATGATGGAAATCCAAGAACTCTGCTTCCACCTGCGGAATCGGCGTCGAATGTATCTCCTGGATGACCGCTTCTCGACGATGGTGGCATTCATCGAAGGGTTCAGCACCGCTGTTGGGGGATCCCCGCTGAGCGGATTTCAGGACTGGGTCTGCGAAAGGATCCTCGGTACACGTTCGAGCATCCACTGGGCATACGTGATCGCCTCGACCAGAGTGCCCGACATCCTCGACGGGAAGAGGCCCATCGACCTCATCCCCCACGAGGTGGAAGCCGATTTGGCGGACTTGGCACTCGACCTTGTCGAGGAATTCTCGAACCGCCCGGCCGACTGAAATCCGAGGCCCTCCGAGTTCAAGGACCGAAGGTGAATGAGGCTCCGCAGCGGGGGAATATCGTGAATCGTGACGCATCACCCCGGGTCACGTGGCCGGAAGGCGCAATGCCGCCCGGTACCCGAGTCACCGTGGTCCAGGATCCGGCCTGGGTCGGTCCATGGCGGGACGTCTTCCAGGGGACGGTCGACGATTTCGAGTCCCCGGCACCGGTTCGAGGCAATACGGCGCGCAGCGGGGAGTGGGCTTACTGGGTCGTATTCGACAGCCCTCAGTACGACAGTGACGGCGGCGGCCCGTACTACAAGGCCCAGATCTGGGACCGCTACCTGAAACCGGCCTCGCATCGCTAGCACGCACGGGTGGACGTGTGGCCCGGCAGCACGCCGGACCACACGCCCGCGAGCATGCGGGAATTCGCCGGGCACATGTGATTGCCGCAGCGGCTCGGCCGGTCATGGTCGCGTTCCGGGCGTTGGACGTCCGATTGATCGCTCGCCTAGGTTCGGCGCATGGGAGATGTCTCGCGCCGACGCCTGATCCTCCTCGACGCGGCGGCCGCCCTCGGATTCGCCCTGCTCCCCCAACTGACGCCGGTACGGCCCGACATCGGTGTCGCACCCGACGCGGTCACCGTCGCGGTGCTCTCGCTCGCCACCGCGCTGCCGCTCGTCGTACGGCGCCTGTGGCCCGTCCCGGTGTTCACGGTCGTCCTCGTCGCGTCCTGCGCGGCGCTGGCCGCCGGTCTGGGCCCGGCCGTCTTCCTCGCCATCACCCACGCCCTGTACGTGGTCGCGACGACACGCCGCCGCACTGCTCGGCGACCCGCCCTTGCTGGTGCTCGACGAACCGGTCAACGGCCTGGACACGGAGGGCATCCGCCGGCTGCGCGAACTGCTGCGCTCGATGGCCGCCGAGGGCCGTACCGTGCTCATCTCCAGCCATCTGATGACCGAGACGGCCCTGGTCGCCGATCACCTGGTCGTCATCAGCCGGGGCCGGCTCCTCGCGGACACCGGCACGGCGGACTTCATCGAGCGCCACGGGCGGTCGTACGTCCGTGTCCGCACCCCCGAACCCGTCGCGCTCGGGCGGGAGTTGGAGCGTCACGACGCCACCGTGACCCGCGTCGCCGGCGGCGGGCTGGACGTCGTCGGGATACCGGCTGCGGACATCGGCCGCTCCGCCGCGGCGGGCGGCTTCCCGCTCGACGAACTGAGCACTCACACCGGCTCGTTGGAAGAGGCCTACCTCGGAGTCATCGGTGCGGAAGGCAGTGACACCCGTGTCTGAGACACTCGCGGCCGTCCGCGCCGAGACCATCAAGTTGCGCGGCATCCGCGGCACCCGGCTCTCGCTGCTGCTGTTCGCCGTGGTCGGCATCCTCGTCGCAACCCTCGACGGCTGGTCCGCCCGGCACGCCCTGACGTCCGGCAGCCCGAGCCTGCGCTCCGACTTCACACCGGAGCAGGCCGGTCTCGACGGCATCCTCTACGGGCAGTTGGCGCTGATCGTGTTCGGAGTGCTCGTGGTCACCAGCGAGTACACCTCCGGCATGATGCGCGTCTCACTGCTCGCGGTGCCCCGGCGCGGACGGCTCTACGCGGCCAAGATGAGCGTCACCGCCCTGGCGGCGGTCGCCGTCTCCGTCCCGGTGACCGTCCTCGGCCATCTGGTCACCCAGGCGGCGCTCGGCTCCCACGGTTCCTCGCTCGGCGCGAGCGGTGTCCCGCGCGCGCTGGCCGGGGCGGTCGTCCATCTGACCCTGATGTGCCTGTTCTCGGCCGGTGTCGGGGCGATCGCCCGGAACGCCGTCGTTCCGCTGGCGGTGCTGCTGCCGATGGTGCTCGCCGGAACGCACCTCCTGTCCCTCGTCGGGGCGACCAGGGAACTGGCCCGCTACTTCCCCGACCAGGCCGGAGACGAACTGCTCACCGTCCGGTCCCCGCACACCGCCTTCGGGTTCACCGTGCTGCTCGCGTGGACCGTCGCCGCCCTCGGCTGGGGCTGGGCGCGTCAGCGGCGGTGGGACGGCTGACAGGACGGATCGGAGCGAGGCCGAGGAGACCCCTCATCGACGTCTTCCGGCTGTCCGAGCCGTAGGGTACGACAGCACGGGGAAGTGGGAGCTGCGGTCATCCCCACGAGCGGACGAGGATCGAGGATCACGCGATGGCCGACGCGATCCGGGTACTGATCGCGGACGACCAGGCGCTGCTGCGCGGGAGCTTCCGGGTCCTGGTCGACTCCACCCCCGGCATGGTGGTCGTCGGCGAGGCGGGGGACGGCGCCACGGCGGTGCGGCTCGCCCGCGAACTCGCCCCGGACGTCGTCCTGATGGACCTCCGTATGCCGGTCCTGGACGGTATCGCGGCCACCCGGGAGATCTGTTCCGACGAGGCGCTGTCCGCTGTCCGGGTGCTGGCCCTGACCATGTTCGACATGGACGAGTACGTCTACCCGGCGCTCCAGGCGGGCGCCGGCGGCTTCATGCTCAAGGACGCCTCACCGTCCGAACTGGTCAACGGCATCCGGGTCATCGCCACAGGCGAGGGCGTCCTGGCCCCGACGGTCACCCGCCGGCTCATCGGCGCCTTCTCCCGTCGCGGCGAGGCGACCCGCCCCGCCCCGCGGCTCATCGGCCTGACCAACCGGGAGCAGGAGGTCCTCGTCCTGATCGCCGACGGCCTGTCCAACACGGAGATCTCCGAGCGCCTCGTCATCAGCATGCCCACGGTGAAGACCCACGTCGGCAGCCTCCTGGCCAAACTGCACGCCCGGGACCGTGCGCAGCTGGTCATCATCGCCTACGAGAGCGGTCTGGCCGAGCCGGGCATGCCGGCCTGAACCCGTCGACCGGGACCTCGCCGGCCGTGCCGATTCAGGTCGACAGCGAACCGACAGCGCCGTTTTACCAAAGCCTCATCCAGAGGTGGTCACTATCTGGATGCCGTCTGAACAGGTGGTGCTCGAAGACCGTACCCCTGGACGGATCAACCAGAAGCTTCGCTGAAGGGAACCCCTCACATGACCAGCGCACCGCTCAACCCCTCTGCCGGACCGGCCCGCCGTACCGTCGTGGCGGCGGCCGGCGCGGCGGGGCTCGCCGCCGCGCTGACCGCCTGCGGGTCGTCCGACGACGGCTCGTCGAACACGACGACCACGAACAACGGGGCCGGCTCCACCACCCAGGACAGCAACGCCGCGGGCGGTGCCACCGACACCTCGACCGCCGCGGCCGGTTCGGCCGGCGGCACCGCGCTCGCCAAGACCTCGGACATCCCCGAGGGCGGCGGCACGATCTACAAGGACAAGGCCGTGGTCGTCACCCAGCCGACGTCGGGCACCTACAAGGCGTTCTCGACGAAGTGCCCGCACGCGGGCTGCGCGGTGAGCAGTGTCGCCAACGGCGAGATCGTCTGCCCCTGTCACGGCAGCAAGTTCGCCATCGCGGACGGCAGCGTGAAGCAGGGCCCGGCGACCACGGGTCTCACGGCCGCCAACATCAGCGTCTCCGGCGACCAGATCTCCCTGGCCTGACCCTCAGGCCCGCCGGCGCGGGTGTTTGAGACAGCCGAGCACCTCGTCCGTGGTCGCGACCGTGGCGACCAGCGCGAGGGTGTTGCGGACCATCGCGGGGGTGTATTCAGAGGGCACTCCCGCGATGGCGTCGGCCGGGACGACGACCGTGTAGCCCCGGTTCACCGCGTCGAACACGGCATTGGGTACGGCCACGTTGGCCGAGACACCGGTGACGACCAGCGTGCGGCAGCCGAGGTTGCGCAGCAGCGGGTCGACGTCGGTGCCCTGGATCGGCGACAGGCCGTGCAGCCGTCGTACCACGAGGTCCTCCTCCGAGACCTCGATCGGGGGCGCCACGCGCACGGCCTTCGTGCCGGACAGCTGCCGGACGGGGAGCCGTTCGGCGGCGCGGAACAGCCGGGCGTTGTGGTTCGCGCCCCGGCCGTCGGGGCGGCGTTCGGCGATCGCGTGGATCACCTGGACACCGGAGTCGTGTGCGGCGGCGACCAGGCGGGCGATGTTGCCGAGCGCGCCGGACGCCCGCGCTTCGTGGGCGAGTTCGGGCAGCGCGCTCTCCGGCCCCACCACACCCTGCTGGCACTCGACGGTGAGCAGCACGGTACTCACGGGGTCGAGGAGTTCCGCGAGCCGTTCGTACGACGACGGCATGACGCCCCCTTCCGCCTTGGTGCGGGGCGGGCGAGACTAACCAGCATTGCGCGGGAACGGAAGAAGAGGGGGCCGGATGACCGTCACTCAGCGCCGGGGCCGGAAGATCATGATGACACCCGGTGAGCTGGACGAGTTTCTCACCACACAGCGCACCTGCCGGGTCGCGACCGTATCGGCGTCCGGCGCCCCGCACGTGAGCGCCCTGTGGTTCGCCTGGGACGGCAAGTCCCTGTGGCTCTACTCGGTGGTCCGCAGCCAGCGCTGGAAGGACCTCACGCGCGATCCGCGGGTGGCGGTCGTGGTCGACTCCGGTGAGGAGTACGACCAGTTGCGCGGGGTGGAGCTGAGAGGGGCCGTCGAGTTCGTCGGCGAGGTGCCGCGTACCGGGGAGCTGGTCGCCGAACTCGACTACGTCGAGACGCTGTTCGCCCGGAAGAACTTCGGTCTGGACGAGATGCCGCACGACGGGCGGCACGCCTGGGCGCGGCTGACCCCGACGAAGATCGCGTCCTGGGACTTCAGCAAGCTGGGCTCGGCGTAGGGCGGTTCAGGAAACTCCGCCGGGTCGGGACATCGCCTCGGCCGCGCCCCGCAGGGCCTGCACCGCCGCCCGGATCGAAGGGCGGCGGTCGGCGTCGGCCCGCCAGACGACGTACACATGGCGGCGCACCCGCTGCTTCAGCGGCACCATCACGACGCCCTCCGGCATCGGGTGCCGGCCCAGCAGCGGGGCGATGCAGACTCCCAACCCGGCTGCTACCAGGTTGAGTTGGGTGTGTGTCTCGGCCGCGCGGTGACCGACGATCGGTTCGACACCGCGCGAGCGCAGCGTGAACATCAGCCACTCGTGGCAGAACTCGCCCTCGCCCCAGGTGATCCACTCGTCCTCGGCGAACTCCCCCAGGTCCACCTCGTCGCACTCGGCGAGCCGGTGGCCGACCGGCAGGGCCACCTCGGCGGGGTCGTCCAGCAGGGGCGCCTTGACCAGCCCGTCGGGCAGCGGCATCGGCTTGTTGTACCAGTCGAGGACGACGGCGAGGTCGAGGTCGCCACGGACGACTCCGGCGATGCCGGTCTCCGGTTCCAGTTCGCTGGAGCGGACGCGCAGCGCCGGGTGCTGGGCGCGCAGGGCGGCCAGTGCGGCCGGGAACAGACCGCGGGCGGCCGTGGGGAACGCCGACAGTCTGAGTTCGCCGACGACCTGCCCCCGGTGCGCCTCCAGGTCGGACTGGGCCAGCTCGACCTGGGAGAGGATGCGGGACGCGTGCTCGGCGAGCAGCCGGCCGGCGTCGGTGAGCCGGACCCCCCGGCCGTTCCTGGCGAGCAGTTGCTGGTCCACCTCCCGCTCCAGCTTGCCCAGCTGCTGCGAGACCGCCGACGTCGTGACATGCAGGGCCTCGGCGGCTCCGCTGACCGAGCCGTGCCGGGCGAGGGCGTCGAGGGTACGCAGGCGCTCCAGGTTCAACATGTAAGCGATTCTAAGAGGTACCGGGCGAGAATTCTCGATTGTGCTACGAGATCGGTTACCGCATGGTGGAGGGCATGAGCACCACGACCGCCGCGACCGGCACCCCGACGCTCGGCACCGACCGTCCCCGCCCCCTCCTCGACTGGCGCCTCCGATTCGGCGTCCTCTCGTTGATCTGGGGCTTCAGCTTCCTGTTCATCAAGGTGGGGACAAAGGGGTACGCACCGTTCCAGGTCACGCTCGGGAGGCTGGTCTTCGGTACGGCGGTCCTGGCGGCGGCGATGGTGTGGAAGCGGGAGCGCCTGCCGCGCGGGGCCCGCACCTGGGGTCATCTGGCGGTGGCCGCGTTCCTGCTGAACGCGCTGCCGTTCTCGCTCTTCGCCTACTCGGAGCTGACGATCCCGTCCACGCTGGCCGGGATCTGCAACGCGACCTCGCCACTGTGGGGCATGGCGCTGTCACTGGTGGCCCTGTCGGAGGACCGGCCGACCCGGATCCGCGTCGCCGGCCTCGGCCTGGGGTTTCTCGGGGTGCTGACGGTGCTGGGAGCCTGGGAGGGCTTCCACGGGCTGGATGTCACGGGGACGCTGATGGCGTTGCTGGCGTCGCTGAGCTATCCGGTCGGCTGGATCTACGTCCGGCGGACGCTTGCGGGCAGAGGTGAGTCGCATCTGTCCATGACCGGAGCACAGTTGCTGCTGGCGACGGCCCAACTGGCCGTGGTGACACCCCTGTTCACCTCCTTCCCGGCCCACGTCTCATGGGTTCCGCTGCTGGCGATCGCCGCGCTGGGGGCGTTGGGGACGGGGCTGGCGGTGCTGATCCAGTACGGGCTGGTCGCCGAGGTGGGGCCGACCACCGCCCAGATGGTCACGTACTTCATTCCGGTGATCGCCACAGCGGCGGGGGTCGCCGTGCTGGGCGAGTCGTTGCGGTGGAGCACACCGGTCGGAGCGGTGATCGTCCTCGCGGGCGCCGCGCTCACCCAGATGAAGCGCCCCTAGGGGGCCGGGCCCGGGAACTAGGCCCGGATCCGGCCCGTGGTCGGCCCGACGGCCTTCGTCACCGCGTCCGCCAGCCGGTCCGCCTCCTCGGAGGTCAGCGTCGCGATCGTGATGCGGACACCGGGAGGCGAGTCCAGCCGGAACCGGGCCCCCGGGGCGACCGCCCAGCCCCCGTGCAGCAGGCGCGCCACCGCACCCGTCTCATCGGGAACCGGCACCCACACGTTCATCCCGGTGACGCCGTGCGCCGCCACCCCACGCTCGGCCAGCGCCCCGATCAGGGCGTCCCGGCGGGCGCGGTACGACCCGGCCACCTCACGGGGGTCCACCGCGCCGCCGCTCCACAGCCGCACCACGGCCCGCTGGAGGATCCGGCTCACCCAGCCCGGGCCCAGCCGCTGCCGTCCGCACACCCGGTCGACGGTGACCGCGTCCCCGGTGAGCACCGCGAGCCGCAGATCCGGCCCCCACGCCTTGGCGACGGAACGCACGAAGGCCCAGTGCCGGGTCACCCCCGCCAGCGGGTGCAGCGGCACGTCGACGATGTCGTGACCGTGATCGTCCTCGATCAGCAGCACGTCCGGGTGATCCCGGAGCACCGCCCGCAGTTCCTGCGCGCGGGGAGCCGTCACCGTGGCGCCCGTCGGGTTCTGCGCCCGGTCCGTGACGATCAGGGCGCGGGCGCCGGACCGCAGTGCGCGTCGCACGTCGTCCGGGCGCGGCCCTTCGTCGTCGACGCCGACCGGGACCGGGCGCAGCCCCAGTGCGGGGACCAGATCCAGCAGGCTGCCCCAGCCGGGGTCCTCCACCGCGACCTCGTCGCCGGGCTTGAGATGCGCCATGAGCACCCGCTCCACGGCGTCGAGCGAGCCCGAGGCGACGGCGACGGGGCCGTCCGGCACCCCGTCGGCGTCCAGGGCGGCCCGGGCCAGGCGCGCCAGCTCCGGCTCCACCGGATCGTCCCCGTACAGCACGGGCTCGCGTTCGCTCTGTGCCGCGGCCGCGGCGAACGCCGCCACCAGGGGTGGGAGCAGTGCGGTGTCGGGGTTGCCGTCGGACAGGTCGCGCACCCCTTCCGGCACCACCACCCGGATCTGGTCGCGTCCGGTCGTCGCCGGCTTGGGCCGGATCCGGCTGCCCCGCCGGCCGGCGGTCTCGATGACCCCGCGCTCCCGCAGGGTGCGGTACGCGGCCGCGACGGTATTGGGATTCACCCCGAGCCGGGTCGCCAACTCCCGCATGGGCGGAAGCAGTTGGCCCGGTTCCAGCCCCCCGGAGCCCACCGCGCGCTCGACGCTGGCGGCAATCTCTGCTGCGCCCTGACCTTGGATCGGATATTCTCCTAGCACAAAGAAGATTATGCACTAGTGCAATGGAGATCCGCAATGGAGACGGCGACACAGGGGACCGTGCCGACGCAGCCCACCGCCTACCCCAAGACCGACCGCACCGTTCCCACCCGCGCCGCCGACCGGGCGTCGTACGACAGGGAACTGGTCCACTCGATCCTCGACGAGGCCTACGTCTGCCACCTCGCCTTCGTGCGCGACGGCGCGCCCGTGGTGCTGCCGACGCTGTTCGGCCGGGTCGGCGAAGTGCTCTACCTGCACGGTTCGACGGGCTCGCGTCCGCTGCGGATGAGCGGGCAGACCGACCCCGGGCTCCCGGTGTGCGTGACGGTCACCCATGTCGACGGCCTGGTGCTGGCCCGCTCGGCCTTCCACCACTCGATCAACTACCGCTCGGTCGTGGTGCACGGCATCGCCCACCAGGTCACCGACCCCGAGGAGAAGCGCATCGCGCTGGACGCCCTGGTCGACCATGTGGTGCCGGGCCGCTCGGCCGACTCCCGCCCGGCCAACAAGAAGGAACTGGCCGCGACCGCGGTGATACGCCTCGACCTGAACGAGGTCTCCGCCAAGACCCGCACGGGCGACGCGAACGACGACCCGGAGGACATGGACCTCCCGCACTGGGCGGGCGTGGTCCCGGTACGGAAGGGATACGACAGCCCGATCGCCAACGGCGACCTGGCGGCGGAGGTTCCGGTGCCGTCGTACCTGAAGAACGGCGTCTGATCGGAGTCACGGCAGGGGCAACGCGCCCCTTCAGGGGCGCGGGGCAGTATCTGCTCTGCGGCTCCGCCGCGCGGGCGCGACCAGCCACAACGGACCGGCAGCCGACAACGCTCAGACAGCCGGCTCCCGTACAACACCCTCACTACGCGCCAAGGGCTCAGCAGAGCCCTTGCCAGGCGCAGACGACTGCGCGATGAACGCCCCGACCAGCACAATCACCCCGCCCACCACCTGCGGCGCAGACAGGTGCTCCCCCAGCAGCACCCAGGCCAGCACCGTCGCCACCACCGCCTCAAGGCAGGCCACGACCCCCGCCACCTGCGGAGACAGCCGCCGCACCGACAACACCCCCGTGATGTAGGCGACCACCGTCGCCACCAGCACGATCCACACCAGCAACCCGGCCGCCGGCACCGAAACCCCGTTCATCCGCGCGGAGCCGCCCAGCACCGACCAGTCCATCTCCCATGGCCGCGCCACCACGGTCAGCAGCCCCGCGCCCACCAGCAACCCGTAGGCGATGACCCCGAGCGGGTCCACTCCTTCGCCGCCTTCGTCCCCGCCGTGGTCGGACAGGACGAAGTACCCCACCTGGCAGCACGCCGCCCCCAGCGCCAGCAGCAGCCCCAGCGCGTCGAAGCTCAGCCCCGACCACACCTCCACGACACACGCGAGGCCGCCGGCCGCGAGGACGACGCCGAGCGCGGCCGCGCGGGTGACCGGCCGTCGCTGCACGAAGCGGACCCAGCCGAGCACCAGGGCGGGGGCGAGGTACTCCACGAGCAGCGCCACCCCCACCGGTATTCGGGAGATCGCGGCGAAGTAGCAGGCCTGGACGCCGGCGACGGCGAGCAGGCCGAACCCGGCGAGCAGCGCGGGCCGGCGGCGCGGCAGGTCGCGGTGGCGGACGGCGAGCGGCAGCATCACCAGCGCGGCGCCGGCCACCCGCAGCCACACCACGTGCAGCGGTGCGAGCCCGGCCTCGATCAGGGGTTTCGCGGCGACGCCGGACCCGCCGAAGGCGAGCGCCGATCCGATGGCGAGGGAGAGCCCGAGGCCCTTTCCATGGCTGTTGTCAGTGGTGCGCACCGGCACATGATGGCAGGGGGCGACATGAGCGTCACCCCCAATGGCACCTGTCTCAGCCGCTGGACGTGCGGCTTCCCGCCCCGGGATCCCGCATCGCGCCGTCCCCGTCGATCCGGACGGCCAGGTCACGGGCGGCCACACCGGCGCGCTCCAGCACCTCGACGGCCCTGGACTCCGGGTCGACGACCAGGCCCGCGAGCAGATCGGCGCCGTCGGCACGGTCCGCTCCACGGCGCCGGGCGCGGCAGCGGGCGTACTCCAGGGCGGCCGCCGCCACCGGCGACCACGCGCCGTCCCCCTTGCCCTCGGCGGGCCGGACGACGGGGAGCGCGCCGGAGTCCTCGACCGCGCCCTGCCAGCGCAGCCCGTAACCGATGCTGCGCTGCACGAGGTAGCCGAGCAGGCGGGCGAGTTGCGGGGCGTCGCCGACGGCGGCGCGGACCTCGGGGTCGGACTCGATCAGCGAGTGCAGCAGATGGGCGGTGTCGACCTGCCGGTCTCCGTCCCGCACGGCCCTTCTGCGCGCACCGGCGACCACCGCTGCCAGCTCGGCGCCGAGCCCGGCATCGTCGTCCGCGTGGATGGTGCCCTGGTCCTGGGCGGGCTGGCGGGGAATACGGGGTTGCACATCCCCACCTCATCAACCCCAAGGGCGCAAGTCATCCCCGGGGGGAAGCATTTCCGCGTCCCACGCAGAGTGGACACGGCCGGACGGAATCTCCTCCCTACGGATGAGATCAGGCCGGTTCCCGCGCACGCGACCGGTTCGACACGGGGGAGACACGTCGGCTGGACCCGCACATTTCCTGACGGTTCATCAGTATTGAATGTTCGAGGCCCTGCGGCTACGTTCCGCGACACCGTAGCCCGACACGAAGGGGTGGTCGCATGGCCGAAGTCAGCGCGGAGGCACGCATCCAGGCACCGGCCGAGAAGGTGTGGGCACAGCTCACCGACTGGTCGGCGTACGGGGAGTGGAACGCGACCCACACCAATTTCCCCAAGGGCGGCCCCGAGACCCTGGCGGTGGGCGGGACCTTCCAGGAGAACATGAAGCTGATGGGCTTCCCGGCGGAGGTCGAGTGGACCATCGAGGAGCTGGAGCCGGCACGGGTGCTGGCGATCCGCGGCAAGGGCCCGATGGCGGTGACCGTCGCGACGCGCTACACCCTGACCCCCGACGGGGACGCGACCGGGGTGCGGATCGACGGCGAGTTCACGGGCGCGGCCGTGTCCCTGATGGCGGGCAAGCTCAAGGACTCGGCGACGGCGGCCCTGAACGAGTCGCTGCGCAAACTGGGCGGGCTGGTGGCCTGAGCCCGTCCCTCCAGGTACGCGGAGGCGCCCCCCGGAGTGATCCGAGGGGCGCCCTGTGCACCGTGGGTCAGTCCTCGTCCGCGAGGATGAGGTACAGCTTCTTGCGGGTCTCGTTGATGACGGCCAGCGCCTTCTCGCGCTGTTCCTTGGTACCCGTCTTCCAGACCTGCCCGAAGGCCTCCATCAGCCCGAAGCCGGCCTGGCGGATCTCGCCCAGCGCCTCGAAGTCGACCCCGCGGGAAGCCTCTTCCCAGGGGGCGTCCGGACCCTCCTCGGCGGCACCGCGGCCGCTGTCGGTGAGCGAGAACAGCTTCTTGCCGCCCTCGCTCTCACTGATGATCAGGCCCTCGTCCTCCAGCAGCTGAAGGGTGGGGTAGACCGAGCCGGGGCTGGGCTTCCACGCACCGCCGCTGCGCTCGGCGATCTCCTGGATCATCTCGTATCCGTGCATCGGGCGATCCTTCAGCAGGGCCAGGATCGAGGCACGTACATCACCGCGCCGTGCCCTTCCCCTCGGACCTCCGCGCCCTCGCGGCCCCCAGTGCCCGGGTCCGAAACCGGGCCCGCCGGGGCCGAAGCCGGGGCCACCCGGACCGAAGGGCCCGAACGCCGCACGGCGGCCTTCACGTCCACCGAAACCACCCCGGCCCTGCGGGCGAGGGCCGTCCTGTCCATGTCCACGCTCGAATCCGTGGGAACGCATGGCAATCACTCCATTCCATCGTTGATCTGTCGCGTATCGTTCGCGATGCCTCAACGATATATCGGGAGCGTTCGGATGACAACCCCCTTCCGAACGCCGAACACTCCCCGCCGGACGGCTCCCAGCAGGGGCGTTGCATGACCATGCGTTCTCATGCATAATCTTCCTATGTCCAAGGTCCTCACCTCCCTTCCCGCCGGCGAGCGCGTCGGCATCGCCTTCTCCGGCGGGCTCGACACCTCGGTCGCGGTCGCGTGGATGCGCGACAAGGGCGCCGTCCCGTGCACCTACACCGCCGACATCGGCCAGTACGACGAGCCCGACATCGCCTCGGTGCCCGGCCGTGCGCACACCTACGGTGCCGAGATCGCGCGCCTGGTGGACTGCCGGGCCGCGCTGGTCGAGGAGGGCCTGGCCGCGCTGACCTGCGGCGCGTTCCACATCCGCTCGGGCGGGCGGGCGTACTTCAACACCACCCCGCTCGGCCGTGCCGTCACCGGCACGCTGCTGGTCCGGGCGATGCTCGAGGACGACGTCCAGATCTGGGGCGACGGCTCGACCTTCAAGGGCAACGACATCGAGCGGTTCTACCGTTACGGCCTGCTCGCCAACCCGCACCTGCGGATCTACAAGCCCTGGCTGGACGCGGACTTCGTGACCGAGCTCGGCGGCCGCAAGGAGATGTCCGAGTGGCTGCTCGCCCACGGGCTGCCCTACCGGGACAGCACGGAGAAGGCGTACTCCACGGACGCCAACATCTGGGGCGCCACGCACGAGGCGAAGACCCTGGAGCACCTGGACAACGGCATCGAGACCGTCGAGCCGATCATGGGCGTGCGGTTCTGGGACCCCGAGGTCGAGATCCTTCCCGAGGACGTGACGATCGGCTTCGACCAGGGCCGGCCGGTGACGATCAACGGCAAGGAGTTCGAGACCGCGGTCGAGCTGGTCATGGAGGCCAACGCGATCGGCGGCCGGCACGGGCTCGGCATGTCCGACCAGATCGAGAACCGGATCATCGAGGCGAAGAGCCGGGGCATCTACGAGGCGCCGGGCATGGCGCTGCTGCACGCGGCCTACGAGCGGCTGGTCAACGCGATCCACAACGAGGACACGGTCGCGCAGTACCACAACGAGGGGCGCCGTCTCGGCCGGCTCATGTACGAGGGCCGGTGGCTGGACCCGCAGGCACTGATGATCCGCGAGTCGCTGCAGCGGTGGGTCGGTGCGGCCGTCACCGGTGAGGTGACGCTGCGGCTGCGGCGCGGCGAGGACTACTCGATCCTCGACACGACGGGGCCCGCGTTCAGCTACCACCCCGACAAGCTGTCGATGGAGCGCACCGAGGACGCGGCGTTCGGTCCGGTCGACCGGATCGGTCAGCTCACCATGCGCAACCTCGACATCGCCGACTCCCGCGCGAAGCTGGAGCAGTACGCGGGGCTGGGCCTGATCGGCTCCAGCAACCCGGCGATCGGCGCGGCCCAGGCGGCGGCGACCGGCCTGATCGGCACGATGCCGAAGGGCGGCGCCGAGGCGATCGCGTCCCGGGGCGAGGCCGTGTCGGACGACGACGAGCTGCTGGACCGGGCAGCGATGGAGCTGGGCACGGACTGAGCGTTCCGCGTCAGGAGGGCCGACCCGACACCGGGTCGGCCCTTTTCGGCGTCACCGGCTCCCACCGGCTCCCTCAGGCGCGCTCACCCACCGGGGTCGGCTCCGGAACCGCGGCCTTCTCGGCGACCGTGCGGCGTTCCACGAGCCCCAGTGCCACACCGGCGATGATGATCACGCCGCCGAACACCTGCGCGAGCCGGACTGTCTCTCCGTTGATCACCACGGCACCGAGCACACCGAACACCGGCACCAGATTGAGGATGTTGACCGCGACGCTGGAAGTCATCCGGCGCAGGCCGTAGTTGTAGAGCAGGAAGCCTCCGACGGAACACGCCACGGCCAGATAGCCGAGCAGCACCGAGGTCGTGGCGTCCGGCACCTTCCAGTCCCCGGCCTCCAGGAGCGAGGCGAGCAGGAAGCCGGCGGCGCCCGCCACGGTCTGGTAGAAGGTGAGGTTCACGGCGTCCTGTCCACGGCCCGCCTGCTTGACCAGCACGTTGTAGCCGCCCCAGACCAAGCCGCCGAGCAGCAGCAGGACATCGCCGAACCAGCGTGCCGCGCCTCCGACCTCCGCGCCGTTGCGTACGACCAGGAAGGCGCCGGCCGTGGCCAGCAGCACACCGCCGACCCGGATCAGCGGCATCCTGCTCCGGAAGACCACCAGCTCCATGAGCATGGTCATCAGCGGATAGGACGCGACGATCAGGGAGGCGTCGGAGGCGGTCGACAGCTCGACGCCGATGTTCTCCAGCACGAAGTAGACCGTGATGCCGAGCAGGCCGCTCAGATAGATCATCCGTCGCTGGCGGGCATCCGGCCGCGCGACCGGGTTACGGCGTAAGCGCACCATGGCCGCGAGCAGCACGGCGGCGACGGTGAAGCGGATGGCCCCGATGGTCAGCGGCCCGACGTCCGCCAGCACCTCCTTGGTCACCGCGTACGAGCTGCTCCAGAACAGCGCGGCCGCCACGACCGAACAGATCGCCAAGGTCCGGCTCTTCCGCTCGTCCACCCCACATACCCCTTCCCTTACGAGCTCCCCGACACCGTCCGGCCCACATATCACAGGAGCGAATCTTGAACGGTGTCCGCGCAAACACACTAGCAATGGGTCCGGGAATGTGGCATGGTGGCCGAATATAATTCGGCGAGTGTGGAGCTTGACGGAATATGGATGAACTAGATTCGGCTTTGGTGCGGCTGCTGCAGCAAGACGGTCGGCGCACCAACCGTGACCTGGCTCAGGAGCTGGGCATCGCCCCCTCCACCTGCCTGGAGCGGGTGCGTTCCCTCCGTGACCGCGGTGTACTGCTCGGATTCCACGCGGAGGTCGACCTCCCCGCGCTCGGCCGGGGGCTCCAGGCCATCATCGCCGTCAAGGTGCGGCCGCCGACGCGTACGGTCATCGAGCGGTTCCAGGCGTTCGTGGCGCGGATGCCCGAGGTGATAGCGGTCTTCGTGCTGACGGGCAACGACGACTTCCTCCTGCACGCGGCGGTTCGCGACATGGACCATCTGCATTCGGTGGTCCTGGACAAGCTGACCGAACGAAAGGAACTCGCGGACGTACGCACCTCGGTGGTCTACGGACACCTGCGCAAGAACGTCATCGAACCGATGTGAGGCCCTGCAGCGTCTCGATCAGCAGATCGTTCGCCTCCGGGCGGCCGACGGTGATCCGCAGTCCGGCACCGGAGAAGTTGCGCACCAGCAGTCCGCGCCGCTCGAGTGCGGCGGCGACCCGGTCGGAGTCGTCGCCGAGCGGCATCCAGAGGAAGTTGGTCGCGCCCGGCGGGATGCTCCAGCCCTGCCGGCCGAGGGCCTCCCGCAGCCGCTCCCGTTCGGCGGTGATCCTGTCCACCTGGTCGAAGAGTTCGGACTCCGCGTCCAGTGCCGCCAGGGCCGCCTGTTCCGCGATCCGGCTCACTCCGCACGGCACGGCGCACTTGCGCAGGGCCTCGGCGATCTCGGGGTGGGCCACGCCGTAGCCGACCCGCAGCCCGGCCAGCCCGTAGGCCTTCGAAAAGGTGCGCAGCACCACCAGGTTGGGCCGGTCACGGTGGAGTTCCACCCCGTCCGGCGCGTCCGGCCCCTGGCAGAACTCGAAGTAGGCCTCGTCCAGCACCACCAGGACATGGCCCGGCACCCGGTCCAGGAACCGCTTGAGCTCGGCGGCCCCGACGGCGGTCCCCGTGGGGTTGTTGGGTTCGCAGAGCAGCACCATGGTGGTCCGTGGCGTGATGGCGGCGGCCATCGCCTCCAGGTCGTGGAGTTCGCCGGTGAGCGGCACCTCGACCGGAACGGCGCCGGCCATCCGTACCACGATGGGAAAGGCCTCGAACGACGGCCAGGCATAGACCACTTCGTCGCCCGGCGAGAGCATGGCCTGGCCGAGCTGCTGGTAGATGCCGACGGAGCCCGGGCCGGTGACGACATGCGAGAGCGGCACGTCCAGCTTGCGGGCGAGGGCGTCGGTCAGCTGTTCCGGGAAGATCCCCGGGTAGAGGTTGGTCTGCGAAGCGGCCCAGGAGATCGTCGCGAGGGCCGACGGCAGCGGCGGATACGGGTTCTCGTTGAGGAAGAGCCGGTGCGAGACGCCCGTGGCGGGCGGTTGCGGCGGCTTGGGCACATAGGCCGGTATGCCGTCGAGCACGACACGCGGCGAGGGCGAAAGAGAGCTCATTCCTGTCGTGCTCCTCTGCTGTTTCCCGACTCGGGTCAGTCGAGTTCGAAGGTCTGTCCCAGTCCCCGGGCTGCGGCCTCCTCGGCGACCGCGAAGCCGGACATGATGTCCTGCACGCCGAGGCCGAGCGATTTGAAGACGGTGATCTCCGTCGGCTCCCGGCGGCCCGGCCGGGTGCCGAGGAGCACTTCCCCCAGTTCGGCCCGGATGTGGCCGGGCCCGACCAGGCCCTCGGTGAGCGGCGCCCGCAGATCGCCGGACTCGGCGAGCGCCGATTCCCGGCTGTCGACGAAGAGGGACGCGCCGGCCACGGCTTCGCTGGACAGTTCACGGTGGTCGATGAAGGACGCGCCGACGGCGTTGACATGCGCCCCGGGCGCGAGGTCCGCCGCCTGGACGACGGGTTCCCTGGCGGCCGTCGTGGTGCACACCAGGTCCGCCCCGGCCAGCGCCGCCGCCGGGGTGGCCATGGTCTCCACCTCGACACCCAGCTCCTTGTCCGCCCAGACACGGAAGGCCTCGGCGTTCTCGGCGGTACGGCTCCACACCCGGACCCGGCGCAGCGGCCTGACCAGGTGCATGGCCTCCAGGTGGCTGCGGGCCTGCACCCCGGAGCCGAGCACGGCGAGATCGCCCGCGTCCGGCCGCGCCAGCGCCTCGGTGGCGACGCCGGACACCGCGGCGGTGCGCACCGCGGTCACCGCTCCCGCGTCCATCATCGCCAGCGGAGCACCCGTCCCCGGGTCGAAGACCAGGACGACCCCGATGTGCAGGTCAAGGCCGCGCGCCGGGTTCTCGGGCTTGAGCACCATGGCCTTCAGCCCGTACCCCGCCAGGTCCTCCCCGGCGACGAAGCCCGGCATGGTGCCCAGCAGGCCGGTGTCCTTCTCCGGCCGGAGGATGGTCCGCAGCGGCAGTTCCACCTGGCCGCCGCTGTACCGGCGCATGGCCTCCGCCATCACCGGCATGGCGAGTTCGACCGGATAGAGCTCACGAACCGTGGCACGGTCGATCAGCAGCATGGGGGTACCTGTTTCCTTCAGGAGTCCGCACCGGCGAGGGTGAAGACCGACCACAGCATGCGGATCGGCCGGGTACGGGAGATGAATTCCAGCGCGTTGGCCCTGGCCGCCGGCTGCGTGGTCAGGGCGAGGTCGGTCTCCCTGCGGCGGGCTTTGTCGGCGGCCGCGCTGGTGGAGGCGGCATAGCGGATCTCCGCCACCGAGTACTCCGCCGGGAGGAGTTCCTCGACCAGTGCCTCCGGTGCCGGATGGGTGGCGACCCGGGCCGCGCCGGGAATGCGGTGGCCCGGGGAGACGGCGATGCCGTAGTGCGGGGTGTCGAAGAGGAACGCCCCCGCGAACCGCAGCGAAGGGTCCATGTAGAAGCTGTGCACCGACGCGTACGCGTTGGCGATCACGACGTGGCTGACGGCACCCAGGCGCAGCGCCGAGCCGGCTTGTTCGTAGGAGTCGTAGAGGCGGATGGCGGGCGGTCCCTCGGGTGCGCGGTCCGCCCAGAGGTACAGGGCCGCCTGCTCGCTGCTGGTACCGGCGGGGCCCAGCGTGCCGATGCTCCGGACCGACGGGCCCGAGGACAGTTCGGTGTCTATCCAACCTGCCGTCTGGATCATGTTGTTCCCCCAGTTGCTGATGGCCGGGCCGCGGCGGGCCGGACGGGCTGGAGCCAGTGGCGATAGCGCTGGTCGTCACCTCGGACGACCTTGTGGTACGCGGTCATCAGAGCGGTGGTGAGCGGTCCGGGGGTGCCCTCCCCGACCGGGCGGCCGCCGATCTCGGTCACCGGCACGATCTCCGCGCCGGTGCCGGTGAGGAACACCTCGTCGGCGTTGCACAGGTCGTCGCGGCCGAGGTCGGTGAAGTCGGTCCCGACATCCAGCAGGTCGGCGGCCAGGGTGACCGCCGTGTCCCTCGTGATGCCTTCGAGCAGGTCGGCGCTGAGCGGCGGGGTGACCAGTCGCCCGCGGACGACGGCGAACACGTTGGACGTGCTGGCCTCGGCCACCTGACCACGGCTGTTGAGCAGGATGGCGTCGTCGTATCCGGCGGCCCGCGCTTCGTCCACGGCGAGCGCGTTGTTGACATAGCCCCCCGTGACCTTCGCGCGGACGGGGAGGACACCGGACTCCGGCCTGCGCCACGAGCTGATCGCGACCCGGATCCCGGCGCGGTCGGTGTACGAGCCCATCCGGAAGGCGTTGATCGACAGCGCGTCCGACACCCCCTGGAGCTGGACGCCGGGCGGCGTCCCGGGCAGCAGCGAGCGCTTGTACGCCAGCGGGCGGACGTAGGTGTCCTCGCTCGCCCCGATCCGGCGCAGCAGTTCCGCGGTCACCTCCGACAGCTGTTCCGCGTCCAGTCCCACGTCGATGCGCAGGGTCCGCGAGCTCCTGAGGAAGCGCAGATAGTGGTCACGGCCGCGGAAGACGGCGAGGCCGCCGTCCGCCTGGGCGTAGGCGCGGATGCCCTCGAAGACGCCCGTACCGTACTGGAGTGCCTGGGTGGTGACGGGCACCCGGGCCTGCTCCAGCGGCACGAACTCCCCGTCGTGGTAGGCCAGAGCCGCGACGGCCGGCGCCGTCGCGCCCGTGGGTGTCGCTACGGCGCTGGTCACTGGGCCCTCCCGCCGGCCACGGCGAGTGCGGCGGCGCGCTCGGCGTCCGGAGCGGCAGGGCGCCGGTCCTCCACCCTGGCGGCCTTCCAGCTGACCATGGCGCCGGTCGTGGTGACGCCGCCGAGCGGGCCGTACTCGAACCGGACCGGGACGTCGAGCCGCTCACGCACGGCTGCCGCGATCGCCTTCTCGTCGATGCGCACGCCTTCGCCGTCGGGGGGTGTCTCGAAGTGGAGGGTCAGCTCGTCCCGGCCGTCGACCGCGTCGATGACGATCTGGTAGTCGAGGTAGCCGCGGGGGTGGGTCAGCAGCAGTTCCTCGAGGTCGTAGCCGCTGATCCGGTTGCCGCCGATCAGCAGGGTGTCCCGGGTCCTGCCGAGCACCTCCAGGGTGGGCGCGGGCAGCGTGCGGTCCGCGGCGGCGGGGCCGAACCGGACCAGATCACCCGTGCGGTAGCGCACCAGCGGCTTGCTGCCCTGGTAGAGGGAGGTGACGACGAGTTCGCCGGTGCGCACGCCGTCGGGTCCCGGCTCGACCGCGTGCCCGGTGTCCGGGTCGATCACCTCGTACAGGTTGAGCAGGGGGGCCGTGTACAGCGTGCCGTCGGCACCGGCCGCGCCCATCACGGAGGCCTCCTGCGAGGCGTAGAGGGCGTTGTACACCTTGGCGCCCCACACCTCGCCGATGTTGTCGAGGAGGCTGGGAGAGGCGAGTTCCCCCGTGCACATCAGGACGTCGAGGCGGAAGTCGCGCCGCGGGTGGAGACCGGCCGCGTACGCCTTCTTCGCCAGCGACAGGGCCATGCCGGGGGTGCTGAACAGACCGGTGGCCGGAAGCACGCGCAGGGTCTCCAGCGCACGGTCGTATCCGACCATCGGCGAGTGCGGCCACATCTTGGCGACCGCGTGTCCCAGGTTGCGGCAGACGTCGCCGAAGGTGTCCCCGAAGGCGTGCAGCTCGGTCGGCCCGGAGACGCCGATCACCTGCTCGTCGCCGAACTGCCGGAAGATCGTGTCGTAGTACACCGTCAGCGCCGTGTTGTTGTGCAGCGAGTCGGTGTTGTTCCGCGGGCAGGGCGTGCTCCGGCCGGTGGTGCCGGTGGTCTCGTAGAAGATCCAGGCCTTGGACAGCGGCAGCGAGAGCACGTTCTCGAACTCGCGCCGCAGGTCGTCCTTGGTCGTGAACGGTACGGAGGCGAGCTGCCCGGGAGTCACGGCGGTGACGGAGTCGGGGTCGATCGCGGCCAGGTGGCGCGCGTAGAACGGCGAGTTCGCCTTCACGTACGCCACCGTGCGGCGGAATTCACGGAGTTGGTGGTCGGCAAGCTCGGCATCGGTCCATCGGCCGGCGGCGAACGCCTGGTGCCGATCGCGTATCTCGCGGGCTTCCTTGGCGAGTTCTTCGTTGAAGACGGTGAACATGCTTCCCTCGTGTCGGTTGCGTCAGCGGTACAACGGCAGGCTGCCGGTGAGCTTGTTCACCGCGCTCTTGCTGCCACAGACGGCGACTCCGATGTACGGCAGCTCGGCGGTGGCCGCCTCGGCGGTGCGGCGGGTGTACTCGTCGTAGCTTCGCGACGACTGCGCGACCGCGGTGAAGTCGACGACGAAGACATCGGGCATGCCGGCCGCCTTCAGCACGATGTCCCGCAGGTCCGTCGTCTCGCCCTTCAGGATGGGCAGCGGGATCGCCGTGATGCCGATGTGCGCCTCGCCGTCGGCGTCCTTGACGGCGTCGCCGATGATCCCGTCGACGAACCGGCCGACGGACATCGAGAGCGCCGCCACGGTGTTCATCGCGAGCCCGGCAGCCAGGTCCTTCTCGACGACGAAGGCGCACTTCTCGTACTGAGCAGTCACAGTCTTTCCCTACCATTCCATGCATTAACTGACGCAAATATCAATCTGCCGGATATTTGCTCTGAGTTGACCTGTTGTTATTCTTCGAGATCGGCGATGACCCAGTCGCTGATCTCTCGCCACAGACGGATCGCTTCCTGGTGGAACGGGTGCACCATATAGCGCTCCAGTGCCTCCTCGTCACTCACCAGACCGATCACCGCGTAATCGTGTGCGACGGCTCGGGTCGATATGTTGCGACCGGGGATCCATTCATGGAGTTCGGGCACCTCGCTGCCCACCTTGACCGCGAAGCGCTCCGCTTCCTGCGCCCTCGGATCGTCCCAGGAGATTCCGTCCTTGAATTTGAAGAGCACGATGTGACGGATCATGTTCACCCTCCGTGGATCGTTATGCGCGTGGACGCGGGGGCGGGCACCTCGCCACGAGCGGCGGCGCGTTCGGCGAACTCCTGTATCGCGGCCAGCTGGCGCTCGCCGAGCGAGTAGTCGAGCAGCCGGTAGTAGTCGAGCAGCAGGGGCACCTCCAGCGCGCCGGCCCGGCTCCGGTACGACTCGCGCGCCGCTGCCGCGGCCACCTCGACGGGGTGGCGACGGGCTCGCGCGACCGCGTCGGTGAGTGCGGCCCGCACGTCGCGCACCGCGTCCGGGCGGGCCTCGGCGAATTCCCGGCGCACCGCCCAGACCGCGAAGATCATGGGCAGCCCGGTCCAGTCCCGCCACATGGCACCGGTGTCGTGGACGGTGAGGCCGGGCGGCGCCTCGGCCCGCACCCGCAGGGCGTCGTCCCCGATGACCACGGCGGCCCGAGCCGTGCCGAGCATCCCGTCCAGGTCCTGCCGCAGGGTGCGGTACACGGGGCGCACACCGATGGCGTCCTCCAGCAGCATCCTGGCCAGCAGGGCGGTGCTGCGACTGGCCTCGGAGAGCGCGACCAGGCGTCCGTCGAGGCTTTCCAGCGGGTCACGCGAGACGATGTGGCACGAGCCCACCGGACCGTCGCTGCCGATCGCGAGCCCCGGCAGCAGACACAGGTCCTCGGTGTGCCGCAGATATCTGACGAGACTGATCGGGCTGATGTCCACGGCGCCCGACAGCAGGTCTTCGGCAAGCCGCTCCGGCGGCGCGGAGACCAGGCCGACGTCGCGGACCGCCCCGCTGTCCGCGAGGCCCCAGCGAATGGGTGCGCAGTTGAGGAAAGAGATGTCGCCGAGGCGTGCCGTGAGGGCCGCCGGCGCCTTCACGCCGCGTCCCGGGGGTCGCCACCCGCCTCGGCCGCGGCCTTGGGAATCCGGCCCCGACAAAGGCTCAGGATATTGAGTGCAAGAGCGGTCCCTTCGGAGCCGAGACCGGCCGCATAACGGTCGAGAATAATCTTCTCGCGGGAGAGAACGGTGCGAGTGCCGCCCTCACGTATACGCTGCTGCTGAATCTGGGAGGAGAGATCCCGTCGACGCTTGATGAGTTCTATGATCTGCAGGTCCAGAGAATCGATCACTTCACGGAAGTCATCGATCCGGATACCTGAGTCGACTGCGACGTTGTCTTGCTGCTCCACGTTGACCTTCTCTATCCAGTATGGACGGGTGCATGGATGGGGCACCGCCCTGAGCCAACTGTTTTCGAAAGCAATCTCAAGGTGCGAGATTCATGGATGCTTGGTCAGTGTTCGGGCCCACGACAAGGACCGGATGACCGACGCTGACATTCGGGAAGAGGAAGCGGCGGAAAGGAGGTGGGGGGAGTCTGCGGTCCGACACCTTCGAGACACCGTCGTCCCGGTGGAACCCGCCGCTGTCACCCATCCTTTCCGATGCCGGCCGTGAGCGGCAAGGAACTTGCCCAACGGTGTCACACACCCTCAAAAACCCTTCCGACCTGCATGTTTCCTCTGACATCGGATGGAAATCGAACGGAAATACCGGGCCGTCGGGGCCGACGGTCACAGAACGAGCGAGTAGCGAGAGCCCGCTTTGCGGTCGAAGGCCCTGACCGCAAGGGGCGAGCCCGTGCCGGCCACCGCGGCCGCCGCCCTGGTACGGAGGCCGACCGCCTCGGCCGCGTCTCCGCCCTGCTGGTCGATCACCCCCGCGTGGGCGTCCAGGCAACGCGCGTAACGTACGGGCGAGCCCAGGTCGCGGTAGATCGCGGCGGATTGGAGCAGCTGTCGCTCGGCCTCGTCGAGCCTGCCGTCGTGCCCGTTCGCGCCGGCCAGACAGAACGTGCTGAGCGCCTCCAGCAGTGGATCGCCCACCGCACGTGCCGACTGCAGGCAGGTGCTCAGCAGCCGACGGGCCTCGGTGTGCTGCCCCCTCTCCAGCGCCACGACGCCGAGGCCGAAGTCGGCGTAGCCGATGCCGAAGACATCGCCGAGCGCCGCTGCCAGCTCCCGGGCCCGGACGTACTCGGCCTCCGCCTCCTGCGGTCGGCGCTGCTCACGCAGCAGATCGGCGAGGGCCAGCCGCACCTGCCCGGCCACTCTGCCGGCGAAGCCGCGGGTGACGTCCTCGGCCTGCCGCAGATAGGGTTCGGCGCCTTCCGGATCCCGCAGTTCGAGCAGGGTCAGGCCGAGCCAGCTCAGCACCTGGGTCCGGGCCTCCAGGTCCCCATGGGCCGTGAGCACGGGCAGACACTCCTGCCAGCGCTCCAGCGCCTGCTCGTAGCGGCCGAGGATCCGGTCCACGCGGGCTGCGCTGCGCAGCGCGAGCGCGGCACCGTAGTCCTCCCCCACCTCCGTGAACCTCGTGTGGGCCTGGTCCAGCAGGACGGCCGCCCGGGTGAAGTCGCCCTTGTCCAGGTGCAGATCACCCAGGCCGAGGAGCAGTGCGGCCTCGCCCTTGCGGTTGCCTGCCGTGCGCACGGCGCCCAGCGCGTGCTGATGGGTCGCCAGCCAGTCCTCGTAGTGCCCGCGGGTGCTGAAAAGGCAGCGGCACACCGCGGCGAGGTCCCATGCAACGTTGTCCAACCCGTGTCCGGCAGCCTGCCGCACCAGAGTGGTCAGGGTGGTGCGCTCGGCCTCGTACCAGAGCAGGGCGTCGGTGTCCTCGTACTCGGTGAAGGCGTTGTCGCCGTCGAAGCCCGCCGTACCGCTGCGCACGACGGAGTAGTCACCGCCGCAGACGGTGCGGTGAGCCGTTTCGGCCCGGGCGAGAGCGGCGCGGGCTGTGCGCTCGACCGCGGCGCGGCGCTGGGACTCCGGTTCCGTGCCGTCGGCCCGCTCGGCCCCGAACAGCCGGACCAGATCGTGGAGGCGGTAGCGGAGCTGGCCCGCCCGGTCCCGTCCCGTCACCTCGATGAGCCGGGCGTCCACCAACTCCTCGACCAGGTCCTCGGCTTCGTTCCAGCCCAGGTCCACCAGGTGCGGGGTGAGCCAGTCCGCGAAGTCCGGTACGGCGAGCAGGGACAGCCTGCGCAACAGCACCTGGGCGTCGGTGCTGATGCAGTCGTAGGAGAGCTCGAAGCTGGTGCGGACGGCAAGACTGTCGTGCACCAGTTCGTCGAGCCTGCGCCGTTCGTCCGCGAGCCGCTCCGCGAGACGGCGCATCGTCCGGTGCGGCTTGGCCGCCAGTTTGGCGCCGACGATGGCCACCGCGAGGGGCAGGTTGCCGCAGTACTGGACCAGTCGGAGCGCGGCGACCCGGTCGGCGTCGGAACGTTCACGCTCCGAGCTGCGGTACAGCAGCTCCAGGGCCTGTTCCGTGGACAGCCCCCCGAGTTCCACCACCTGGGCGGAGAACGACGCGGCGACCCGGGAGCGACTCGTCACGATGACGGCGCAGCCGCCCGTCCCCGGCAGCAGCGGGCGGATACCGGCGGCGTCGGACGCGTTGTCCAGAATGATGAGCACGCGCTTGTCGGTCAGCAGGGCGCGGAATTTCTCGGCACGCTGGTCCAGCCCCTCCGGAATGTCGGACACCGGAATTCCCAGCTCGCGAAGGAATCGGGCGAGCGCCTCCTCCGGACTGACCGTGTCCCTGTCGAGCCCCCGCAGGTCGACATAGAGCTGTCCGTCCGGGAAATTTCTCCGCTGCTGATGCCCGACGTGAATGGCAAGGGTTGTCTTGCCGGTGCCGCCGGCACCCACCAGTTCGACGATGGGCACATGCCTGCCCTCGGGCCTCAGATATTCGACGAGGTTGGCCATCTCCGCCTCGCGCCCGACGAACTCCCCGACGTCACGAGGGAGCAGGCACGGTCCGCCGGCCGACGGGGACGCGGGCACGGACGGGGCGGACACCAGCGCGACCTGCGGGGCCTCGGTGCCGGGCGGCGCGGCCCCCTTGAGGATCTCCTGATGCAGTCGCTGCAGTTCGGTACCCGGCGCTATGCCGAGTGCCTCGTCGAGCAGTTGGCCGGTGTCGCGGTACAGGCGCAGTGCGTCCGCCTGCCGACCCGACCGGTACAGGGCCGTCATCAGCTGCGCCCTCGGACGCTCGAAGAACGGGTGCTCCTGGATGAAGGCCGACAACTCGCCGATCACCGCCTCGTACTGCTTGAGTTCGAGCTGCAGGTCGGCCTTCTTGACCCGCAGCGCCACCTGCGTGTCCTCCCACACGCGGGCCTCGGCGCGCCAGGCCTGCCGGGTGATGCCGGCGAGCAGCGGACCGCGCCACTGCGCGAGCGCCCGGTCGAGACGGGCGACCGCCTCGGCGTGGTCCCCGGCGGCCGCGAGCTCGTCGGCCTGCACCCTGAGGGCCAGCACCCGCTGGGTGTCCAACTCCGCATCCCGCGTGGTCAGGAGGTAGCCAGGAGGCTGGGTCAGGATCAGATCGCGCACGGTCCGTGTCCGCTGGAAGCGGCCGCGCAGCTTGGAGACGCAGATGGCGATCTGATTGGGCGGATCGGCCGGCATCCGGTCCTCCCAGATGCTGTGCGCCAGGTCCTCCACGGAAACCACGCGGTCGGGCTTGAGTAATAACGTGCCCAATATGATCTGAAGTCTCGGAGCCGTCAGTTGCAGTCTTTTGCCGCCCGCCCAGACTTCCAGCGGCCCCAATACCCGGAATCGCAGTCCATCGACATGTGATGACAGCATCCGAAACACCCCCACCGCTTACTTCTCGCTGCTTGAACTCAGTACATGCTTACGGCATCTCACGAACGGTGACCACAACTCGTCCACATGGAGAGACGCGGTAGCAGAAGGTGACGCCCGGTCAAGAATATGGAGCCGGAACGACCAGGACGACGGGGCGCGCCGGTCACCACGGGCGCGGCGGACACGCCCGCTCCCGCGCGCCGATGGCTCGATCTGCCGCTCGTGGGCGCGGCTCGCGGCCGGTTCGCCGACCATCTTCCGGCGGGAGCCGCAACAGCAGCGAACTAAGTTCATGCACGATCCCTTCCCGCCCCAATCCTCCGAACTAAGTTCGGCACCTTCGCCAGCATGCCATGCGTCCTCTAGCATACTGGGCGATACACCGCTTATGTTTCGGTCACTGATCCACTGCTCGTCAGCCAATGGAGGTGACACATACTCGGTCAACGGGGTTACCAGCTCGTGGCGGTCGGACCCGTGATCACGCCCGCCTCGCTCCGGGGCAGTGCGAACGCGGTCACCGCGCGTGTCCTCACGGATGCCGTGCCGCGGGCCGTCGGGCCCTCCGATGCACCATGGCGGTCGCCCCGCTCTTCATGACGGTCCCGCTCCGTCCCGGTCCCTGCGCGCGGCCGGATCCCGCGAGCGCGGATGACCCACCTGAGCGGACCGCCGGGCGTCATCGCCCACTTCATCCTCGCGAACGCCGGCGTCCGACTTTCCCTTGCCGCCGACCTGTGCAGCCTCCTCCGGCAACCCGTCCAGCCGCTCAGCGCCCGCGCCGTGCCCGCGCCGCGCCTCCGCCGGCGCCGGAGCGTCGCTGACCGTTCACAAGGGGTCGTCACAGGCGGCGCCACTCGCCGGGTGCTTCCCATTTCCTGAAAGGGTGAGCGATTTGAAGAAGGTCCTGCTAGTCGAACTCTCCGTTTTCGAGCGAATGACACCGCTGGCCTCCGGCTATCTCCAGGCATACGCGACGACGGATTCGGTGATTCGCAGCGAGTATCGATTCGAGCGGTACACGACCGTCGCCAGGACACCTCGGGCCGATATCATCCGGAATCTGATCGGGGCGGCCGCCGATGTGTACGCCTTCAGCTGCTACGTGTGGAACATGGGCCTGGTGAGGTCCGTCGTGGCGGCCGTCCGGCAGGCAAGGCCGCACGCCCAGATCATCCTCGGCGGCCCCCAGGTGATGTCGCAGGGCAACCGCTACCTCAGCAGGACCGACGAACGGACCGCCATCTGCAACGGAGAAGGGGAGATCACCTTCTCGCAGTACCTCCTCGCGCTGACCGAATCCGATGCGCCTGCGCGGCTCCATGGAGTCGACGGTCTCAGCTTCTACCGCGACGGCGAACTGGTGACGACGCCGAAGCAGTCGAGGATCAGCAGCCTGGACGACATTCCCTCGCCGTTCCTGACGGGAGTCTTCGACTCGGCCTACAGCATCGCCATCCTGGAGACGAACCGCGGATGCCCCTACCACTGCGGATTCTGCTTCTGGGGCGCCGCCACGAACGACCGGGTGCACCGCTTCGACGAGGAGCGGGTCCGTGCGGAAATCAAGTGGGTGGCGAAGAACGAGATACTTTTCCTCTTCATCGCCGACGCGAACTGGGGAATGCTGAGCCGGGATGTCGACATCTCCCGGCACATCACGAACTGCGCACAGGACCACGGGGCCCCGAACGTCGTCTACTTCTCCGCGGCGAAGAACAAGCCGAAGGCGGTCACGGAGATCACCGGCATCTTCCAGGACGCGAACCTCATCGCCTCCCAGCCGGTGTCGCTCCAGACCCTCGAACCGACCAGCCTCGACCTGATCTCCCGCTCGAACATCAAGCTGAGCGCCTTCGCCGCGATCCAGGAAGACCTACGTGAGAAGCGCATCAGCTCCTACATCGAACTCATCTGGCCACTGCCGGGCGAGACCCTCGACTCCTTCAAGCGCGGCGTCGGCACGCTGTGCGAGAACGAGGCGCAGACCGTGATCGCGTACCCTCACCTGCTCCTCAACAACACGCCCATCTATCACCACTCCGACGCCATGGGGATACTGACCCGGCCGGCCGGCGGGGACATCGCCGAGGCCCGGATCGTCATCGGCACGCGAGAGGTCTCCGTAGCGGAATTCACCGAAGGCATGTACTACTTCTACGCCTTCCACGCGCTGCACAACCCGAGCAGTCTCCGTACGGTGATCCGCCATCTCGTGAAGCAGTCCGGGATGCGCTACCAGGACGTCTTCTCCGCCTTCGCGGAATTCTTACGCGTGCAGGGGCCGGACGACCCCATCCTCGCGTACATAGAGCGCTCCGTCGAAGACGCCGACTACTACGACGTGAACAACTACGGGCTCTTCATCCATTCCGTGCTGCACGAGCACAGGGAGCTCTTCACCGAGCACGTCCGGCGTTTCGCGCAGAGCCAGGACTGGTGGGACGACGACAAGGTGCGGGCCCTGTTCGAGATCGACTTCCTCAACCGCCCCTACATGTACAGCAACACGCCCATGGACGTACCCGCCGAAGGCTTCCAGGAACTCCGCCTCCTGGACCTCGGTCCTCGCAGCTACACGGTGCAGGTGCCCACGGAACACCTGCCGGAGCTGGCCGACGCGATCCGGATCGACACGATTCCGGCGGACGGCACATTCACGGTCGATCACAAGAGGCTGCAATATCCGTTCATGCCGACACAGAGCCGTGACCACAGCGGCTCCTACTGTCACGGAATGATCGAGAAGGTCGGGAACGTCATGCCGTTGTGGCAGCCGGCCGGCCAATCAGTCAGGTAGCGAGAAAGGACTGGACGCTCATGTCGGAATCTGGTGTGGAGACCGTCGATATCCGGGACAGTTCGCTGAACGATCTCTTCGCGGAGCACGTCGCACGCTCTCCCGACGCACCGGCCGTCACCTACGGGGCCGTCACACTGACCTACCGCCAGCTCGACCGGGTCACCAACTCGCTGGCAGCCCGGCTGCGGGAACTCGGCGTGCGGCGCGACCGGCTGGTCGCGTTCCAGGCCGACCGGAACCTCAGCGTCGTCGTGGGCATGCTGGCCACCGTCAAGGCCGGGGGTGCCTATCTGGCCCTTGATCCGGCCCACCCGGTCTCCCGGTTACGCACCATCCTGGAGGAGTCCGAGCCCGTGGCGCTGCTGTCGGAAGCAGGCACGGACGAGCCGAGCGGTCTGGGAATCCCCGTGGTCCCGGTCGCCGAACACCTCAAGGACGCCGTACGGGACGACACCACTCACGACGTCCCGCCGGCCGGGGGCACCGGCCCCGAAGATCTCGCCTACGTGGTGTACACGTCGGGCTCGACCGGCGCGCCGAAGGGCATCTGCATCACCCACCGCAACGTGGTCCAGCGCACCCGGAACACCGACTACCTCAGGTTCGAGGCGGGAGACCGGGTGGCCCAGATCTCCAACGCGGCCTTCGACGCCGCCACGATCGAGGTCTGGGGAGCGCTGCTCAACGGCGGCGAACTGATCGGGTTCGACCGGGACACGGTGCTCTCACCGGGCCGGCTGGCAACCGCGCTGCGCGAACGTCTCATCGACACCATGGTGATGGCGACACCGCTCTTCAACCAGCTTGCGGCCGACGACCCTTCGACGTTCGCCACGGTCTCCCAGGTTCTGGTCGGCGGGGACGTCATGGCGGTCCGCCCGGCAGGCGCCGTCGCCGCGCTGCCGGGTTGCACCCTGCTCAACGGGTACGGCCCCGCTGAATGTACGACGCTCGGCACCGCGCACCGGGTCACGCCGATGCCCGAGGGCCAGTTGCGGGTGCCGATCGGCCGCCCCGTCTCGAACACGACCTGCTATGTGCTCGACGACAGTCTGCGGCCGCAGCCGGCGGGCACTCCCGGCCAGCTCTACATCGGCGGTGACGGCGTCGCACGCGGTTACCTCGGCCGTCCGGACCTGACCAAGGAGCGGTTCCTTCCCGACCCCTTCACGACGGAACCGGACGGGCGCATGTACGCGACCGGAGACCTGGTGTGCCAGTTGCCGGACGGTTCGCTGGACTTCCTCGGCCGTGCCGACTTCCAGGTCAAGATCCGGGGCTTCCGTGTCGAAATGAACGAGGTCGACTCGACACTCCTGCTGCACTCCGGGATCAGGGAGGCCGTGACGGTCGCCGACGCCGACCCGCGGACGGGGGAGAAAACGCTCGTCAGTTACTACGTGGGGGCAGGCGAAGCGACTCCGGAGACAAGGGAACTGCCGGCGTTCCTGCGGGACCGGCTGCCCGAGTACATGGTGCCGTCCCGGCTCGTCCGCCTCCCCGAACTGCCGAAGAACGCCAACATGAAGGTCGACCGCGAGCGGCTGCCCTCCCCGGCGGCCTCCCCGGCGGCCTCGACGTCTTTGGCGGATGCGTCTTTGGCGGAGGCCGACGGCCGCCGGGCGGAGGCCGACGCACACCCGGACGCCGGCACTCTCGACGGCGAGATCGCCACCCTCATCGGGGAGCTGCTGGGAGTGCCGAGCTTCGGGCACGAGGAGAACTTCTTCGAGAGCGGCGGGCAGTCCATGCTCGCGATACGCCTGCTCACGCAGGTGGGCAGGCGCTTCGGTGTGAACTTGACGCTGGGTGAGTTCTTCGAGGATCCGACGGCGCGCGGCATCGGCGGGCTCGTCCGGCAGCGGACCGTTCCGGCCACCCGGCCCGGGGAAGGGCGGTCATGACGCGGGCGGCCGATGTGGCCTGTTTCCCGCCCTGCCGGGCGGAAGCCACTCCCGCGCCGGCCCTGGACGCGGACGCCGTGCGGTTGTTCTGCCTTCCACACGCGGGGGCGGGGGCATCGGCCTATCGTGACTGGCCCGAATTGCTGGCCCCGGACATAGAGGCGATCCCGGTGCAGTTCCCGGGACGGGAAAACCGTTTCAGGGAGCCGGCGCTCCATTCGGCTTCGGAACTCGTCGCCGAATTACTGGAGCCCTTCACGAGCCGCGCGGGGCACGATTTCGCCTTGTTCGGACACAGCATGGGTGCGCTGCTCGCCTATGAGCTGGCGCACGAACTGTCCGCGCTCGGCAAACCTCCTGGGCACCTGTTCGTCTCGGGGCTGGGCGCTCCGCATCTGCCGCCTGAGGGGCCGGTACTGCACAGACTGCCGGACGACGAGCTCATCGCGGTCGTCGATCAGCTGGAAGGCACGTCACCGGAGGTACTTGCCCAGCCGGAGCTGGTGCAGCTGCTGCTTCCCCTGTTCCGCGCGGACCTCAGGGTCTGGGAGACCTATGTCCCGCACCGGGGTCCGCTGCGGGTGCCGATCACGGCGATGGGCGGTCGCCAGGATCCCGGTGTCGCTCTGGACAGGCTCGCCGCGTGGGGCAGCCTGACGTCGGCCGGCTTCCGTCTGCAGGCGTTCGACGGCGGCCACTTCTACCACCACTCCGCGCCCGCCGATGTGGCAGCGGTGCTGCGGGAGCGGCTGCGGGAGTCCGGCCCGGTGCCGGCGGTGGCGGAGGAATAGGGTCACGGCCCGGCGGCCCGGCGCCGGTTCCGGCCGGTACCCGGGATGTCCCGGGTATCGGCCGGCCTCGGGTACGGCGAGCCGGCGGCCTGGCAGGGGCGCCGGTCAGCGCAGCCGTACGGGGAGGTTCTCCAGACCGTGGATGAGGCTG
This sequence comes from Streptomyces sp. NPDC101234, assembly GCF_044767525.1. NCBI lineage: Bacteria > Bacillati > Actinomycetota > Actinomycetes > Kitasatosporales > Streptomycetaceae > Streptomyces > Streptomyces sp. NPDC101234. Next base: position 38,138 of record NZ_JBIWOA010000021.1, on the reverse strand, counting down.
GAGGACCGCCACCGCAGCGACGACTCGGGCACCGCCAGCGCCAGCGCGGGGAACCGGGACAGCAGCGCCCCGAAGGCGATCTCGCCCTCGATCCGCGCCAGTGGCGCTCCGAGGCAGTAGTGGATCCCGTGTCCGAAGCCCACGTGTCCCGCGGCGTCCCGGCCCACGTCCAGGCGGTCGGCTTCGGCGAACCGGGACGGATCGCGGTTCGCGGACGACGTCGCGAGCATGACCCATTCCTTCGCGGGGATGGTCGCGCCGCCGATGGTCACCGGCTCCAGGGTGAATCGTTCGGTCGCGTGGTTGAGCGGGTTCGCGTACCGCAGCAGTTCCTCGACCGCCGACGGCAACAGCGCGGGATCGTCTCGCAGTCGCCGTAGCTCGGCGGGATGGGTGAGCAGCGCCAGCACTCCGCCCGCGATCAGGTTCAGCATCGTCTCGTGCCCGGCGACAAGGAGCAGGAACATCATCGAGAGCAACTCGTGCTCCGTCAGCGAGTCACCCGAGTCGCGCGCCGCGATCAGCGCCGAGAGCAGGTCGTCCGCCGGTGACCGTCTGCGCTCCGCGACCAGGTGCGTGAAGTACTCGTACATGGCGACGGCGGCGGCGCGGGTCTCCTCGCGCGTCCCCCGGGAGGAGAGCAGCGTGTCCGACCACTCGCGGAACGACTCCCGGTCGCCCACCGGGATGCCGATCAGCTCGCAGATCACGGTCACCGACAGCGGGAACGCGAACGCCTCGATCAGCTCCGTCTCGTCGGGGCCGTCCGCCATCGCGTCCACCAGCCCGGCGGTGATGTCCAGGATCCGCGGCCGCAGGCCGGCCGTCCGGCGCGGTGTGAACGCCTTCACCACCAGGCGGCGCAGCCGGGTGTGGTCGGGCGGGTCGAGGTTGAGCATGTGCTGGTCGAGATACGCCTGCACGGGATCCACGTTGATGTCGAAGTCCTCGGGCGTCATGTGCGTCACCCAGTCCTTGGCCAGCCGGGGGTCGGCCAGCGCGGCGCGCACGTCCTCGTACCGGGTGACGAGCCAGACCCGTACGCCCTCGGGCGTGATGACCGGAGTCACCGGCGCGGACGAACGCAGCCGCGCGAACAAGCCCTGGGGATCCTGGAAAAATGAATCGCCTAACCGCTCGACTACGGGTGAGATTTCCCCTGTTGTATCCACCATGACGTCAGGCTAACCAGTAACGCGTTTAGCCACAAGCGGTATTGATGACATATTCCACGGCGTCACCCGGCGGCATTGTGAGTAAATTCCGCACTGCTTTTTGTTTAAGCGTCGGAGAGTTATTCGGGCCGGAACCGCTCACGCGGTGGGCAGCCAGCCCACCTTTCCGACGAGCAGCGCATAGCCGACGAACGCACCGATGTCCAGGAGGGAATGCGCCACGACCAGCGGACCGACCCGGCCCCACCGCCGGTACAGGTAGACGAACACCACGCCCATCACCATGTTGCCCAGGAAGCCGCCGATGCCCTGGTACAGGTGGTACGACCCCCGCAGTACGGAACTGGCCACCAGCGCCGCGCCCGCACTCCACCCCAACTGGTCCAGCCGGCGCAGCAGGTAACCGACGACGATGACCTCTTCCAGGATCGCGTTCTGCATCGCGGAGAGGATCAGCACGGGGTACTTCCACCACACGTCGGGCAGCGCCTCCGGCACCACCGTGAGATTGAAGCCGAGGCCACGGGCGGCGAGGTAGAAGGCGATTCCGGTGCTGCCGATCACGGCCGCGACCCCCGCCCCGCGCCCGAGGTCGGGCCAGCGACGGGTGCGGTCGAAGCCGAGTGTGCGCAGGCTCGCGCCCTCGCGCAGCAGCAGATGCGCGACCAGGGCGACAGGGACGAGCGCGGCTGCGATGTCGAACAGCTGCCAGGAGAGATCCAGCCAGGGGCGGCCCGGTGCGGCCGACGCGTTGAGGGTCGCCGCCTGGTCCTTGAGCGCGCCCGGCTTGGTGACCGATCCGACAAAGCTGATCAGAGCGGATACTCCGCTCGCACCGAGCGAAAGCCCCAGAACGAGCAGTGTCTCGTCTCTGAACACCCGCCGCGAGGGCCGCTCCACGGGATAAGCATCGGCCACCGACTCCGCCTCCACCTGCACTCCTGTCTCCAGCTGAGCACTCCCGGGGGACAGGGAGGGCCACCACCGTCGTGGGACGTCACAGCTTGCCCGATCAACTCCGAACCGCCGGCACCGACCCCCGGCCGCGCGCAACTCGGCCGGGGTGGGTCTGCCGTCGCCGACACGCCGCCAGAGGCGCAGTGGCAGCGGGTTCGACGGGGTGCCAGGCGTGAGCTCTTGGTTCGCCACCGCGCGGCCTGCCGGATCGGTGCCGGCACCGTGTCGTCCGCGCTCGGGCCGGGGCGAGCTCCGCGCGAGGGCGGGCCACCCGGACGGCCGCCTCCTGCATCGGCTGTGTGTCCGCGGCGAGCGATACCAGGCCGGCGATCGACGGGCCGGTGGCGGCGATCCGGGGGCACGAAGGTCACACCTTGCCGAAGCGCGGTACGGCCACCTGCCGGGAGGCGAGCTCCCGGGCGAGGTTCCTTGAGCGGTGTGTTCGACCCGCCGCCTTCGTCCCGGTCGAACGCGCCGCCACCCCTGAGCGCCTCCGCCGCTGAACGACACCACCGCTGAGCAGCACCACCACCGACGGGCACCACCGCCGACCGGCACGACCGCTGACCGGCACCACCACCGACCGGCACCACCGCGGGCCACGGTCCGGGGCCGACGGTCAGCGGCCTCCCGGCCCCCGCACTCCGCGCGACGGCTCCCCCCGCTGCCTCACCCCGTCAACACCGGCTCCACCAACCCCACCGGCCAGGTGTGCACCGGCTCCCCCGCATTCATCAGCTCGGCATAGCGCCGCGTCATCGCGGCCAGCGCGGCCTGTCGCGAGAGCCCCTGTTCCAGCGCCCGGTGGAATGTCGCCGCCTGCCAGGACGCCCCGTTCGCCCTCCGCCGGCAGCGCTCGTCGATCACGCCGAGGTAGTGGTCGCGGTCCGCGGCCTCCACCCCCCACGCGTCCAGCCCCGCCTCCGCCAGCGGCAGCAGTTCGTCGCGGACCAGGGTGACCGCGTCGACCTCGGCCGTGCCCCCGCCGTACCGCCCCCTCCTCGGCCAGACCAGACGTGCGTCGATCCCGTGGCGGCACGCCGCGTCGAAGTTCGCCTCCGCCACGGCGAACGGCAGCCGCGTCCACACCGGCCGGCTATCCTCCGCGAGGGCCCGCACCAGGCCGTAGTAGAACGCCGCGTTGGCGATCACGTCGGTGACGGTCGGCCCGGCGGGCAGTACACGGTTCTCGACGCGCAGGTGCGGGACGCCGTCGGCGATGCCGTAGACCGGCCGGTTCCAGCGGTAGACCGTGCCGTTGTGCAGGACGAGTTCCGCGAGCTTCGGCACCCCGCCCGCGTCCAGCACGGCCAGCGGGTCCTCCTCGTCGCAGATCGGCAGGACCGCCGGGAAGAAACGCAGGTTCTCCTCGAACAGCTCGTACGCGGAGGTGATCCAGCGTTCGCCGAACCAGGTGCGCGGCCGTACGCCCTGTGCCTGGAGCTCCGGCGGGCGGGTGTCGGTGGCCTGGAGGAACAGCGGCGGCCGGGACTCCCGCCACAGTTCGTGGCCGAAGAGGAAGGGGGAGTTCGCGCCGACGGCGATCTGCGGGGCGACGGCCGCCTGAGCCGCGTTCCACACGTCCGCGAAGCGGGCCGGGGTGACCTGGAGATGCAACTGCACGGAGGTGCAGGCGGCCTCCGGGACGATCGACTTCGACGTGCACACGAGATGCTCGACGCCCTCGATGTCGATCAGGAAGTCCTCGCCCCGGGCGGCCACGATCTGATCGTTGAGCAGGGTGTACCGGTCGACCTCGGAGAGGTTCGCGGAGACCAGGTCGTCCCGTTCCAGCGTCGCCAGAATGCCGGTCATCACGATCCCGGCGTCCACCTCGCCCGCCTTGCGGTCGGCGTACGCCAGCGAGGTCCGGAGTTCTTCCGCGAGCCGGTCGAAAACCCGGCCGCCGAGCCGGTGTGGGGCTATGTTGACTTCCAGGTTGAACATGGCGAGTTCTGTTTGGAAGTCTCGGCTTGCGATACGTTCGAGAACCTGGCCGTTCAGCATTCTCGGCATACCGTCCGTACCGGCGAGATTCAATTCGATCTCGACGCCCATCAGGTTCTTGGGGCGATCGAACCGCTTCTCCATCAGCAGCCGCTCCAGCCCCGCCAGGCAGCTGCGCAGCTTTTCACGGTACCGCTGGCGATCGGACAGGTCGAACCGGCCCGCCACGACCTTCTCCCCCATCGAAGTGTCCCTCCTCGAATGGGCGGGCCGGGGTGCCGGCCGCCGGTGTCCCGAGTCCAGGTGGGATGATGCCCAGCGGAGGCGATCGATAACGTCGCGCGCGGCACCGGCACCCGCTACTCTGTTGGAATGTGTCCCGCGGCACATTCACGGGGCATGGAGCATCGTGCAACTTCGGGTGCCCCGTTCCCCTCGTGAAAAACGCCGACGACATTCGGCCGACCGCGACAACCTCGTATTCCGAGGTCAGCAGGGCTCCGGCAGGCAGAAAATCGGGAGGATTCCCCGCGAATCGACGGCTGAATTACGCCTTGTTCCGTTCTGTGAAACGGCCCGGTGAAACACCACCTGAACAGGCGTCGTATAAACTCCGCGAACAAGGCAGAAGGCTGGCGCCCACGGTCCTGGTTCCTGCCGTCCGAGTGCGTGCGGCAGGCAACGCCCGCACCTCTCTTCACCGAACCGGGCCCCCGCCTCTCTGACCCCTCGTGAGCTGACAGCGCCGTCCGCCCCCGCCCTCGCGCCACCGCGCCTGTCGAATGAGAGGCGACCCACCATGCCGCTGCAAGTCCCTCCTGCCCCCGCGCCCGCACTGCGTTCCGTCCTCACCGCCCTCGGTTCCCCCACCGCGGTCCGCGAGGCCCGTACCCCCTCCCTGCGCGCCGCGCAGGGACCCGCGATCCCCGAACTCCCGCTGCCCGTGCACGTACTGGACCGGATCACCCCGGAGGGCGTCTCCGCCACCCGGCTGGCCGGCTGGCGCTTCCTGATCCGCTGCGGCGACCGGGCGGTGGCCGCGGCCGACACGATGCTCACCCCGGACGGCTGGGCCTTCTCGCACTTCTTCGAGGGGCCCTACATCACCTCCACCGAGCGGGCCCTGCACCAGGCCGAGGCCCTGCAACAGACCTACCAGCCGCGTCTGTTGTCCGTGCCCGGCCTCTACATGCTCACCCTGTGGCTGCACGGCGACTGCACGGCGGACGGCGCCGAGGGCCACCCGGCCGCCACCGATCTGCTCGTCCCACTGGCACCGGCACCGCCCGGTATCGCGGCCCACCGTCCCCACCTGGTCGACGAACTGCTCCCCGTACTGACCCACCGGGTCACCCCGGCACCCCTGCTCATCACGCCGGCCTGAGACCGCCCCGGCCGTACCCGACTGCACCCGCCGCACCCCGCCACACCCCGCCGCCCCTGAACGGGAGGCGGGGTACGCGCGTATTCCCCTATGTCCTCGGGCGGGACACCGAATGCCCCTCGTTGCTCGTACGAGCAAATAGCCGCTCCTAAGAGCCATAATGGCTCTCCCCCGGGTTTTCCCACCGTCCGGACTAGCCCCATCCGGCCATGCGGAACCATCCGAATTGGCAGCCCAGTTGAGATGAACCGTCCGCGCGGGTGACGCGTCTCCAACCTGTGAGAAGCGGTGCAGCTAAATCCCTGCGGAAGAACGCCCGGAGGGCAACACTGGTTTCCGACCGACTCATCATCACGGGGGACCGACATGACCACGACAGAGCGAGAGACCCCACCCATGTGCCAGCACCAGCCGCCGTGTCCGACAGCCGAATCCGCCGACCGGGAGTCCGCCCGCCTCACGGCGCACCACCCGGAGCAGGGTTGGAGCCTGCTGTGCAACGGCGTTCTGCTCTTCGAGGACACCGGTGAGCTCCTGCCCGACGGCCAGATCATCGCGCCGCACCGCCCGCTCGGTGCCGGCCGCGTGGTGACCGCCGCCTGAAAAGGACCACCGCACCACCCGAACATCGCACCACCCGGGCGGCCCCGCCGCTCCGCCCGGTGACCTGAAGGGGCCGGACGCACACACACGGTGCGCACCGGCCCCGACGCATGTCCGGGGGTGACTACCCCGTGTAGCCGAGTGCTGCGCGCAGTGCGAAGTAGGCCGGCTTGGGAGCGAGTTGCTCGTCCCAGGGCAGGGCCGCGCCCTCCCCGGGGAAGAACGCCGGGATCCAGGAGTACTTGTCTGTGTAGTCCCACACGGTGATGCCCACGCACCGGCGCACCGCGAGGCACGCCTTGGTCAGATCGGCGTACCAGGTCGCCTGTTCGGCCAGCTTCTCGGCCGTGGCGGGCAGTTGCATCCGCACGTCGACCTCGGTGAGCGCGGTGTCCAGGCCTAGGCGGGAGAACCGGCGGAGGTTCTCCTCCAGGGTGGACGGATAGCCGTACTGGAGCGCGAGGTGGGCCTGGAAGCCGATGCCGTCCAGCGGCACATGCCGGGCCTTCAGCTCCTGCGCGAGCGCGTAGTAGGCGTCGCTCTTGGGGCCGGTGGCCTCGATGTTGTAGTCGTTGAGGTAGAGCCTGGCGTGCGGGTCGGCCTGATGGGCCCAGCGCAGCGCGTCCGCGATGTAGCCGGGGCCGAGCGTCTTGTACCAGAGGGTCTCGCGGTAGGTCCCGTCCTCGTTGAAGGCCTCGTTGACGACGTCCCAGGAGTAGACCTTGCCCCGGTAGTGCCGTACCTCGGTCTGGATGTGCTTCTTCAGTACCGCCCTGAGGTCGTCGGCCGTCCAGGTGCGCGAGGTGAGCCAGTCCGGCAGCTGGCTGTGCCAGACCAGGGTGTGGGCGCGGACCTTCTGGTGGTTCTTGCGGGCGAGGTTCACGATCTGGTCGCCGTTGGTCCAGTCGAAGACGCCCTGTTCGGGTTCGGTGGCGTACCACTTCATGCCGTTGCCGGGCGTGATCATGTCGAACTCGCTGCCGAGCAGCCCGGTGTAGGCGGTGTCGGTGAGTTCGGGGTTGTCGGTGGCGCTGCCGAAGTACCGGCCGTGGCGCTGGGCCAGTTCGGCGAGGGTGGGCTGCCGGTCATGGGCCTGGGCGGCGGGCCCGGTGGCGACTCCGGCGGCCACCAGGACGGCCGCGAGGGCACCGGCGAGTCTGAGACGTGTACGGGACATCGTGCGACTCCTGTCAGTGTAAGGCGGTTCAGCCCTTGGTGGCGCCGGCGGTGAGGCCGCCGACCAGCTGGCGTTCGGCGACCGAGTAGAAGGCCAGGGCGGGAACCATGGCGAGGACCAGGTAGGCGAAGACACGGGCGTATTCGGTGGAGTACTGGCCCTGGAACTGCTGCACGCCGATGGGGATCGTCCACCAGGTGGAGTCGGTGAAGACCAGCAGCGGCAGGAAGAAGTTGTTCCAGCTGGTGACGACCGCGAGCACGGAGACCGTGCCGAGCGCGGGCCGGGCCATGGGCAGCAGGATCCGCCAGAAGAAGGCGAACGGCCCGCAGCCGTCGAGGGTGGCCGCCTCCTCCAGCTCCCCGGGGATCTCCCGGAAGAAGCCGCGCAGGATGATGATGGTCATCGGCAGCCCGAACGCGGCCTGCGGCAGGATCACGCCCAGCGGGTTGTCCAGCAGGTGCATCGAGCGCAGCAGCAGGAACAGCGGCAGGGCGGCCACCGCGAAGGGGAACATCAGCCCCATCGTGAACACCGTGAACAGCACCTCGCGCCCACGGAACGCGAACCGCGCGAAGGAGAAGGCGGCCAGCGCCGACACCGCGACCACCAGGACGGTGGTGGCGACCGCGATCAGCGTGCTGTTGCCGACCAGCCGCCAGAACGAGCCGGAACCGAGGATGTCCGTGTAGTTGGAGGTCACCCAGGAGTCGGGCAGCCCGACCGGGTTGCGGGACAGTTCGTCCGTCGACTTGAACCCGGAGAGCAGGGCGTACAGCAGGGGTACGACCATCACCGCGCCGACCAGGACGAGGACCAGATGCAGCGGCAGGTTCCGTACGGGCGTCCTGCGGATGCCGCTCATGCGCCGTCTCCCCTCATGTTCGTGGTGGCGCCCTCCAGGTCGCGGCGGAGCACGAACCGCTGGTAGGCGAGGGCGAAGACGAGGCTGATGGCGAACATGGCCACACTGATCGCGCTGGCGTAGCCGACCTGGTAGCGCTTGAAGCCGTACTGGAACATGGTCACGGCCATGGTCTCCGAGTGGTGGTCGGGGCCGCCCGCGGTGACCACCCACACCAGGTCGAAGAGCTGGATGGAGCCGATGACCGACAGGAAGACGCTGATGCGCAGGGTGGGAGCGAGCAGCGGCAGGGTGACATGGCGGAAGCGCTGCCAGGGGCCCGCGCCGTCGACGGTCGCCGCCTCCGTCAACTCGGCCGGGATGGACTGGAGTCCGGCCAGGTAGAGCATCATGTGGAAGCCGAAGTACTTCCAGGTCATGACCAGGAAGAGGGTGGCCATCACGGTGGAGGGGGCGGAGAACCACTCCCCGCCGAGACCGTCGAGTCCGACGGCACCCAGGACGTGGTCGGCGAGCCCCTGGTCCGGCGCGAAGATCATGCCGAACAACACGCCGGTGATCGCCTCGGAGAGCACGTACGGGGCGAAGAACAGCATCCGGTAGACGGCCCGGCCGCGGATCCTCTGGTTGAGGAGGACCGCCATGGCGAGCGCGAACGGCAGTTGCAGCGCCAGCGACAGCACGACCAGGACCAGGCAGCGCCACAGGTCGCCGAGGAAGACGTCGTCCTGGAAGAGGCGGGTGAAGTTGTCGGTGCCGGTGTAGTCGGAGGGCATGCCGAAGCCGCCCCAGCGGAAGAACGAGGCGTACAGCGCGAACAGGATCGGCAGCAGGACGAGCACGCCGAACAGCGCCAGGGCGGGCAGCTGGAAGCCGACGGCGGTGAGCCAGTGCAGCAGCCGGTGCCGGGAGCGCGCCCGGCCCGAGGGCGGGAGCGGCTGCGGCACGGCGTCCGGTCCCGACCGCGTGCCGGACAGGTAGGTCGAGGTCATCGGGCGGCCTACTGCTCTTCCTTCGCGGTCTTGGTGATCGCCTGGGTGACGTCCGCGGGAGACTTGGACCCTGCGATCAACCCGGCCACGCTGTCGTTGATCTGCTGGCCGACGGCCGGCGCGTACGCCTGGTCGAGGTACAGCTGGAACCCGGTGGCAGCCTTCAACTGCGCCTGTACGGCCTTGGTGTTGGGGTCGCTCAGCGCCTTCTCGGCACCGGGGACCACCGGGAGCGTGTTGGTCTTCTCGACGAGCACCAGGTCGGTGGCCTCGGAGGCGAAGAACTTCAGGAAGTCGACGGCTTCCTTCGGGGCGTCCTTGCGCAGGGCGTGCCCGCCGCCACCGCCGAAGACCTCGGTGATGGCGCCCTTGCCGCCGTCGACCGCCGGGAACGGGAAGAAGCCCAGGTCCGAGCCGAGGCCCTTCCCCGCGTCCGCCTCCACCACCGGGGCCCACTGGCCCATCAGTTCCATGGCCGCCTTGCCGTTGCCGACGGTGGCCGCCTGGCCGGTGGGCGAGGAGTAGGCGGCGCCGAGGAAGCCCTTCTGGAACGGCTGGAGACCGACGAGGTCCTTCAGGTGCTGTCCGGCCTGGACGAACCCGGTGCCGGTGAAGTCCTTGTCCTCGTTGGCCTTCTGGAGGGCGTCGAGCCCGGCGGTGCGCATCGCCAGGTACGCCCAGTAGTACATGCCCGTCCAGCTCTCCTTGCCCGCGAGGGCGAGTGGGGTGACACCGGCGGCCTTGAGCTTCTTCACGGCGTCGAGGAATCCGCTCCAGGTGGCGGGAGGCTCGCTGATCCCCGCCTTCTTGAAGAGCGCCTTGTTGTACCAGAAGCCGATCATGCCGATGTCGAACGGGATGCCGTACAGCTTCTGGTCGATGAGGTACGGCTGCTTGGCGACCGACAGCATCCCGTCCGCCCATGGCTTGGTGTGATCGGTGAGGTCCTCGACGAGACCGGCGTCGACCTGCTGCTTGAGGACGCCACCGCCCCAGGTGTGGAAGATGTCCGGGAGCTTCCCGGAGGCTATGAGCGCCGTCATCTTGGATTTGTAGGCGTCATTCTCCAGCTGCACGATCTTCAGCTTCACGTGCGGGTTCTGGGCCTCGAACTTCTTCGCGAGGGTTGCCCAGACGCTCTTGGTCGGCTGGGTGGTGGAGATGTTCCACCACTCGACGGTGACCTTCCCCGACGACGAGCCTCCGTCGGAGCCTGAGCCACAGCCGCTGAGGGCGGTCACGCCCAGTCCGGCGGCCGCGGTGGCCGCCAGGAATCCGCGACGGGACAGTGCCGGGTCGCCCATGATGCGCTCCTTGAGGTACGGGACGACCGACGCCGTCCTGGTTCGTTGGCTCTGGATCAACCGAACTCTCGACGGCCTGGCGGAGGTCGGCCGCATCGAAACATTCGACGTTTTCACCGAACGTTCCGAACGGCGACTCTAGAAAGGCGGATCAGGAGCGTCAAGGTGTCGCGCATCAGGTCATGGGTGCGTACTCGAACCAGTCGAAGGCGGCCCGCCCCTCGGTGGCGTACATGCCGATGACCCGGCCGGTGAAGCCGCCCGCCACCTCGGTGGACAGATACCGCCCGTCGAGTTCGGCCAGCCGAACGGCGCCGTCGGGCGTTTCGATCGAAAGGATCACGGCGTCGGGCCCGGCGGGACGGACCCCGCCCGGCACCTCCGCCCCGGGCACGTCCGCCCCGGGCGCGGTCGCGGTGGGCGGCGGCACCCGGTCCGTACGCGTCTCGACGACGAGGGTCACCGGGCCCCGCGGTACCGGGTGTTCGGCGATCCGCTGCCGCAGCGGCCCGATCCGCGCGACGACGCTCACCACTCCCCCGCCCACCTCCAGGTCGTAGTGGTGCGCCTCGTCGATACGGACCGAGAGACCCGCGCGCCCCGAGCCCGGGTCGAGCAGCGCGGCGGCACGGCAGTCGGGATGCTGTTGGCGACGGCCGACGAAGGTGTGCCCGGGCCGGTCGAGGCTGTCCCCGGTGGCCGTGAGCGTCAGCCACCCGGGGCGTTCGGTCAGCGACCAGGACCCGTCCGGTCGGCTGCGCGGGGAGATCCACTGCGGTGCGAGGGCGGGAGCCGTGAAGTCGTCCCGCGCCGGCAGCTGTTCGACCGGGTGCCAGGCGGCGGGTGCCGGGTGGCGTTCCCGTACCGGCCCCATCCGCGGCCAGCCGTTCACCCACTCCACCGGGGCCAGGAAGGTCTCGCGGCCGAGGACGTGGAACTCCGGGAACCAGCCGCGCGGCCGGGTGCCGAGCAGCACCGCCCACCAGCTGCCGTCGGCCGCCTGCACGAGGTCGGCGTGCCCGATGCACTGGACCGGCTCCCGGGTACCCCGGTGGGAGACCAGCGGATTGCCCGGCGAGGGCTCCCAGGGGCCGCGCGGCGAGCGGGCGCGGGCGACGGACACACCGTGCCCGAGGGCCGTACCGCCCTCGGCGACCAGCAGATACCACCACCCCCCGACCCGGTAGAGGTGCGGAGCCTCCGGGTCCCGCAGCCCGGTCCCGGACCACATCGGCAGCGGCCCCTCCAGCACCTTCCCGGTCCGGGTGTCGATCCTCGCCACCGCCACCCCGGCCACGGCACACCAGCAGTCGCCGTTCTCGTCCCAGGCGAGGTCGGGGTCGATGCCGGGCAGGTCGATCCACACGGGGTCCGACCAGGGCCCCTCGGGCCGCTCGGCGGTGACGAGGAAGGTGCCGCCGCCGCTGACGTCGGTGGTGATGACGTGGAAGAGCCCGTCATGGTGCCGGATGGTCGGCGCGTATATCCCGCCCGAGGCCGGCGTGTCCTCGGGCAGCGGCCGATCCAGCACGTTGCCGATCTGCCGCCAGTGCACCAGGTCCCGGCTGTGGAACAGCGGGACTCCGGGGAAGTACTCGAAACTGGAGCACACCAGGTAGTGGTCCTCCCCCACCCGGCACACGCTCGGGTCGGGGTGGAATCCGGGGATGACCGGGTTGTCGTACGTCCGCATGCGCCTGCGTCCCTCTCATGTCCGGCCGCCGCGTCACCGAAAGTTTCGGCAAGATCGGCGAACATTACGAGGCGCACTGTAGAAGGACGGTCAGGGCCCGACAAGAAGGGCTCCTACACCTTCAGGCGGTACGGCAGCAGGCACACCACGACGTCGGTGCGGGCGCGCAGCACGGTCGCGAGGAGGAGGCCGCGCTGGTTCTGGAGGATCTCGTAGCGGCGGTGGCGGGGTTCGACCTCGGGGATCAGGACGGCGACCTGACGGCCGTCCTCGGCGGCGCGCTGGACGTAGTCGACGATCGGCTGGACCAGGGAGCGGTGCGGGCTGTCGATGACGTCGAGGCGCACGCCCGGGTTCCAGCGCTCCCAGGCCTCCTCCAGCGCACGGGACTTGGCGGGATCGCCGTGCACCGCGACCGCGACCACCTCGTCGCCGAGGGCGAGGGCCGCACCGAGGGCATGCCGGGCGAGCTTGCTGACCTCGCCGATCGGCACGATCACCAGGCTCCCGGTGCGCCGGGGCGGCGGCTCCGGCACCCGCCCCAGGCCCAACTCCTCCCCCACTTCCGTGTAGTAGCGCTGGATGCGGGCGAACAACAGCATCATCAGCGGTACCGCGATCACCACCACCCAGGCGCCGGCGAGGAACTTGGTGAACAGCAGGATGACCCCGGCGAGGGTGGTGAGCAGGGCGCCGGTCCCGTTGATGACCGCCCGGCGCTTCCACCCGGCCGGGCGCTCGGTCGCCCAGTGCCGGACCAGGCCGGCCTGGCTGAGGGTGAAGCCGATGAAGACGCCGATGGCGAAGAGCGGGAGCAGGCGGTGGGTGTCGGCGTCGGTGGCGAGCAGGAGCAGGGCGGCGAGCAGGGCGAGGGCGGCCACGCCGTAGCGGTACACGGGGCGTTCGGCGCGCAGGCCGAAGATGTGGGGCAGCCGGTTGTCGCGGGCGAGCAGGCTCATCAGCACCGGCAGTCCGCCGAAGCTGGTGTTGGCGGCGAGGCCCAGGACCAGGGTGACCAGGAGGTTGGTGGCGTAGTAGGGCCAGCCGGTGCCGTAGGCGCCCGCGGTGAGCTGGGCGAGGACGGTCACCCCGCCGCGCGGGGCGACATGGTCGCGGTGGATCAGGACCGCCAGGCCGATCAGCATGGTCCCGAGGAGTCCGCCCAGCATCAGCTCGGTGCGCTGGGCGCGTCTGACCCTGGGGGTGCGGAAGGTGGGGACGGCGTTGGCGATGGCCTCCACACCGGTCAGGGCCGAGCAGCCGGACGAGAACGCCTTGAGGATCACCAGCGCGGTCAGCGCCTCGGTCGCGTGCACGGGCTGGGCGGTGCCGACGACGGCGACCGGGTGCCCGCGCAGCAGGCTGAGCAGGATCACGCCGAGGATCGCCATGATGAACAGGACGGTCGGCAGCATCAGCACCCGGGCGCTCTCGGAGACGCCCCGCAGATTCACGGCCGCCAGCAGGGCCAGGCCGATCAGACAGACGACGAGCTTGTCGTGGGCGAAGGCCGGGAAGGCGGAGGCGAGCGCGTCGGCACCGGCGGCGAGGCTGACGGCGACGGTGAGCACGTAGTCGACGACCAGGCTGGCGGCGGCCAGCAGGCTCGCGGTGGCACCGAGGTCCGCCTTGGCGACGGCGTAGGCGCCACCGCCGTCCGGGTGAACGGCGATGACCTGGCCGTACGACACCACGAGTGCCGCGAGCAGGAACGTGATCGCCAGGGTGATGGGCAGGGTCGCGGTGAGTGCCCCGGTCCCGGCGACCACCAGCGCCAGCACGATCGCCTCGGGGCCGTACGCCACGGAGCTCAGCGCGTCCAACGACAGCGCGGCGAGCCCCTCCAGGCTGGTCAGATGGTGTTTCTCGCCTTCGCCGGGACGCAGCGGAACACGCGGTCTCAGTTCACGACGTGCCAGGCCATACGCCATCGGGACCTCATCACGGCCGGGTGGGTCAGGTCGCCACCAGTGTCACCCCCACCGGCCTACGGCCCCACGTCCCGCCTCCGCATGTCTTCCGGTGACTCCCGGCCCACCAGCAGCCGGGCGCGCCCGTCCCGGACCGCCGCGACCGGCGGCCGCCCCACCATGGTGTAGACGACCACACCCCCCGAAAGGGGCGCGGGTCAGTATCTGACGTGTGGCCACCGCCGCGTGGGCGCGACCAGCCCTCACCCCCACCGCCCCGCAGTGACCCGCGACCCGTCAGAGTCCCGTCAAAGACATGCCACACCTGCTGACGCCGTCGTCCCCCACTCCCTACCTTCACCCCATGCAGCACTCCGAGGACCGCCGCTGGTCCAAAGACGTCTACGCATCGGCCCGTTGCGCAGGCGTCCTGCTGGCCCTCCTGCTCCTGATCGACTGGGGGGCCTCGACGCTCACCTGGTGGCGCGGCGCCCTCTGGACCGCGCTCGCCCTGCTGCTCTTCACGGTCCTCTGCCCCGCCAGGGTCCGCGCCGGCGACGGCTGGCTCACCTCACGCCGGCTGCTGCGCACCCGCAGGGTCCGCACCGACCTCCTGGTCTCCGTCCGCTGCCTGGACGGCATCTCCCCTCGGCTGCTGCTCCGGGACACCTTCGGCGGCCGCCTCGAACTCGACCCCCGGGTGCTCGTCGACAACCCGGACCTCTGGCTGCGCGTCGACGAGGGGGCCCGCAGGGCCGCCGCGGCCGGCACCCTGCTCTGCGGCTCGCTGGCGCTCAGCCGCCTCGGCGAACAGGTCGACCGCGAGAACGCCTTGGGTGTGTTCAAGGCGTCGGGCCTGGAGTAGACCCGCCTCAGCCCGTCCCCACCACTCCCGTCATCAGCACATCGAGCCCCCGCCGCGTGGTGGCCATCACCACCCGGTCCCCCGCCACCAGTACCCGCCCCTGCGCCGGCCGCCAGTCGAAGGCGTCCGCCCCCGGGACCCCCGTCCCGCCACCGACCGGTCCGACCGCCAGCACCCGCCACTCCCGGCGCCGGAACGCCTGGTGCACGGTCCGTCCCTCCAGCTCCGGATGCCCGGCCACGTCCACGCACGTGAACAGCAGCGACCCCCGTTCCACCGGCATCACGCCCAGCACATGACGCCCCATCATGGCGGCGGCGAAGGAGGGTGCGGCCAGGGCGGAAACGCTCCTGCTGCGGGTCAGCGCGTCCGGGTACGACGCCCGCAGGGTGCGTTGGACGGTCGCGGCGAAGTCGTCGTCGTAGAGCCGGGCCACCACCCGCACCTCCGGGTTGTACTCCCGGACGGCCATGAGGATGTCGAGGTTCTGGCCGTCGTCACGGGTGAGGACGAGCAGGGACCGGCACTGCCGGACCCGGGCGAGTTCGAGCACTCCGGGGGCGGTCGCGTCCTCAAGGATCAGCGGGACGCCGAGATCCCGGGCGAGGGCGACGCCCCGGGCGCGCGGGTCACGTTCGATGGCCACGACACGGTGACCGGTGGTGCGCAGCCGGTCGAGTACGCGCGTGCCGACCATGCCGAGGCCGACCAGGACGATATGGCCGCTGACCTCCTCCCCCGGCGGGTGGTTCGCGGAGGCGGTGCGGAACGCCTCGGTGGCGTTCATGGTCGCGGCGACGACGAGTGGCAGCACGGCGAGTCCGACGAAGCCGGCGACGAGCTGGAGTATGCGGCGGGCGGGCGACTCCTCGGTGGCCGGATCGCCCATGGTGAAGATGTCCAGGAGGGGCAGGTAGAAGTTCTTCCACCAGGGGTGTTCGTCGGCGAAGAGCGCGGTGGCGGTGGCCAGCGCGATGACCACGGCCGCCAAGGAACCGTAGACGGCACCCAGTTGGCGGGAGAGGAAGACCCGCCACGGCAGGTGGGCGAGCCGCGCCCGTACCCAGCGCAGCGGCCTGAAGTGCCAGGTGCGGCGGGCCGGTTCGGCCGTGTGGCGATGGATGACCTCCTCCAGCATGAGCCGGCCGTGGGTGAACTGCCGGTGGTACGCCGTCTGGTCGTCCGGCAGCAGCTGGGTGCCGTCCTCACCCGCCGTCTCGGCGCTGTCCTCGCTGGCCGGATCGTCCTCGTGAGCGCCGGAGAGCACGGCGAGGGTGGCGAGGTCGGTGGCGTGCTGCGGGGTGCCCGCCGGCCGTACGACCCCGCGGAAGACCTTGCCCTCGACCTGGAGGGTGTGGCCGTGACCGACGGCGGCGGCCGCGACGAGCTCCGGTACGGCGGTGTCGGCGTCGGAGAGCACGGTGGTGGAGGTGTCCGCGGCGGGGCCGTCGCCCAGGCCCGCCGCCCGGTCCAGGAGCCGTTCCAGATGGCTGCCGCGCTCCCGGTTGAACATGCGCACGACCAGCCGTACGGAGGGGTTGACGGTACGGGCCAGCAGGGCGGCGGTGACGTTGACCTGGTCGTCGCGGTAGGTGAGAGCGAGTGCCGCGGCCCGTTCGACGCCGGCAGCGCGCAGGGTGGCCTCGTCGGGGCGGCTGGAGACGTGCAGGTGGACCGCGGAGCCCGGGTCGCGGTGCAGGGCGGCGACCTGGCCGCCGTGGACATCGGCGGCGGACGGCATGACGACGGTGACGACCTCCCCGCAGACGGCGTCCAGTTCGACGGCGAGCCGGTGCGCGAGCCCGTCGTCGCCGCAGATCACCATGTGCCCGGTTCTCTCTCCAGATGCCGCTGGTACGGGGAGGGTTGACGTCACATCAGCCTGAACGGCACCGGCCGCGACGCCGGTTCCGGCCGGGCACCTGACCCCCGTTCAAATATCCGTCAAGAACATGCCAAGAACGCGGGTCGCCGCCTGTCCCGCGGTCACCGGCCCGGGTCCCGGCGTGAACATGAACCGACCGAGGTAGCGCCCGTTGCCGTACGCGCACAGCTCGGTCCAGCCCTCCGGCCGGCCGCTCCGGTCCAGGCCCCGGGCCCGGCGTCCGTGCCGAGCCGGGGCGGCCGGCCCAACAGGGATTCACCGCACACATGGTCCGCCACGGCCGCCTCGACGCCGCCCGCGACCGTCCGACCGACGACGGTACGGCCGAGTCGGCCGATCTGGTCCACCGACAGCTGCGCCGCGACCTGATCACGGTGGAGGAGGCGAGGCCGACGGACGCGTAGCCCCGTGCGCCGTGAGGCGTGAGGCGTGAGGCGTGAGGCGTGAGGCGTGAGGCGTGAGGGATAACGCTCGGTGTCCGGTGCCGTGCTCCCGCTTGTCGTCCCTCGTACAGCCGAACGCCTCGTCACGGCCTCCGAGCCACCCCTTCTTGATGCTCGACCACCCCCCGCCAGGCCATTCTTAACGCAGCCTTGACGCCCAGCCCACGCCTATCCGTGGGCCCACGCGTCACTCTCTGCTTACGCTGGTGCCGCCGTCCGCGTGATGGCCGGAAATCGAACTGCCCCGCACCACACCTCGCCGGACACCAGGAGCCAGCCCCATGGCCACGACCGAACATCCCCCTCCCAGTCGCCTGCGCGCCTGGATGCTGGAGGGGCTGTCCGACATGGGCAAGGGCGGCGGGCACACCGGCCCCCATGCGCAGCCGGAACCCGCGCACCAGGGCCAGCGCTGGTGGCGGGTGATGTGCCTGACCGGTGTCGACTACTTCTCGACTCTCGGCTACCAGCCCGGCATCGCCGCCCTCGCGGCCGGCCTGCTGTCGCCGATCGCGACCATCGTGCTGGTCATCGTCACCCTGGCCGGCGCTCTGCCGGTCTATCGCCGGGTCGCCGAGGAGAGCCCGCACGGCGAAGGCTCCATCGCCATGCTGGAGCGGCTGCTCTCCTTCTGGCAGGGCAAGCTGTTCGTGCTGACCCTGCTCGGCTTCGCCGCCACCGACTTCCTGATCACCATCACCCTGTCGGCCGCCGACGCCGCCACCCACCTGGTGGAGAACCCGCATCTGACCAATGCCCTGCACGGCGAGCAGATGATCATCACGCTGTTCCTGGTGGCCCTGCTCGGCGCGGTCTTCCTCAAGGGCTTCCTGGAGGCGATCGGCGTCGCGGTCGCCCTGGTCGGGATCTACCTCGCGCTGAACGTCGTCGTCGTGATCGTCGGCCTCTACCACGTCCTCACGGCCGAACACGTGGTCACCGACTGGACCAGTGCCCTGACCGCCGAACACGGCAACGTCTTCGTCATGATCGGCGTCGCCCTCGTCATCTTCCCCAAGCTCGCCCTGGGCCTGTCCGGCTTCGAGACCGGCGTCGCCGTCATGCCGCACGTCAAGGGCGACCCGGAAGACACCGAGCAGCAGCCCACCGGCCGGATCCGGGACGCCAAGAAGCTGCTCACCACGGCCGCCGTGATCATGAGCTGCTTCCTGATCGCGACCAGCTTCATCACCACGCTGCTGATCCCGGAGCAGGAGTTCAAGGCCGGCGGCGCCGCCAACGGCCGTGCCCTCGCCTACCTCGCCCACCAGTACCTGGGCGGCGCCTTCGGCACGGTCTACGACGTGTCGACCATCGCCATCCTGTGGTTCGCCGGCGCCTCCGCCATGGCCGGCCTGCTCAACCTGATGCCCCGCTACCTGCCCCGCTACGGCATGGCCCCGCACTGGGCCCGCGCTGTACGCCCCATGGTCATCGTCTTCACCCTGATCGCCTTCCTCGTCACCTGGATCTTCGACGCCAACGTGGACGCGCAGGGCGGCGCCTACGCCACCGGTGTGCTGGTGCTGATCAGCTCCGCCGCGATCGCCGTGACCATCGCCGCCCGCAAGGCCGGCCAGCGCAAGTGGACCGTAGGCTTCGCGGTCATCTCGGCGGTGTTCCTCTACACGACGGTCGTCAACGTCATCGAGCGCCCGGACGGCGTGAAGATCGGTGCCTGCTTCATCGTCGGCATCATCCTGGTCTCGCTGCTGTCCCGGCTCGCCCGCGCCTTCGAGCTGCGCGTGACGAGCGTGACCCTCGACGACATGGCGGAACGGTTCGTCAGGGATATGGCCAGCCGGAAGATCCGGCTGATCGCGAACGAGCCGGACCGCCGTGACATGGCCGAGTACCGCGACAAGGTCGAGCAGATCCGGGCCGACAACGACATGCCCGAGCAGGACGACTTCGTCTTCGTCGAGGTCACGGTCACCGACCCCTCCGAGTTCGAGGCCGGCCTGACCGTCCGCGGCGAGGTCCTGCACAACCGCTACCGCGTCCTGACCCTGGAGTCGGCCTCCATTCCCAACGCCCTGGCCGCGCTTCTGCTCCACGTCCGCGACGAGACCGGCTCGATCCCGCACATCTACTTCGAGTGGACCGAGGGCGGCCCGTTCGCCAACTTCCTGCGCTTCTTCCTCTTCGGCCAGGGCGAGGTCGCCCCGGTCACCCGGGAGGTGCTGCGCGAGGCGGAGCCGGACCGCGCCCGGCGGCCGCGCGTCCACACGGGCTGAGCCCGTGTCCCAGGGGTGCGCGCGTGCCGTAAGGATCCCGTCAATAACCGCTCGGTCCGCATAAGAAGCGTGTCAGGGGCCGGTCCTGTGCGCCCACCGGCCCCTACCGTCGGCCTCATGGAGGACAGAAGAGGCAGAGTCCGGGCGTCCGGTGACCGCACCTGGCGCGGCAGCGCATGCCTGGCCCTCGGCTGCGCCCTGGGCTTCGGCGGCCTCACGCTCCTGGTGGACTGGGACGCCGGTACCCTCACCCCGGCCCGCGCCCTGCTCTGGGTCGCCCTGTCGGCCGCGATCCTCAGCATGCTGCTGCCGGCCCGGGTCACCGCGGGCCCCGGCTGGCTGACCGTGCACGGCCCGCTCCGCCGCCGTACCGTCCGTACCGACCGTCTCGTCTACGTCGGCCGGTACGGCGACGTCTCCACCCACCTGGTCCTGCGCGACCTCGCCGGCAACCGGCTGGAGCTCGACCCGTACGTCCTGCACGCCAACCCCCTGCTCTGGCACGAACTGGACACCGGTGTGCGGCGCTCCCTGGAACGCGGCACCCTGCGCCGGGGCGCCGAGGTGCTCGCCCGGCTCGGTCACGAGATCGACGACACGAACGCACGCGCGGTCCTTGAGGCGTCCGGCCTCAGCTGACCAGCGGCCCGATGTCCGCGTGCCCCGCCATCCGGCCCTATCGTGAGCCCATGCCTTCCTACACGATCGGCCAGGCGGCACGGCTGCTCGGCGTCAGCCCGGACACCGCCCGCCGCTGGGCCGACGCGGGCCGGATGGCCACCCATCGCGACGAGGGCGGCCGACGGCTCATCGACGGCAAGGACCTCGCCGCGTTCTCCGTCGAAGTGGCCAAGTCCGGCTCGGGCGACGAGGATGCCTCCTACACCTCGGTCCGCAATGCCTTCCCCGGCATCGTCACCGCGATCAAGCTCGGTGACGTGGCCGCCCAGGTCGAGATCCAGGCCGGCCCGCACCGCCTGGTCTCCCTCCTGACCCGCGAGGCCGTCGAGGAACTCGGCCTGGAGGTCGGCATGGAGGCCACGGCCCGGGTGAAGTCGACGAACGTGCACATCGACCGCGTGTGACGAGGTGAGCGGTCCGGGCGCCGGGCAGGTCGGTGGCCGGCGTGCTTCACTGAGCCGCCGCTGACGCATGACCTGGTGCGGCGGGCACCGGATGCCAGCCGTCGTACCCCCCGTCCACCCGTATCGCCCGGATGCCGCTGATGTGCCGGGCCCCGCAGCGGTCCTGGGGCAGGACCAGTTGCGGACCCGCCCGGTCCAGCGGGGTGTCGTCGATGCTCACACCGAGCAGAACCGGAGCGTGCGCGAAATCGGGGTCGATCTCGGCCCAGGAGAGCAGCGCGTGGTGGCCGTCGGCGCCGGTGACCGCGATCAGGAAGCGCAGCCGGTCCTTGCGCCGGGCTGGGTCGAAGCCCGGGCCCGCATCGGCGAGGACGTCGTACAGCCGCGGGCCGGTGAAGCCGTGGTGCTGGACGCCGCTGGTGGCGCACTCGAAGCTGACCCGTGCCCGGTGCTGGGGCCAGCGCAGCAGGTCGGACACGGTGAGCCGAGCGGGCCGTGCCAGGTCTCCGGTGAGGACGAGTTCGGCGAGCGTCATGTGCGGCCACCTCCCGGATGACGGTACCCGCGGCACCTCACCGTACAAACGCACATGCCAGGCTCAAGTCACAAGTATGCAGCTCATGCGATGTGACAGAAGACTTACGCCTGGCAAATGCGGCAGTATCATCGCCAGGCGGCTGATACACAGGTCGCAGCAGGGCGCGACAGCTATTTCAGTTGACTTCAGAGGAGTTCACTCGTGATGACCCGTTCCGTGCGCCGGACCCGTCGGACGCTCCAGGTGGCCGGTGCCTCGGTCGCGGCCCTGCTCGCCCTGAGCGCCTGCTCGTCCTCGTCCTCGGACGACTCGTCCGCGAAGACGAAGTCCGACACCTCGTCGTCGGCGTCGCCCAAGCTGTCCGGCTCGATCACCGTCTTCGCCGCGGCCTCCCTCAAGGAGAGCTTCACCACGCTGAAGGCCGACTTCGAGAAGGCGCACCCCGGCACCACCGTCGACTTCAGCTTCGGCGGCAGTGACACCCTCGCCGCGCAGATCACCAGCGGTGCGCCGGCCGACGTCTTCGCCGCCGCGAGCGCCAAGACCATGGCGCTGGTGACGGCCAAGAACGACACCGCCACCACGCCTGCCACCTTCGTCCGCAACCAGCTGGAGATCGCCACCCTGCCGGGCAACCCCGACAGGATCTCCTCCCTGAAGGACCTCACCAAGTCCTCGTTGAAGGTCGTGCTGTGCGACAAGACGGTGCCGTGCGGCGCCGCCGCACAGAAGGCCCTGGACGCCGGCAAGCTCAAGCTGACCCCGGCCTCCTACGAGGAGGACGTGAAGTCCGCCCTCAACAAGGTCGTGCTGAAGGAGGCCGACGCGGCCGTCGTCTACAAGACGGATGTGAAGGCCGCGGGCAGCAAGGTGGAGGGCGTGGAGTTCCCCGAGTCCGCCAACGCCATCAACGAGTACCCGATCGCCCTGCTGAAGAACGCCCCCAACGCGGCGGTGGCCAAGGCGTTCATCGCGCTCGTGCAGTCCGCCGAGGGCCAGCAGGTCCTGAACCAGGCCGGGTTCCTCAAGCCGTGACGAAGGCCGACGAGTCCGGCGCCGTGGCCGAGACCCTCCGGGGCGGCCCGCGACGCCGGCGCGTCCGGACAGCCGTACCGCTACCGCTCCTCCTCCCCGGAGCGGTAGCTCTGGCGTTCCTCCTGCTGCCCCTGCTGGCCCTCCTCCTGCGTGCCCCCTGGAGCAGCCTCCCGTCGCTGCTGACCAGCACGGAGGTGTGGCAGGCCCTGCAGCTCTCCCTGCTCAGCGCGACGGCGGCGACGGCCGTGAGCCTGGTGCTGGGCGTTCCGCTGGCCTGGCTGCTGGCCCGCACGGAGTTCCCCGGCCGGGGTCTCGTACGGGCGCTGGTCACCCTCCCCCTCGTCCTGCCGCCGGTGGTGGGCGGTGTGGCCCTGCTGCTCGCCCTCGGCCGCAACGGGGTGGTCGGCCAGTGGCTGGACTCCTGGTTCGGGATCACCCTCCCGTTCACCACGGCCGGGGTCGTCGTCGCCGAGTCCTTCGTGGCGATGCCGTTCCTGGTGATCAGCGTCGAGGGCACGCTGCGCGCCGCCGACCCGCGCTACGAGGAGGCGGCCACGACCCTGGGCGCGTCCCGCTTCACCGCGTTCCGCCGGGTCACGCTCCCCCTCATCGCCCCCGGCATCGCGGCCGGCGCGGTCCTGGCCTGGGCCCGCGCGCTGGGCGAGTTCGGAGCGACGATCACCTTCGCCGGCAACTTCCCCGGCCGCACCCAGACCATGCCCCTCGCGGTCTACCTCGCCCTCCAGAACGATCCCGAGGCGGCGATCGCGCTCAGCCTGGTGCTGCTGACGGTGTCGATCGCGGTGCTCGCGGGGTTGCGGGACCGGTGGATGGCGGGGGCGTAAGGAAAAATGACAGACCCGATCCCCGACGGCCTCGACGCGCATCTCGTCGTGGCCCGCCCCGCCTTCCACCTCGATCTCACCCTCACCGCCGCCCCCGGCGAGGTCGTCGCCCTGCTGGGCCCCAACGGCGCGGGCAAGACCACCGCCCTCCGCGCCCTCGCCGGCCTGACCCCCCTCACCTCCGGCCGTCTCCGGCTCGACGGCGAGGAGTTGGACGGGACACCGCCCGAATCCCGCCCGGTGGGCGTCGTCTTCCAGGACTACCTCCTCTTCCCCCACCTCACGGCCCTCGACAACGTCGCCTTCGGCCCCCGCTGCCACGGCGCGACCAAGGCAGAGTCCCGTGCCCAGGCCGCCAAGTGGCTGGACCGTATGGGCCTCGCCGAGCACGCCGGCGCCAAGCCCCGCCGTCTCTCCGGCGGCCAGGCGCAGCGCGTCGCGCTGGCCCGTGCCCTGGCCACCCGCCCCCGCCTGCTGCTCCTGGACGAACCCTTGGCCGCGCTGGACGCCCGTACCCGCCTGGACGTGCGGTCCCAGCTCCGCCGCCATCTGGCCGAGTTCGAGGCCGTGGCCGTCCTGGTCACCCACGACCCGCTGGACGCCATGGTGCTGGCCGACCGCCTGGTCGTCATCGAACAGGGCCGGGTCGTCCAGGAGGGCACCCCCGCCGACATCGCCCGCCACCCGCGCACCGACTACATCGCCCATCTGGTCGGCCTCAACCTCTACCGGGGCCGGGCCGAGGGCCACACGGTCAAACTGGAGGCGGGCCCCTCGATCAGCACCACGGAGGACCTCGCCGGTGACGCCTTCGTCGCGTTCCCGCCGAGCGCCGTCACCCTCTTCCGGGACCGCCCCACCGGCGCCAGCGCCCGCAACCTCTGGCGCTGCGAGGTCGCCGGCCTCGAAACCCACGGCGACCAGATCCGCGCCGACCTGACCGGCGAACTCCCCCTCGCCGCCGACCTCACCACGGTCGCCGCGGCCGAACTGGACCTGCACCCCGGCGCCACGGTCTGGGCGACGGTGAAGGCCACCCAGACGCACGCGTACCCGGCGTAGACGCACGGGAGGCCCCGCCGAAGCGGGGCCTCCTCTGCCAGGTCCGTACCGGATCAGTCCTCGTACGCGTCCAGCGGCGGGCACGAGCACACCAGGTTCCGGTCACCGAAGGCCTGGTCGATCCGGCGCACCGGCGGCCAGTACTTGTCGGCGGCGGACACCCCGGCCGGGAAGACGGCCTCTTCCCGGGTGTAGCCGTGCTTCCACTCCCCACCGAGCGCACCGGCGGTGTGCGGAGCACCCCGCAGCGGGTTGTCGTCGGCGGTCCACTCCCCGGCGCCGACCTTGTCGATCTCCGCGCGGATGGCGATCATCGCCTCGCAGAACCGGTCCAGCTCGCCGAGGTCCTCGGACTCGGTCGGCTCGATCATCAGCGTGCCGGCCACCGGGAACGACATGGTGGGCGCGTGGAAGCCGTAGTCGATCAGCCGCTTGGCGACGTCGTCGACGCTCACACCGGTCGCCTTGGTCAGCGGCCGCAGATCGATGATGCACTCGTGCGCGACCAGCCCGCCGGGACCGGTGTAGAGCACGGGGAAGTGCGGCTCCAGCCGCTTGGCGACGTAGTTGGCGCTGAGGACGGCCACCTGGGTGGCGCGCTTCAGGCCCTCGCCGCCCATGAGCCGGACGTAGGCCCACGAGATCGGCAGGATCCCCGCGGAGCCCCACGGCGCGGCCGAGATGGGTCCGACGCCCGTCTCCGGCCCGGCGGCGGGCTGCAGCGGGTGGTTGGGCAGGTACGGCGCCAGGTGGGCCCGTACGGCCACCGGGCCGACGCCCGGGCCGCCGCCGCCGTGCGGGATGCAGAAGGTCTTGTGCAGGTTGAGGTGCGAGACGTCACCGCCGAAGTGGCCCGGCTTGGCAACCCCGACCAGGGCGTTCAGGTTGGCGCCGTCGACGTACACCTGGCCGCCGGCCTCGTGCACCTGGGCACAGATGTCGGCGACGTGCTCCTCGAACACACCGTGCGTCGACGGATAGGTGATCATCAGCACGGCCAGCTCGTCGCGGTGCTGTGCGATCTTCGCCCGGAGGTCCTCGACGTCGACCTCGCCGTCCCCGGCGGTCTTCACGACGACGACCTTCATCCCGGCCATGACGGCGCTGGCGGCGTTGGTGCCGTGCGCGGAGGACGGGATCAGGCACACGGTCCGCTGCGCGTCGCCGTTGGCCCGGTGGTAGGCGCGTACGGCTAGCAGTCCGGCCAGTTCGCCCTGCGATCCGGCGTTGGGCTGGAGCGAGACCTTGTCGTACCCGGTGACCTCGGCGAGCCGATCCTCCAGCTCGTGGATGAGGGTCAGATAGCCCTGTGCCTGCTCGGCGGGCGCGAAGGGGTGCAGCTGGCCGAACTCGGGCCAGGTGACCGGCTCCATCTCGGTGGTCGCGTTGAGCTTCATGGTGCAGGAGCCCAGCGGGATCATGCCCCGGTCCAGCGCGTAGTCCCGGTCGGCGAGCCTGCGCAGATAGCGCAGCATCGCGGTCTCGGAACGGTGGTCGTGGAAGACGGGGTGGGTCAGGTAGCCGTCGCCGCGCAGCAGCGCCTCGGGCAGGGTGTCCTCGGCGGCCTCGTCCAGCGCCTCGACGTCGCCCTCGACTCCGAACGCCGTCCACACGGCGCCGAGCTGGGCGCGGGTGGTGGTCTCGTCGCAGGCCATGGAGACGTGGTCGGCGTCGACGAGCCGCAGGTTGACCCCGCCCTGCCGGGCTGCGGCGACGACCTCGGCGGCCTTGCCGGGCACGCGCGCGGTGAGGGTGTCGAAGTAGGCGCCGTGCACGATCTCGACCCCGCCGGCCCTGAGCCCGGCGGCGAGGATCGTGGCGTACCGGTGCGTGCGCTGCGCGATGGCCTTGAGCCCCTCGGGCCCGTGGTAGACGGCGTACATGCCGGCCATCACGGCGAGCAGCACCTGCGCGGTGCAGATGTTGCTGGTGGCCTTCTCGCGCCGGATGTGCTGCTCACGGGTCTGCAGGGCCAGCCGGTAGGCCTTGTGCCCGTCGGCGTCCACGGACACGCCCACGAGCCGCCCGGGCAGGCTGCGGGCGAACTTCTCGCGGACCGCCATGTAGCCGGCGTGCGGACCGCCGAAGCCCATCGGCACACCGAACCGCTGGGTCGTACCGACGGCGATGTCGGCGCCCAGCTCGCCCGGCGAGGTCAGCAGGGTCAGTGCGAGCAGGTCGGCGGCGACGGTGACGAGCGCGCCCAGCTCGTGCGCCTGCTCGACGACCGGCTTGATGTCGCGTACGGCACCGGAGGCGCCGGGGTACTGGATGAGCACGCCGTTGATCTCACGCGCGGCGAGGTCGGCCGGGATGCCGTCGCTCAGGTCGGCGACGACGACCTCCACGCCCGTCGGCTCGGCCCGCGTCTCGATCACCGCGATGGTCTGCGGCAGCGCGTCCGCGTCCACGACGAAGACGCCCTTCTTGTTCTTGCCCATGCGCAGCGACAGGGACATGGCCTCGGCCGCGGCCGTGCCCTCGTCGAGCAGCGAGGCACCCGAGGTGGGCAGCCCGGTGAGGTCGGCGACCACCGTCTGGAAGTTCAGCAGGGCCTCCAGCCGGCCCTGGGAGATCTCCGGCTGGTACGGCGTGTAGGCCGTGTACCAGGCGGGGTTCTCCATGACGTTGCGCAGGATGACGGGCGGTGTGAAGGTCCCGTGGTACCCCAGCCCGATCATCGAGTCGAGCACCTGGTTGCGGTCGGCGAGCGAGCGCAGCTCGGCCAGCACCTCGGCTTCGGTGCGGGCTCCCGGCAGCTCCAGGGAGTCGGCGTTCTTGATCACGTCCGGCACGGCGGCGGCGGTCAGCTCGTCCAGCGAGCCGTACCCGACCTGGGCGAGCATCTTCGCCTGGGCCTCGTGATCGGGCCCGATATGACGCTGCTCGAACGGGATCCCCTGTTCGAGTTCGGAAAGCGAAGGGCGGTGGGCGGTCATGGCGGAGGCCTCCTGGTCTGACGCGACCTTTGAGGGGTACCCCGGCGCGGGTACCCCGACGGCCTCCCCCTCTGTCATCTCAACCTGAGAGCTTCACCGGATACCCGAAGGCTCCGGCTTTCACCGTCGGTGAGGGCGGACACCGTCGACACCCGCCCTGCTTTCCAGAGTGACCTCGTCCATGCGGTACGTGGGCCTGAGAGATTCCGGGGAGGATTTGCTCCTTCGGCGCCTCCGGTTGCCCGGAGGACTCTCCCGCACGGGGTCAGCAGCCGCTTGCCAGCCTACCAGCGAGGGCAACGCACGGGCCTTCGAGTGGCCGCCTCCTTGAATGTGCTCTTTTGTAGTGCTTACGGATGAGTTGCGACCAAGTGGAGGGCCCGTGCAGACCGACATCGATCCGCGCAACCTGATCGGCCGCAAGGCGTTCGACCGCAACGGCACGAAGATCGGCACGATCGACGAGGTGTACCTCGACGACGCGACCGGAGTGCCGGAGTGGGCGGCCATACGCACCGGCCTGTTCTCCCGGGACGCCTTCGTGCCCCTGGAGCCCAGCGAACTGGTCGAGGGCACCCTCCAGGTCCCCTTCGACCGCGCTCTGATCAAAGACGCGCCCGACTTCGGCGTCGGCCGCCATCTGTCCCCGGAGCAGGAACTCCAGCTCTACCACCACTACGGCCTGGACACGACCGCCCCGCCCCCGGACCACCCGGACCACGACTTCGGCAAGCTGGCGGGAACGGAGGACGCGGGGGCGTGAGCGCCGAAGGGGGCGCCAGGCCGTCGGACGCCTGCGGATGAGTGCCCCGCTCACGGCACCCGCTGTCCTCCCGGCACCAGCGGCAACGGATCCGCCGGCTCCAGTTCGGGGTCGTCGACCCGGAACGTCCGCACCCTCCCCGGCACCGGCGACCCCGGCGTCTCGAAGCGCACCGTCACCCTGCCCAGGCCGCTCCCCTGCACCCATCCGTGTCCGTACTCGGTATGCCGCACATCGTGTCCCGCACGCCAGCGCCGCTCGGCGGCCTCCTCCTGCTCGGCGACGGGCTCGGGGACGGCCTCCTCCGCCAGGCCGTCCGTCCCCTCTTCGGCCGCCGCCTGCGCGAACAGGTCCTCCTGCGTGTAGTCGGCCAGCCCCGACACCCCTACCCCCAGCAACCGCACACCCCCCGTCGTGTCCACCGAGTCCAGCAACCGTGCTGCCGCCTCCCGCACCACCGCCGGGTCATCGGTGGGCCCTCTGAGCGTCTCCGAACGGGTCAGCGTCGAGAAGTCGTACCGCCGCACCTTCAGCACGATCGTGCGTCCCGACAGTCCGGCCTCCCGCAGCCGCCGTACACACCGGTCGGCCAGCCGCTGCACCTCCAGCCCCACCCGCACCCGGTCGTGGATGTCCACGTCGTACGTGTCCTCGACGGACACCGACTTGGTCTCGCGCTCGGCCACCACGGGCCGCTCGTCGTGCGCCAGCGCCATCGCGTACAGCCCATGTCCGTGCGCCTTGCCCAGCAGCCGCACCAGCTCGTCCTCGCCCGCCTCGGCGATCTCCTCGACGGTGGTGATGCCGGCCCGCCGCAGATGGTCCCCCGTCGCCGGCCCCACCCCCGGCAGCGTCCGCACCGGCATCGGCCCCAGCATCGCCCGCTCCGTACCCGGCTCGATCAGCACCAGACCGTCCGGCTTGGCCTGCTCGGAGGCGATCTTCGCGAGCATCTTGGAGGCGGCGAGCCCGACGGACCCGGAGAGCGCCGTGACGGCCCGTATGTCCGCGCGCAGCCTCTCCCCCACCGATCGCGCCGACGGCCCGTCCCAGGCCGCCCCGGCGGCCTCCAGATCCACGAACGCCTCGTCCAGGCTCAGCGGCTCCACCAGCGGCGACAGCGCGCGCAGCAGCCCCATCACCTGCTCGCTGATCAACCGGTACAGCCCGAAGCGCGGCACGAGATACGCGGCGTTCGGCGCCAGCCTGCGTGCCTGGGCCATCGGCATCGCGGAGTGCACCCCGAACACCCGGGCCTCGTACGACGCGGTGGCCACCACGCCGCGTGGTCCGAGCCCGCCCACGATCACGGCCTTCCCGCGCAGACTCGGCTTGGACGCCTGCTCCACCGAGGCGAAGAAGGCATCCATGTCGAGATGCAGGATCGTGGGCGCGTTTCTCACATGTCCGATGCTGCACCACAGCACTGACAACGCCCCGGCACGGTTGCGTGCCGGGGCGTTGTCACGATGGTCATCGGGCCGAGGGCCTTCGGGCCAGGAGTTCAGACCGCCCGGTTGCGCCGCCGGGCCAGCTCGTCGGCGGGGTTGTGCCCGACGAGCGTCTCCCCGGTGTCCACGCGCTCGCCGTGCAGCTGGGAGAGCGCGCTTTCCACGTCCCGCCAGACCACTCCGACCGCGATACCGAAGATGCCCTGGCCGCCCTGGAGCAGGGCGTGTACCTCGTCCGGCGAGGTGCACTCGTAGACCGTGGCGCCGTCGCTCATGAGGGTCATGCGCTCCAGATCGCTGAAACCGCGTTCCCTCAGGTGCTGGACGGCGGTACGGATGTTCTGGAGGGACACCCCGGTGTCAAGGAACCGCTTGACGATCTTCAGGACGACCACGTCCCGGAAGCTGTACAGCCGCTGCGTACCCGACCCGTAGGCGGGCCGCACGCTGGGCTCGACCAGACCGGTGCGGGCCCAGTAGTCGAGCTGCCGATAGGTGATGCCGGCCGCCGCACAGGCCGTGGGCCCCCGGTAGCCGATCTCCTCGGTCGCCATGGACGCCGCCCCTCCGCCGCTCGGCACTGCCGCCGGCCGCTGCGGGGTGCGACCGGCCGCGCTGCCGTGAAGCGCGTACGGACCGCTCTCCCCGAGACCTCGTCCCGGGGCACCCCCAGCCGTACCGTCGCCGCTGCTTCTCACGCCGACCTCCGTCCTTGACCTGCCTTCTCGACGGTAGGCAGTCACCAGGGGCGCGTCAACGATCGCCACACTCGGCACGCCGAGTGATAATCACCCTAGGAGTGGTTTCCCGTGCTCCACCGCGGGGAAAGGCTAGCCGAATGCTCTGGCGGGAAGCCGTAGGACGCTCTCAATGGCCGCTGGCAATTGCCCATGACTTTCGGCCGCGCCCAGCCGTGAACCGGCCCGCCACCTGCCTTCCGGCGGATGACGGGCCGCTCTGTCCTCACTGGCTGCTGGTGCCGAAGTCCTCGGGCGAGATCTGGTCGAGGAACTCGCGGAACTTCTCCACCTCGTCCTCCTGCTCGTCCGGGATCGCGATGCCCGCGTCGTCCAGCACCGTGTCACTGCCGTAGATCGGCGTTCCGGTGCGCAGCGCCAGCGCTATCGCGTCGGACGGACGGGCGCTCACCTCGACGCCGCTGGCGAACACCAGCTCCGCGTAGAAGACGCCTTCACGCAGGTCCGTGATGCGTACTTCGGTGAGCTCCTGACCGACGGCCTCCAGCACGTCCTTGAACAGGTCGTGGGTCAGCGGTCGCGCGGGGGCCATGCCCTGCTGGGCGAAAGCGATCGCCGTCGCCTCCCCCGGCCCGATCCAGATGGGGAGGTAGCGGTCGCCTCCCACTTCGCGCAGGAGCACGATCGGTTGGTTGGAGGGCATTTCCACCCGGACACCTACGACATCGAGCTCGTTCACACAGCAACCCTAGGCCGTGCCCGGGACGTTTGGGTAGTCGGGTCAAAAACGCGCGCCCGATCCGGCCTCGGCCCGGGGCCCGTCACGACGGTCACGGCAGCCGCACCCCGAGCGCGGTCTGCACCAGCGCGGCGTGCAGTCTCACCGTGAGCACCGCCAGCTCCTTCGCACGGGCCTCCGCATGGGCTCTGGTCTGCGGGTTGCGGTGACGTTTGAGCGGGGCCACCACCTGGTCCACCAGGCCCGCCTCACGATCGGCCGCGGCCTTCATCACCCGCAGATGGCGCGGCTCGATCCCGAACCGGCCCAGCTCGGCCACGAGCGTGGCCACCGTGACCGTCTCGGCGTCGTACACGCCGTCCTCCAGGGGAGCGATCAGCCCGTACGACTCCCACTCCTTGAGACAGCTCTCGTCGATCCCGGCGGCCGCGAGCAGCTCGTCCCGCCCGATCCGCGCCACGGTGGGCGGCTCGGGGCCCAGCTGTACGGCCTCGCCGTCCCGCTGCCGGCCCAGTACGGGCAGCTGTACGGCCTCACCGCGCTCCATGGCGTCCAGGTACTCCCGGATGACCTTGAGCGGCAGATAGTGGTCCCGCTGCATTCTCAGGACGTGTCCGAGCCGCTCCACGTCCCCGGCACCGAACTTGCGGTACCCGGAAGGGGTGCGGCGCGGCTCGATGAGCCCCTCCGACTCCAGGAAGCGGATCTTGGAGATGGTGACTTCGGGGAACTCGTCGCGCAGCACGTTCAGTACCGTGCCGATACTCATCAGCCCGGTCTCCGTGGCGGCGGTGCCGTGACCGGCACCGCCGCTCGGTGTGTGCAGC
Source organism: Streptomyces sp. NPDC101234 (assembly GCF_044767525.1). NCBI lineage: Bacteria > Bacillati > Actinomycetota > Actinomycetes > Kitasatosporales > Streptomycetaceae > Streptomyces > Streptomyces sp. NPDC101234. Next base: position 6,719 of record NZ_JBIWOA010000021.1, on the reverse strand, counting down.
ATGGACCTTCTTCCCTGGGATCCCCCGGACGAGGTCCGGAGGGTCAGATGCCCTGCCGGCTCGCGTAGAAGACCAGCCGGTACTTGCCGATCTGGACCTCGTCACCGTTCGACAGAGCGACCTGGTCGATGCGCTCCCGGTTGACGTACGTGCCGTTGAGGCTGCCCACGTCGGCCACCGTGAACGAACCGTCAGGCTGACGGCGGAACTCCACGTGCCGACGCGAGACCGTCACGTCGTCCAGGAAGATGTCACTCTGCGGGTGACGCCCGGCCGTGGTCAGGTCGCTGTCCAGCAGGAAGCGGCTGCCCGAGTTCGGGCCACGCCGCACGACCAGCAGGGCCGAGCCCACCGGCAGCGCGTCGACGGCCGCCTGGGCCTCGGGCGAGAGCGCCGGCACCTGGGTCTGGCCGGTGACCTCGGCGTCGTAGGCCTCCAGGCCGGAGATCGAGATCGTGGAAGTCGTCTCCGCCGCACGCTCGGGGACGGCACCCGCACGCAGCGGGGCACCACAGTTGGAACAGAAGCGGGCGTTCTCCGCGTTGCGGTTACCGCACCTCGTACAAACCAGGGCCGACATCGACGGATCCTCCTGCCGCGGCTGCCCCGCCGGGGCGTTGGACGCGTACGGGCCGGAGGCGAACCCTCCACCCGCACCTGAGGTTGACGGTTGCCCGAAACCTATGCCGCCGGACTGGGACGGGTCAACTGACGGCGCGCCCTGACCTCCCGAAATGTCACCCCCCGGACCAGCCACCTGATCCCGGAACAGCGGGCGCCGGCCCTCCTCGTCGGGCTGTGCACGATGGCGAGCGGTCGCGTTGTCGCTGCCTTCTCGCGCGCTCTTGCCGAACAACTTCGCAAACAACTTCACGGGCGATTCCCCTTGACCGAAACAGACCCGCCCGTGGGGCAGGACGAACCCTGACTGAACAAACCGGCCGACCCGGACAACCACACAACGTCCGTATCCACCAGACAGTTTCCACCACGCACCGGCTCCCCGGTGCGCCGACCCCCCGCATCCTCATGCCCTCGCCGGACGTCCGCCATGCACCGCCGGTTCACTGTGAGGACGACCGAGCGTAGTCAGGCTGCTTCGCCGGTCGCAAGGCATCCACGACGATCTTGGCCGACCGCTCGACGGACACAGTCGCCTGTTCCTTCTCCAGGGTCTGCACCACGCCTCCGGGGATGTTGAGGGCCGGTTCGAGGTCCTGCGGCTTGCCGATCACCTTGAAAACGAAGGGCTGGGTGATCTTGTTCCCGTCGACGCTCACACTCTTCCCGGAGTCCGCCAGGTAGGTACCGGCGATCACCCGCACCCCGTTGACCTGGATCGCCTCCGCGCCGGCCGCGCGCAGCTCCTGGATCGCGTCGAGCAGCATGTCCGCCTGCACCGTCCCCTTCGGGTCGTCGACCGTCATCGTGATGCCAGGACCCTGCGCCGCCACGGTGCCCGCCAGAATGCCGAGTTGCCGCTCCTTCTCGGCCGTCTGTCTGCGGGCCTCCGCCGCCTGGTCGGAGCTGCTCTGCAACTCCTGGCGCTGCTTCTCCAGTCCTGTCTTCTCGTCCTCAAGACGCTGAGTACGGTCGTCCAGTTCATCGAGGATGCGCACAAGATCTTCCTGGCGGGCCCCGCGCAGCGCGCTGTCGCTGTCACTGTTCGACGCCACCTGGACGGCGAGACCGAATCCGAGCCCGAACAGCAGCACGGCGACGATCAGTTGGGCGCGGCTGACCCGCGGCGGCCACAGCCCCTGGACCAGTCGCCTGCGACCGGTCAGGCCGGCCTCCGGATCGGGCCCGGCAACGGGTTCGGGCGCCGGCGCCACGGCGGGCACCTCGTCCGGCAGTTCCTTGCGCAGCGGGCTCTCCGGCCGCTTCTCGTGCTCGCGGCCGTTCTCGCTGTTCTCGTTCTCGTTCATGCCGCTCACGCCCGGAAGACGTGCCGCCGGATCGCCGCGGCGTTGGAGAAGATACGGATACCGAGGACCACCACGACCCCCGTCGACAGCTGCGAGCCCACGCCCAACTTGTCGCCCAGGAAGACGATCAGCGCGGCCACCACCACGTTCGACAGGAACGACACCACGAAGACCTTGTCGTCGAAGATCCCGTCGAGCATGGCTCGCAGACCGCCGAAGACGGCGTCGAGCGCCGCGACGACGGCGATCGGCAGATACGGCTCGACGACCGCCGGAACCTCAGGACGGACCAAAAGTCCGGCCACGACGCCCACGACGAGGCCAAGTACGGCGATCACGATGTGCCCTTCTCAGTCTTCTCGGTGTACGGCTCCGCCGTACGTACGATCACGCTCGGTGCGGCGGGCAACTGGACGTCACTCTCCGTGGAGATCGTCGCCCTGATGTCGAAGTTCTGCTCCAGTGCGTGCAGGTACAGCCCGTCCGGACTGTCCTGGAACCTGGAACCGAGCTTTGCCCCGTCCCCCACCGCCAGCACCGTGTACGGCGGTACCAGCGGCCTGTTGTCGACCAGTATCGCGTCTCCCGCCGCCCTGATCGCGGACAGGGCGGTCAGCCGCTGCCCGTTGATGGAGATCGCCTCGGCGCCGGAACCCCACAGCCCGTTCACGACACGCTGCATATCGTGGTCGCGGACCCGGCCGGTGTCGGAGAACCCGGAGGTCTCCCGGGGATTGCTGGCGTCGCCGCCGGAGGATGCCTCCTTGGCGTCGTTCACCACCAGTTTCACACCCGGGCCGTGCACCGCCGTGGCACCCGACAGGACGCCCATCAGGTCCACCTGCCCGCTGCCGCCGCTCTCCTTCAGCGCCGCGCGCTGGCGGTCGCCGACGTCGTCACGCAGCTTGTCGACATTCGTCTCGAGCTTGTCGGCGGCCGCGGTCTCCCGGTCGATACGGTCGATGAGCTCCTGGCGCTCCTTGGCCACGACCGGCGCTGTCACATGCGCCTGCGCCGCTCCCAGGGTCACCACCAGGGCTGCGAGCACCAGACCGCCGGCGAGCCCCAGCTTGGCCCGGAGGGTCTTCGGCATGCCGCCGTCCTGCCCCTGAGCCCGCTTACGGGCGGCCGCCTCGGCGTACCCGTCGTCGAGGCTGTGGTCCATGACGTTGGTGATCAACGACATGGAGGCGTCCGGGCGCTGCGGCCGGGTGGCGCTGCTCCGAACGGGGGGTTGCTGCGGCATGCCGCACATCGTCGCACGTCGCGGCCAGTACCTCCGAATGGCCCCACCGGCGTGCCGGACGGGCCCCCTGGGGGACACCTGTCCGGCACGCACGCGTGCAGTGTCTTCTACCGTCCGGCGCTGTCCACGATCGCCGACCACTCGTCCAACAGGGCCTGCGCGGAGGCGTCGTCGGGCCCCTCGGCCCACAGATGGGTGACCGCCTCGGCCGGGTCGGGCAACACCATCACCCAGCGTCCATCGGTCTCCACGACCCGCACACCGTCGGTCGTGTCGACGAAGCGATCACCGGCCGCCTCGACGACACGCCGCATGACCAGCCCCTTGACAGCCCACGGGGTCGCCAGGTCCCGCTTGAGGACGTGCGCCCGCGGGATCCGGGCGTCGATCTGGCTGAGCGTGAGCTGTGTCCGCGCCACCAGACCGATCAGTCGTACGAAGGCGGCCGTACCGTCGTACACACTGCTGAACTCGGGGACGATGAACCCGCCCTTTCCGTCACCGCCGAAGATGGTGCCCTCCTCACGCCCCACGCGCGTGAGGTCGTCGGGAGAGGTGGTCGTCCACTCGACCTGGGTGCCGTGGTACGCGGCCACCTGCTCGGCGATCCGGGTCGTGGTGACCGGAAGCGCCACCCGACCGCTGCGCCGCTCGGCGGCGACCAGGTCGAGCATGACCAGCAGCGCCCGGTCGTCCTCGATGATGCGGCCCTTCTCGTCCACCAGGGACAGCCGCTCGCCGACCGGGTCGAACCGTACGCCGAACGCGGCCCCGGAGGAGGCCACGATCTCACCGAGCCGCACCAGGCCCGACCGCCGCTGGTCGGCCGTCTCCGTGGGCCTGGCCTCGTTCAGGCCGGGATTGATGGTCAGCGAGTCCACTCCGAGTTTGCCGAGCAGGCTGGGCAGGACGAGCCCGGCGCTGCCGTTGGAGGCGTCCACGACGACCTTCAGGCCCGCGTCGGCGATCCCGGTCGTGTCGACGTTCCGCAGCAGCGAACCCGTGTACGAGTCGAAGACGCTGGCCGGGAAGTAGAGGTCGCCGATCTCGCCCGGGAACGCGCGGCGGTACTCCTGTCGCGCGAAGATCCGGTCCAGCTTGCGCTGGCTGGCCTGCGAGAGGTCCGCGCCCTGCCCGTCGAAGAACATGATGTCGACGGAGTCGGGCACCCCTGGCGAGGTCCTGATCATGATGCCGCCGGCACTGCCCCGCGCGGTCTGCTGCCGCGCCACGGGCAGCGGTACGTTCTCCAGGTCCCGTACGTCGATGGCGCTGGCCTGGAGCGCCGAGATGACCGCCCGCTTGAGCGCACGGGCACCACGGGAGTGATCACGGGCCGTCGTGACGGTGGACCCCTTCTTCAGAGTGGTCGCATACGCGCCGGCGAGCCGTACGGCCAGCTCCGGGGTGATCTCCACGTTCAGAATGCCGGACACACCACGAGCGCCGAACAGATGCGCCTGCCCCCGGGACTCCCAGATCACCGACGTGTTGACGAACGCGCCGGCCTCGATGGTCTTGAACGGATAGACCCGGACGTTGCCCTGAACGATCGATTCTTCACCGATCAGGCACTCGTCCCCGATGACCGCCCCGTCCTCGATCCGGGCGGCCCGCATGATGTCGGTGTTCTTCCCGACGACACAGCCCCGAAGATTGCTGTGCTGCCCGACGTACACGTTGTCGTGGACGACGGCCCGGTGCAGGAAGGCCCCGCTCTTCACCACGACATTGGATCCGACGACGGTGTGCTCACGGATTTCCGCGCCGGCCTCGACCTTGGCGTAGTCACCGATGTACAGCGGCCCGCGCAGTTCGGCGTCGGCGTGCACCTCGGCGCCCTCCGCCACCCAGACGCCCGGGGATATCTCGAAGCCGTCGATGTCGACGTCGACCTTGCCCTCCAGGACGTCGGCCTGCGCCTTCACATACGACTCGTGCGTCCCGACGTCCTCCCAGTAGCCCTCGGCGATATAGCCGTAGATCGGTTTGCCTTCCTTCATCAATTGCGGGAAGACATCGCCGGACCAGTCGACCGGAACATCGGCCTCTACATAGTTGAATACTTCGGGCTCCATGACATAGATGCCCGTGTTCACCGTGTCGGAGAAGACCTGCCCCCAGGTCGGCTTCTCCAGGAAGCGCTCGACCTTCCCCTCTTCGTCGACGATGGTGATGCCGAATTCCAGGGGATTGGGCACTCGCGTCAGACACACCGTGACGAGCGCGCCCTTCGCCTTGTGGAAGTTGATCAGCTCGGTGAGGTCGAAGTCGGTCAGCGCATCGCCGGAGATGACCAGGAAAGCATCGTCCTTCAACGCCTCTTCGGCGTTCTTGACGCTTCCGGCGGTACCGAGTGGCTTCTCCTCGTTGGCATAGGTGAGCTCCATTCCGAGCTCCTCGCCGTCCCCGAAGTAGTTCTTGACCAGCGATGCCAGGAACTGCACGGTGACGACGGTCTCGGTGAGCCCATGCCTTTTGAGCAGCCGTAGCACATGCTCCATGATCGGGCGGTTCACCACCGGAAGGAGCGGCTTGGGCATGCTTGAGGTCATGGGGCGAAGGCGTGTGCCTTCGCCACCGGCCATCACGACGGCCTTCATGTCGGAAGCGTCCTCCTCTAAGAGATGACGGTCTAGCCGACTTCACCCGTCCAGATTGTCCCGCACTTTTCCGCCGTGGGCCATCGAGAGCAATCGAGGGCCACTACGTCCGGACAATCGCCGAGCTCAATCGGCTGTGGCGTCCGCGCGAACCAGGCGACGGACCTGCACCACGTAGAGCACTCCTGCCCACCAGTAGAGCGTTGTACCCCAACCGGCGAACGCCCATCCGAAAATAGCAGCGAGTGACGAGATCCAACCGCTTCCGTCACTGAGCAACAGGAGCGGGAACGCGTACATCAGATTGAACGTCGCGGCCTTACCGAGGAAGTTCACCTGTGGCGGCGGATAGCCGTGGCGCCTGAGGATCCCCACCATCACCAGCAGCATCAGTTCACGCAGCAGTAGCGCGGCCGTCAGCCAGAGCGGCAGGATCTCCCGCCAGGTGAGTCCGACCAGCGTCGACAGGACGTAGAGCCGGTCCGCGGCCGGGTCGAGAAGCCGGCCGAGGCTGCTGATCTGGTTCCAGCGCCGGGCGAGCTTGCCGTCCAGGTAGTCGCTGACGCCGCTGAAGAGGAGCACCAGCAGCGCCCAGCCGTCGCTCTTGGGCCCGCCGAACTCGGGCCTGAGGATCAACCACAGGAAGACGGGTACGCCGACGAGACGCGCCATGCTGAGGATGTTCGGGATGGTGAGGACCCGGTCCGTCTGGACACGCGTCTCCTGGACCTCCACCCGGGGGCCTCCTGTGATGGGAAACGAGCCAACTTTGCTCCCTGACCCTACCTCAACGCAAAAAAGCTCTGGCTCTTGGGCTTGTTGCCCAAGAGCCAGAGCTCTAAAAGGAGTTCGGCGGCGTCCTACTCTCCCACAGGGTCCCCCCTGCAGTACCATCGGCGCTGTGAGGCTTAGCTTCCGGGTTCGGAATGTAACCGGGCGTTT
>NZ_JBIWOA010000020.1:86826-208144 GCF_044767525.1 Streptomyces sp. NPDC101234 | reverse complement strand
GGGTGGGGGTGGCGCTGGTCGACCTGGGGGCCCGGCGGGGGGGGGGGGGGGGGGGGGGGGGGGTGGGGCCGCCCCCGCGCGGGGGGGGCGGGGGCCGCGCCCCCGCCCCACGGCTCCAGCGCGAGCGTCCGGGAGGCGACCGCCCGCGTGCCCAGCCGGGACACGTCGCCGGCCAGCTTCGGGAACAGCTCCGTGTCCGTGACCTTCACCTCGGGCCCGAACAGCGTCGACAGGGCGGGCCGGGCCGTGCCGGTCTGCACCGACACGACCTCGCGCAGCACCCCGGTCAGCTGCTCGGCCATCTCCTGCGCGGAGGCGAACCGGCGGGCCGGGTCCGGGTCGGTGGCCCGGACCAGCAGCCGGTAGAAGGACTCGTACTGCCGGAAGACCTCGATGTTGTCCGGGTCGGGCAGCGAGTCCACGAAGACGGTCGTGTAGCCCTGGAAGTCGAAGGTGAGGACGGCGAGGGTACGGCCGACCGTGTACAGGTCGGAGGCGACCGACGGGCCGACCTCGGCGACCTCCGGGGCCTGGTAGCCGATCGTGCCGTAGATGGCCGACTCGTCGTCGTCCAGCCGGCGCACCGCGCCCATGTCGATCAGCTTGAGCTGGTCCTCGGTCTGGATGGCGTTGTCGACCTTGAAGTCGCAGTACAGCAGGTTGCGGCTGTGCAGGTGGCCCAGGGCTTCCAGGGCCTCGATGCCGTACGCGCACGCCTGCTCCACCGGCAGCGGGTCCCGGCGGCCCTCCGGGGTACGGCGGTCGTTGGCGATCTCCTTCAGGGACTTGCCGCCGACGTACTCCATGACGATGTAGCCGTCGAGGGAGCCGGTGCGCTGGTCGAGGTGCTCGACGAAGTTGTAGATCCGCACGATGTTGGCGTGCTCGATCTCCGCGAGGAACCGCCGCTCGGAGATCGCCGCCTCCATCGCGTCCTGGTCACCGGTGTCGAGCAGACCCTTGAGCACCACCCAGCGGTCGGCGACGGCCCGGTCCACGGCCAGGTAGATCCAGCCCAGACCGCCGTGCGCCAGACACCCCGCGACCTCGTACTGGCCGTGCACCACATCGCCGGACTTCAGCTTGGGCACGAACGAGTACGGGTTGCCGCACTTGGTGCAGAACCCCTCGGTCCGGCCCGGCTGGTCACCGCGTGCACGCCCGACCGGCGCCCCGCAGTCGGAGCGCGAGCAGAACCGCTTCCGCTCGGGCACCTCGGGGTTCTCCAGGACCATCTCGCGCGGATCCGGCTTCGGCACCTGCGGCACCGCGACCAGCCCCGCGCCCAGCCGGCTGCGCCCGGACCCGCTCGTCGCCGAACCGGAGCTGCGCACCGACACCGAACGGCCCGTCGACTTCCCCGACAGGGAGCGCGAGAGCCGCCCCGACACCGAGCGCCGTGACTTCGACGACTGCGACGACGTACGCGAGGTGCTGCGGCTGCTGCGGCCGCTGGAGCCCGAACTCCCGCTGCCCGCCGAGTCCTTGCCGCCCGCCGTCAGCCCGGTGGCCGGCGAGCCGACCATCCCCTTCGACGAGACGACCGGAGCCAGACCGCAGGTGTCGCAGTACAGCTCACCGCCGCCCATGTCCTCGTACGACCCCTCACAGCCCGGCCGCTGGCACGACTGTCCCGCCTGACTCACCGTCACTCCCCCCTCCGGTCCTCGGGTCCGCTCTGCTGCGGCACGCGCGGGGCGCCCAGCGCCTCGGCCGCCGCCCGCTGGTAGCGCAGCACCGCCTGCTCCGCCACCCGCAGGTCGCAGGGCGCGCTCCACAGCATCCGCCGGGCCGCGTCGTACCGCTCGATCAGGAACGGGTCCTCCGCCAGCCCGTGCCGGGCCACCTTCGCCTTGTACGCGTCCAGCCGGCCGCGCAGCTCCGCGCGCACCGCCAGCGGCGCGGTGACCGCCGTCAACGACTCACGGGCCCGCAGCAGTTCGTCCTCGGCCTTCTGCTCCAGGGACTCCAGGAGCGGCGAGAGCCGGTGCCACTGGGCCTGCCTGCGGTACTCGGCGGCCGTCGCCAGCTGCTCCTGCAGCACGGTCGGCGGGCCGCTGACCACCGGCACCTCGGTCGCCGCGATCTTCGCCAGCACCTCACCGCGTGCGGTGCGCGCCTCGGCGAGGGTGCGGTCCGCGCGGGACAGCACGTCCCGCAGCCTGATCAGCCGGGCCTCCGCGTCCTGCCGTACCGTCAGCACGGCGTCGATCTCCCGCCGCACCTCCTCCAGCGCCCGCGCCTCCCGGTCGTACACCGTGGTGTCCGGACGGCCGCCGCCCGGCGCCGAACTCCCCGGCGCCGGAACCCAGAAGGCCAGCGGGTCCGAGACCACGTCCTCACGCAGCTTCGTCAGTATCCGGGTGATCCGTTCCAGGTCGTCGCCCGCCGGGTGCTCGCCGGGACGCACCCCGACCGAGTGCGCCAGCTTGCGGGTGCGCTGCAGCTCCGCGGCGAGTAAATCGATCCGCGCGGGCAGCGCCGACCACACCGCGTCGGCGGTGACGACCATGTCCAGCGAGGTCGCGTACAGCTCGTTCATCCGGTCGACCAGGGCCGCCAGCGAGAAACGCTCGCTGAGCCGGCCCGCCGCCGACAGCAGCGTCGGCGCGTTCGCCGTGGCCGTCGCGCTGCCCGCCACCGTGATCGAGTCGCCGCGCAGCAGCTCGGTCAGCTCCACCAGGTCCTCACGGCTGGACCAGCGGCGCCGGGCCCGGATCGCCCGGGCGGTGTGCAACGCGTCCGTGTAGGCGTCGAAGTACGCCCACAGCAGGGTGATCGATGCCTCGGCGGCCGTCCACCGCTCCCGGGTCGTCCCCGTGAGCTCGGCGCCTTCGAGGAGTCTGCGGCCCGCGTGGTCCTGCAGGGCGAGGAGCGAGGTCTCGATCGCCTCGTGCTCCGCGCCGAGCCGCGCCAGCGCACGGTCCACCTCGTCCCGGTCCATCACCGGCCCGGCGGGGTCCGTGACGCCCATCGATCACCTCTCGCTTCGCTTGTCGGGGCTGGGCTCGCGGATGCGGGTCAGCTCTTGCGCAGGTACTGCGGCGCGGGCGGTTTCGACGCCGACGAGTCCGTTCCCAGTGTCGCCGACAGCCATCTGTCGTACGACGCCTGCCAGCCGTCGGCCCGGTAGTCGACCAGGATCTGATTGACCCGACGCACCAGGTCCTGCGCCGACTTGTTCATCGCCACGCCGTAGTACTCGGTGGTGACCGCCGGGCCCTCCAGCTTGAGCGTCGGATCCTGGGCGGCCTGGCTGGCGGCGAGCGCGCCGTCGGTGATCACCGCGTCGACCTCGCCGAGCTGCAACCGCACCAGGCAGTCCAGCTGGTTGGGTACGGTGACGACCTTGACGGTGGAGGGCAGCTTCCCTGAGCCCTTGTCGGCGGTCACCTTCTTGAACGCCGTCGAAGTGTCCGCCGTGCACACCGTCTTGTGCGCCAGGGTCGCGTCGTATCCCTTGATCGACGAGGACCTGGGCGCCAGCACCTGCTGGCCGGTCTTGAAGTACGGCGCGGAGAACGCGACATCGTCGAGCCGCTCGCAGTTGATGGTCATGGTGCGCACCACCATGTCGACCTGCTTGTTCTGGACCGCCGGTATCCGCTGGCTCGTCGGGATCGCCTTGAAGATCACGGCGTTCGCGTCGCCGAGGATGTCCCGGGCGATCTGGTGCACCAGATCGATGTCGAACCCCTCCAGATCCGCATCGGAGTTGTTCGGGTTGCGGTAGCCCCAGCGGTAGCTGTTCTGGTCGACGCCGACGATCAGCTTCCGCGCGTCGCCCTTACGGGCCTTGATCGCCTCGATGGTCGGGCCGTCGGCGCTCGACGGCGACCAGGTGTCGTTCTGCGCCTCGGACTCCTGGCAGGAGCCGGCCTTCGCCTGGCTGCCGTTGGCGAGGCCCTGCCCGCCGAGCGTGCCGCCGTCGCCGCCCTCGCCGCTCTCGCCGTGGGACTGGGTGAGCGGCAGCAGCAGGACGAACGCCAGCGCCAGGACACACCCGACGGCCATCGCACCCACCCCGCCCCAGCCGCGCAGGGAGGACCTCAACCTTCGCACGAACACCGCCACGCCCCCTCTCACCGGTACTCCGAAAGCCTGCGCCCGATGCCGAACAGCGCGCCGGACGCGGCCGCGACTCCCAGCATGGCGGCACCGATCGGCAGCCCGGTCATCGCGTCCCGCCCGTCGGTGGCCCGCTGCTGGAACTCGTGCTTCTCCAGCGTCAACGCGGTGTTCAGGTTGTCGTCGACGCTCTTGAAGCACTCGGCGGTCGCGTCCTTCGTGCCGATCACCTCGTCCAGCGCCGTCTGGTAGTCGCCGTTCTCGTCCGCCTGACGGGCGGCCGAGTGCCGCTGCTTCCACACCTTCATGTTGCCCTCGGCCGCCACGACGGGCTTGCTGTCCGCCGGGGCGTCCGCGAGCTTCGCGGCCTGTGCGAGGCCGTCGCCGAGAGCGGCCATCTCCTGGTCGAAGTGGTAGTAGTACGTGTCGTAGCTCTTGCCGTCGACCTCGATGGTCTCGGCACCCCGGGACACCAGGCTCAGGTTCTCGTTCCCGCGCGCCTTCAGGGAGGCGATCCGGGCGTCGTGCAGCACGGTCAGCGAGCGGACGCCGTGCTCGTAGGAACCCTCCAGGCCGGAGCGGGCGACGGTTTGGCCGACGACCAGCCACAGCAGCGTGACGACGGTCGCCCCGGAAGCCGCGACCAGGCCGTGGTTCAACAGGCGGTTGGTACGGCGGTAGTGGCGCAGCTGGGCCCAGGCGAGCGCGGCGAGGGCGACGACGCCGAGGGCCATCGCCGCCCACGGGTACGGGGTCGCGTCCGCGTAGTCGGACGACAGCCGCGTGTTCTCCGTCTCGTAGAGGTCCTGCGCCGTCGGAAGCATGTCCTGCTGCATCTTGTCGTTCGCGTACCGCAGGTAGGCGCCGCCGACCGGGTAGCCCTGCCGGTTGTACACCCGGGCCCGCTCGACGAGCCCCTTGTACTCCGGCAGCAGCGTGTTCAGCTTCGTCACGGCCTGGTCGGCGGGCGAGCCGGCTTCGGCGTTGGAGGCGGCGGTGACCAGCAGCGCGGCGGCATTCCGGATGTCCGACTCGTACAGCTTGCGGGATGCGTCCGTCTCCTGACCGCCCGCCAGGAAGGCGCTGGACGCGGCCGTGTTGGCGTCCGCCAGCGAACGGTAGATCTCGGCCGCGTCGGAGCTGAGCGGCTGGCTGTGGTGCAGCACGTCGTCGGCCGCGGTCGCGCGGGCGGTCATCTGCCAGGCGGTGACGGCACCGAAGGCGACGATCAGGAGGGCGAGGACGGCGCCGATGAGACGGAGCCGGCCGGGCTCCGTCGTCGCCGCGGTGCGCAACCGGTCGACGCCCTCTGCGAATGCGGTGCGCCGAGGGGGTGGCGGGGCGGGCAGGGCGGGGCCTGCTCCTGGCGGTGCCGCGCTGCTGATCGGCGGGTGTGTCACTCGACCTCCCCCATGGCCATCCGGTCGCCGACCAGTATCGCCGCCCGGACTGACATTCGGCACCGGCCGTCACTGGATCTTGATCGGATCGCAGTGGAACCCCTGCCCATGAATACGCCGGGGGAATCGGTTCGGTTCCGGAGGGGTGGTGCGGGAGCGTTCCGGGCTGTCGGCCGGTGGGGGCTGGTCGCGCAGTTCCTCCCCCAGCCTTCGGCCGGGGGTACCCCCAGCGCCCCTGACGGGGCGCTGCCCAGACGCTTCTCTCCAGTCGCGGGAAGTCGTGCCTCCCCCAGTGCCTTAAGGGCCTGGGAGGTGCCCCCAGGGCGGCACGGGTGGGCTGGGGCCCCCTCTGGGGGGAGGCACCCTGCAAGCGCCGGTAAGCGTCCCCACCCCCGCCCAGCCCCCACCCCGGCTCACCCCTCGAAGTACCCGCGCACCCTCCCCTGCACATCAACCCCCGCCCCCACCGCGTCCAGCCCCAGCAGTGCCGCGCCCAGCACCGGACGTGCCGTCACCACCCTCGGGACCGCCTTCGGGGCGCGGGCCGCCAGCAACTCCCGTACCCCGTCGTCCAACTGTGGATGGCCCCCGGCCAGTACCCCACCCCCCAGCAGCACCGGTGTCTCCTCGTCCAGCAGTTCCAGGCGGGTCAGCGCGACCATGGCCATGGTCACCACCTCCTCCGCCAGCCGGTCCACGACCGTCCGTGCCACCGGGTCGCCGTCGGCCGCCGTGGCGAACAGCACCGGCGTCAACTCGTGGCGGCGGACCGGATCGACCTCCTCCACGTGCAGCGCCTCGATCAGCGTGAGCATGGTGCCGTACCCGAAGTGCGCGGGCAGGGTGCGGGCGAGGGCCGTACTCTCCCCGCGGCCGTCCTCCGCGCGCGCCGCGTGCCACATGGCCTCCTCCGCGAGTCCCCAACCGCCGCCCCAGTCACCGGAGATACGACCGAGCGCGGGGAAGCGGGCGGTGCGGCCGTCGGGGCGCATGCCGACGCAGTTGATGCCGGCGCCGCAGACGACGGCGACTCCGCGCGGCTCGGTCGCGCCGGCCCGCAGGATCGCGAAGGTGTCGTTGCGGACCTCGACCGTCGCACCCCACCCACGCGTGTGCAGCGCGGCGGCCAACTGCCGTTCCTCGAAGGGGAAGTCGGCGTTGGCGAGGCAGGCCGAGACATGTGCGGCCGAGGTGACCCCGGCGGCGCCGTACGCCTCGGCGACCGCCGCCGCCACCTCGTCCACGGCCTGTTCCACGCCCACCACCGGCGGCCGGAACCCCCCGCCGCGGGCGGTGGCGAGGACGGTGCCGTCCGCCGCCACCACCGCGACGTCGGTCTTGCTGTTGCCCGCGTCGATGGCGAGGACACTTGCGGTCAGGCCCACGCGAGGTGCTCCCGGTTGTGCGCGATCAGTCGGTCGGTCAGGGCTTCGGCGTACTCGTACTGGCCGATGAGGGGGTGGGCGAGCATGGCCCTGAAGACGCGGTCGCGGCCGCCGCGCAGCGCCGCCTCCAGGGCCAGTTCCTCGTACGCCGTCACGTTCGCCACCAGGCCCGCGAACAGCGGGTCGACGTCCGGCACGCCCAGCGGCACGGCGCCGGAGGGACCCACCGCCGCCTGCACCTCGATCACCGCGTCGTCGGGGAGGAAGGGCAGCGTGCCGCCGTTGTACGTGTTCACCACCTGGTAGGGGTTCCCGGTGCTGCCGAGCAGGGCCGCGGCCAGGTCCACCGCCGCCTCGGAGTAGTAGGCGCCGCCCCGCCTGGCGAGCAGCTCCGGCTTCTCGTCCAGGGCCGGGTCGCCGTACATCTCCAGCAACTGCTGCTCCATGGCCGCCACTTCGGCGGCCCGGGAGGGTTTGGTGCCCAGCTCGCGCACCACTTCGTCGTGCGCGTAGTAGTAGCGCAGGTAGTAGGAGGGGATCACGCCGCCCAGGCGGTCGAGGAGGGCCGGGGGCAGCTTCAGGTCCGCGGCGATCGTCTCGCCGTGCTCCGCGAGCAGTTTGGGCAGGACGTTGTCGCCCTCGGGGCCGCCGAGGCGGACCGCCGTCTCCCAGGTGAGGTGGTTGAGGCCGACGTGCTCGAGGTGGACCTCGGACGGGGTGGTGCCGAGCAGGTTCGCGAACTTCCGCTGGAAGCCGATCGCCACGTTGCACAGCCCGACCGCCTTGTGGCCGGCCTGGAGCAGGGCCCGGGTCACGATCCCCACCGGGTTGGTGAAGTCGATGATCCAGGCGTTCGGGTTGGTGCGGCGGACGCGTTCGGCGATGTCCAGGACGACCGGGACCGTGCGCAGGGCCTTCGCCAGGCCGCCCGCCCCGGTCGTCTCCTGGCCGATGCAGCCGCACTGCAGCGGCCAGGTCTCGTCCTGCTGCCTGGCCGCCTGGCCGCCGACGCGCAGTTGCAGCAGCACCGCGTCGGCGCCCTCGACGCCCGCGTCCAGGTCGGAGGTGGTGACGATACGGCCGCCATGGCCCTGCCTGGCGAAGATGCGGCGGGCCAGTCCGCCCACCAGTTCCAGGCGTTCGGCGGCCGGGTCGACCAGCACCAGTTCCTCGACGGGCAGGGTGTCCCGCAGCCGTGCGAAGCCGTCGATGAGTTCGGGGGTGTAGGTCGAGCCTCCGCCGACCACAGTGAGTTTCATGCTTGGTTAACCCTTCACTCCGGTGAGCGTGACGCCCTCGACGAACGCCTTCTGGGCGAAGAAGAAGACGAGGATCACGGGGGCCATGACCAGCACGGTCGCGGCCATGGTCAGGTTCCAGTCGGTGTGGTGCATGCCCTTGAACGACTCCAGGCCGTAGGAGAGGGTCCAGGCGCCCGGGTTCTCCGAGGCGTAGATCTGGGGGCCGAAGTAGTCGTTCCAGGCGTTGAAGAACTGGAAGAGGGCCACCGCCGCGATGCCCGGCTTCGCCATCGGGACGACGACCGTGAGCAGGGTCCGCAGGTCGCCGCAGCCGTCCACCCGCGCCGCGTCCAGGTACTCGTTCGGAATGGTCATCAGGAACTGGCGCAGCAGGAAGATGGAGAACGCGTCACCGAACGCCAGCGGGACGATCAGCGGCCACAGGGTGCCGGAGAGGTCCAGTTGCTTCGCCCAGAACAGGTACATCGGGATGACGACCACCTGCGGCGGCAGCATCATCATCGAGATCACCAGCATCAGGGAGAGATTGCGGCCCCGGAAGCGGAACTTGGCGAGCGCGTACGCCACCGGCAGCGAGGAGACGACGGTCAGGACGGTGCCGAGGCCGGCGTAGAGCAGGGTGTTCTTCCACCAGGTCAGAAAGCCCGGGGTGTCGAAGACCCGCCGGTAGTTGCTCCATTCCCAGGTGTGCGGGATCAGGTCCCGGCTCAGGGCCTGGCTGTCACTCATCAGCGAGGTCAGGAAGACGAACACGAAGGGGAGCGTGAAGAACAGGGCGGCGGCGACGCCGAGGGAGTGGACCGCCACCCAGTTCAGCAGGGCCTTGCGGCGGGCGGTGCGTTCGGCCGCGGACACCGGCTGGGGCGTCAGCCGCGCCGGCCGGTCCAGCACTTGGGTCATCGTCAGTCACCTGCCTGGATGAGACCGCCCCGGCGCCGCATCAGGAACGCGGTGAACACCATGGACAGGGCGAAGAGCACGAGGGCGACGACACACGCGGAGCCGTAGTCGAAGCGCTGGAAACCGAGGTTGTAGATGAGCTGGGGGAGGGTGAGGGTCGACTTCTCCGGGTAGCCGGGCTCGAACTGGGTACCCGCGCCCTGGATCACGCCCGAGGCGACCTTTCCGGCGATCAGCGGCTGGGTGTAGCACTGCATGGCCGCGATCACGCCCGTGACGACGGCGAACATGATGATCGGCGAGATGTTGGGGAGGGTGACGAACCGGAACCGCTGCCACCCCGAGGCGCCGTCCAGTTCGGCCGCCTCGTACTGCTCCTTGGGCACGTCCAGCAGCGCGGCCATGAAGATCACCATCAGGTCGCCGACGCCCCACAGGAACAGCAGGGTGAGGGCGGGCTTGGACCAGGCTGGGTCGTTGAACCAGCCCGGTGCCGGGATGCCGGTCTTCTCCAGGATCGAGTTGACCGGTCCCGTCCCGGGGTTGAGGAGGAACGCGAAGGCCATGGTGGCGGCCACCGGCGGGGCCAGGTAGGGCAGATAGAAGAGGGTGCGGAAGACACCCGTACCGGTCTTGATCTTCGTGATGAGCAGGCCGATGGCGAGCCCGAACAGGACCCGGAGCGTGACGGTCACCAGGACCAGCCAGAGCGTGTTGCGCAGTGCGGGCCAGAAGTAGGGGTAGTGCTCGAAGACGTACGTCCAGTTCTTCGTGCCGCTCCACGTCGGCGGTCTGAAGCCGTCGTAGTGCATGAACGAGAAGTAGACCGTGGAGAGCATCGGGTACGCGAAGAAGACCGAGAACCCGATCAGCCAGGGCGACATGAAGGCGGCCGTACGAAGCGCCGACCTGCGGCGCTTCGACGCCAACGTGATGGTGCTCATCGCTACTTCGCCTGCGCGATGTCCGTGTCGATCTGCTGGGCCGTGGCCGCCAGACCGGACTTGAGGTCCTTGACCTTGCCGCTCTCGTAGTCGTATCCGAAGTTCTGGATCGTCGCCAGGTACACACCGCCGTTGATGGAGGCGGGAGATGTCGTGGAGTTCGGGTTGGCGGCGATGTCCAGGAAGGTCTTGAAGCGCGGGTCGTACGTCAGCTTCGGCGACTTCAGGGCGGCCAGCGTGGACGGCACGTTGTGGATGGCGTTGGAGAAGTTCACCACCGCGTCCGTGTCCGTGGTGATGTACTTGACGAACTCCCAGGCCGCGTTCTGCTTCTTGCTGGTGGCGGCGATACCGGCGATGGTGCCGGTGATGTAGCCCTTGCCGTACTGCGCGACCTGGTCGTCGGGCACGGGCAGCGGCGCCACGCCGATGTCGAACTTCGTCTTGGCGTCCACGGCCATGCCGAGCCGCCACTCGCCGTCGAGCTGCATGGCGACCTGGCCGGTTTGGAAGGGGTGCTTGTCGCCCCACTCGTCGCCGAGCGTCGCCCGGTACTTCTCCAGCTTCTGGAATCCGCCGAGGTCGTCGACGAGGTTCTTCTGCAGCGTGAACGCCTCGGTGAAAGCGGGGTCCTTGGCGATGTCCGACTTGCCGTCGGAGGTGAAGTACGTCGGCGAGAACTGCGCCGCGTAGTGCTCGGTCGTGGTCTCCCAGCCGTGGTAGTCCGGCATGAAACCGAGCTGCTTGTAGCTGTCGCCCTGGGTGATCGTCAGCTTCTTGGCGTCCGCCGTGAATTCGGTCCACGTCTTCGGCGGGCTGGTGATGCCGGCCTTCTCGAACGCCGTCTTGTTGTAGTAGAGGCCGTACGCGTCACCGAGCAGCGGCGCCGTGCAGCGGTTGCCGTCGTACTGGGTGTACTCGTTCATCGCCTTCGGGAACGTCGTCTCCGGGTCGATGCCGGCCTTCTTGAAGAACGGGTTGAGGTCGACCAGCGCGCCCGAGGAGCAGAACTTGCCCACGTTGTTGGTGGTGAACGACGAGATGACGTCCGGGGCCTTGTCGCCGCCGCTGCGCAGCGCCTGGTTGATCTTGTCGTCGGTCATGTTGGAGACGACGTTGACATGGATGTTGGGGTGCGCCTTCTCGAAGCCGGCGATCAGCGCGTTGACCGCCTTCACCTCGTTCGGTGCGCTCCAGGCGTGCCAGAAGTTGATGGTGGTGTTCGCGGAGGCGTCGTCGGAGGCGCCGGAGGAGGACTGGCCGGTACAGGCGGTGAGCAGGGCCAGCGAACTGGCGGCCGCGGTCAGGGCAAAAGCCGTCTTTCGGGCAGCGGAGGGTATGGGCATGGCGAGATCTCCCTGGGCGGGCGGTGAGCGAGGGAAGGACTGGCTGTGCGGGGGTCTGCGGGGGGCTCAGCGCGAGGTGTCGAAGACCTCGTCGCGGGTGGTCGCGAGCGCGCTCTCCAGCGCGCCGCGCAGCACGGGGTGTTCACGGACGTCGCCGACGACGAGCCGCGGCCGGGCGGCCGCCAGCTCCTCCAGCTCGGCCTGGACGAGGGTGCGCAGCACCTCGCCGCCGGCGGTGAGGACGGTGCCGCTGAGGACGACGAGTTCGGGGTCGAGGACGGAGACGAGGGAGGCGAGACCGGTGGCGAGCCGGGTCGCGTAGGTCCGCAGGAGTTCGCGGTGCGGTCCGCTGCCGTGATCGGCGGCGCGGCCGACGAGTTCGGCGGCGACCTCGGAGTGCGAGCCGGTGGGCAGGTCCTCGATGCCGAGTTCGCGGGCGATCCGGGGCAGGGCCTGCGCACCGGCGAGTTCCTGGTAACCACCGCTGTTGGCCTTGGTCACCTGGCGCACCAGCGGGGTGCCCGGCACCGGCAGGAAGCCGACCTCGCCGGCGCCGCCGGTCCAGCCGCGGTGCAGCCGGCCGCCGAGGACCAGGGCGGCGCCGAGGCCCTCCTCGTTCCACAGCAGCACGAAGTCGCCGTGGCCGCGGGCCGCGCCGAGCCGCTGTTCGGCGATGGCGACGAGGTTGACGTCGTTCTCGTACTCGACGGGCATCGGCAGCGCGGCGGCGAGGTCGTCGAGCAGCGCGGGGGAGTGCCAGCCGGGCAGGTGCGAGGCGTAGCGCAGTCGGCCGGTGTTGGGGTCGAAGGCGCCGGGGGTGCCGACGACGACCCGGTGGAGGTCGTCGCGGGCCAGCCCGGCCGCCTTCACCGCGCCGTCCAGGGCGTCGGTGACCTGCCGTACGACGGACTGCGCGGAGCGCCTGCCCGGGGTCGGCAGCTCGTACTCGCCGACCGTGCGGCCGGTGACGTCGGCGACGGCGGCCCGGATCCGGGCGGGGTTGACGTCGAGCCCGGCGGCGTGGGCGGCGGCGGGGTTGACCGAGTAGAGCTGGGCGTTGGGCCCCGGGCGGCCCTCGCTGGTGCCGGTCGCCAGGACCAGCCCGGCCGCCTCCAGGCGGGCCAGCAGCTGGGACGCGGTCGGCTTGGAGAGGCCGGTGAGCTTGCCGATCCGGGTGCGCGACAGCGGGCCGTGCTCCAGCAGCAGGTCCAGTGCGGCGCGGTCGTTCATGGCGCGCAGCACGCGAGGGGTGCCCGGCGTACCGGCGGTTCCTGCCATGTGGTTCGACACCTGCCTTTCCAGCCGCTCAGTTTCCCAGTGACCAGGGCGATCGGTCCACCCGGGAGACCCGTCGGAGCACCCGCCGGATCCGCTCGACCTTGATCACTGTTAGGAAAGTTTCCTGTTGGCTGGAAAACGTAGGCCGCCGGAAGGGGGGCGTCAATAGCCCGCCTGCGCGGCAATGCAGTCGTTACCTGGGCTTGAACGGGCGCGGACATGCGAAAGGCCCGCCCGGGAGACCGGGCGGGCCCTGTGGCGAGGGGGTCGAAGGTGCTAGTTCACCTTGATGTAGTCGCCCGCGGCCTTCGTCGCCGCGGTGGTCGTCGTACCGGCGAAGACATAGCGGTAGTAGCCGCTCTTCGACGCCTTCACGGTCGTGGACAGCGCGCCGCCCGTGCCGGAGGTGATGGCCTTGACGTCCGTGTACGTCGTGCTGCTCGCGGGGCGGAACTGCAGGACGATCTTCTGCCCCGAGTAGCCCTTGTACGCGGCGGCGTCCCAGTCCGCGCGGGTCAGCTTGCCCTTGACGGTGATCGTCTTCCCCTTGGCCACCGGCTCCGGCGAGGCGTCGGCGGTCAGCTTGGCCGCGCGCTGCACCTTCGCCGTGCCCAGGTTGCCCCAGATCGCGGTTCCGGCGTTGATGCTGAGGAAGTCGTCCGAGCTCGTGCTGTCGCTGTGGCTGTAGAGGCCGCCGGCCTTCCAGGTGGTGGCGTCGGCGGCCTCGAACAGGTCCATCGTCGGGTCGATGACGACCTTCTCGGTGCAGCTCGCGGTGACGGTCGTGTCCGTCGTCGCCGTCGTCGTGCAGGTGGGCAGGTCGTCGGGGCCGACCATGTTCTGCAGCGACTTCAGGGTGCCGCGGTACAGGATCACCCCGGCGAACGCCGTGTCGCCGTCGATGTTCACATCCACCGGCCGGGTCAGGGTGTACGTCACCGGCACGCTCACCGTCTTGGCGGTGCCGACGACGATGGCCTTGCCGTTGTTCACCGTCACGCCGGTGAACTTCAGGTCGGGTGTGCTGGTGGCCGCGGAGGCGGCGGGCGCCGCGATACCGGCCAGGGCCAGGGCGCCGGACAGGGCGGCACCTATGGCGATCTTTCTCATGAATCCCCACATTCGAACGGGTCCCCGGGCGACGTCGCGCTCCAGAACAAGGACCCGTGGTGGGGTGACCCTAGATCATCACTCGGGCGCGGAGAATGCGGGGGGCCTGTGAAGACCATCTGAATCCGGGCAGTCCGGGCTCCATGATCACAGCTGCGTCACGATCCACGTCGGCGCTGGTCAGAAGGGTCCTCCTCACGGCTTCCTGATCTTTGATCCCGACACCGACCAGAAGAACGGCGACCGGCCATGCCCCCTCGAAGACGTTTGTTCATAAGACTGCTGCGCAGCGCCCTCGCCGAGGAGGCGAAGTGAGGCGGCGGCACATCGCGGCGGTTTTCGGCACACTCGTCCTGGCGGCGGGCTGCACCACGGCGACGGAGAAGAGGGCCGGGACCGAACCCTCGGCCAAGGTGGCGGCCGCCGCCAAGGCCGCCGCCTGCCAGGGCGGGACCTTCCGGTGGACCGACGTGACGCGGGAGGTCCGGCTCACCGAGGTCTCCCCGGTCGTGAAGGTGGGCAGGAGTGACGGACGGATCACCTTCCACCCCCGGCTCGTACGCACCATCGTGGCCCGGGTCGACACGAGCGACACAAGCGTCTCCGCGCACCGCGTGCTCGTCGCGGTCGCCAAACGGCTGAAGTGGGCGGACGCCGAGGGGCTGGCGGCTCCGGGGGAGATGTCCGCCGACCGCGTGCACCACGACCCGCAGGCCGACTTCCTCGGCCACCCGGGACGCTATGTCGAGGCCGAGGGCGTCAACGTCGTCGAGGCGAGCTTCACCATGACCTGCTCCGGCGGCCGGGACGTCTACGGCAGCGTGATCACCTGGCTCAAGGGCGACTCCGGCGCCTCCCTGGCCTGCGGCGTCGATCCCGGGAACCACCCGTGGATCAAGGAGGCCTACCGGCTCACCTGCGGCGGCGCCACTGCCTAGCCGCCGACCGCTCCGAGGCGATCGGCACCCCGCCGACGATCCGGATGTTCGCCGCGTCGTGCGCGCGCTCAGTCGTCGAGGAACGGAGCCGTGTCGAGGGTGGGGTAGGGGGCCGGGAGGGGGAGCGGGTCGCCGAGGTTCACCTTCTCGTCAGTCCTGTAGTAGGCCTCGGTGGGGTCGTCGCCGGGGAGGACGGGGTCGGTGTAGCAGTGGGCCGTCCTGGCGTGGCGGTCGATCAGGACGTAGACGGGGATGCCCGCGGCCGCGTAGGTGCGGAGCTTGGGGCCGGTGTCGGTCTCGTGGTTGGTCGAGGTGACCTCGCCGACGAGGGCGATCATGGCGATGGGGTACCAGCCCCTGTGGGCCTTGCGGTACGACTCGTCGAGTTCGGTGGGATTGCGACGGCATACGTAGAAGTCCGGGACGACCAAAGCCATCGTCCGACCGTCTGGGTGGGGCACTCGGAAGCCGTCGTTCACACCGGCCATGTCCAGTCCGGCCAGGTGAAACTGGACGATGAGCTTCACGGCACCCGCGTTGTGCCGGTGTTCTGGCTGAGGTGGCACGTAGCCCGTCCCCTCGACGTACTCCGCTCGAATCGGCATCGGCGACGCTGCCTTTTCGAGTGCGATCAACAGGTCGATGGGGTCTACCTGCGGCATGACCGGCTCCATGATCGGCTCCGCGCTCATCACTGGGTCTCCTCGTCGGATTGATGCCAGGCTAAGCCCCCGCTGGGTGCCCCGGCAGAACGATGGGGCGTCCGCGACGCTGTATGACGCCGGAATGCCCCACCGTTCACTCGAACGAGCGTGCTGAACCGTTCCGCTACTTCCCGGGCGCGGACGACCGCTGCGGAGCGATCGGGGTCGTCGCCGCCACCTGGGGTGAGTCCGAGTCGGAGAACACCGCCGGTGCGGCCACCGCGGCCGTCGGGTCCGGGGTCTCGGCCTCGCTCAGTACGGTCGGTACGCCACCCACGATCCGGATGTTCGCCGCGTCGAAGGCCCGCTTGATCCGCCAGCGCAGCTCGCGCTCCACGGCCGCGGCCTTGCCGGGCATGGTCTTGGCGGAGAGGCGGACCACCATCGAGTCGATGAGGACGGAGTCCAGGCCGAGGATCTGGATCGGGCCCCACAGGAGCTCGTTCCAGGGCTCCTCCTTGCCCATCTTCTCGGCGACGGCGTCAAGGGTGGCCCGGAGCCGGTCCAGGTCCTCGCTGGCCTTCACGGTCACGTCGACCCCGGCCGTGGCCCAGCCCTGCGAGAGGTTGCCGATGCGCTTGACCTCGCCGTTGCGGACGTACCAGATCTCGCCGTTGTCGCCGCGCAGCTTGGTCACCCGCAGACCGACCTCGACCACTTCGCCGGAGGCCACGCCCGCGTCGATCGTGTCACCGACGCCGTACTGGTCCTCCAGGATCATGAACACGCCGGACAGGAAGTCCGTGACCAGGTTGCGGGCACCGAAACCGATCGCCACACCGGCGACACCGGCCGAGGCCAGCAGCGGCGCGAGGTTGATCTGGAACGCGGACAGCACCGTCAGCGCGGCCGTGCCCAGGATCACGAAGCTGGCCACCGACCGCAGCACGGACCCGATCGCCTGGGAGCGCTGCCGCCGCCGCTCGGCGTTGACCAGCAGCCCTCCGAGGGTGGTGCCCTCCGCGGACTCGGCCGTGCGGTTCATCCGGTCGATGAGCTTCGTGATCGACCGCAGCACCACCCTTCTGAGCAGCACCGCTATCACCAGGATCAGCAGCACCTTCAGACCGATCGCGAGCCAGGTCGACCAGTTCTGCTCGACCCAGCTCGCGGCGTTCGTGGCGCTCTCCTGGGCGTCCTGGAGCGTGGGCACCGCCGGGGTCGACGACTCCGAGGGAGTCGGCGACGGCGACGAACCGGCGGCCAGTAGGACGGCGGGCAAGGACACGGCGGGTACCTCCAGGCGGTGCGGTACTGCCCTCCGGTACGGCGTTCCGGGTCAGGTACGGCGGTCAAGGTCACGAAAAGGTCACCGGACGGGCAGGACAACCACACTAACGGGGCATTGGATGTGCGCCCCACCGATACAAGAAGGAGAGACTGTGCTCACCCCGCCTGAACAGGCCCGCTTGAAGCGGTGGGCGACCGGGGGATGAATGCGGTGTGGTCGAAAACACTCCCAGCCCGTTACCGGGACATGGTGGCGCGTCCACCAGGCAAGAGGGGAGACTGGCCACAGATCGTCCCGGCGCGAGCCACGCGCCGCCGACGCCCAAGGAGGCACCCGTGCCGCATGTCCTGGTCCTCAACGCGTCGTACGAGCCGCTCGGCGTCGTACCGCTCCGCCGCGCGCTCATCCTCGTCCTGGAGAACAAGGCAGTCGCCTTGGAGGAATCCGGCGCCTATATGCACAGCGCAACCGTCACAGTCCCCGCACCCAGCGTGGTCCGGCTCAAGCGATTCGTACGGGTTCCCTACCGGGGGCCCGTTCCTCTCACCCGAAGGGCGCTCTTCGCGCGCGACGGGGGCCGGTGCATGTACTGCGGTGGCGTCGCAACCAGCGTCGACCACGTCATCCCGCGCAGTCGCGGGGGTCAGCACGTCTGGGACAACGTGGTGGCGTCCTGCCGCCGCTGCAACCACGTCAAGGCCGACCGCCATCTCTTCGAGATCGGCTGGCGGCTGCGGCACAAACCGGCTCCACCCACCGGCCTGGCCTGGCGCATCATCGGCACCGGCCATAGGGACCCGCGCTGGCTGCCGTACCTGCAGCCGTACGGCGCGGACGACGCCCTGGCCCGGATCGACGGCATCTCCGCCTGACGATCCGGGCTTTCGCATACCCGGGCACCTGCGTGATCCGGTCCCGGGGGTCCCCTGCGCCCCCGGGACCGGACGCTCATCCGGCGGTCATGCGTAGCGCAGTTCCGCCGGGTGCACCGAGCGGCGCAGCAGGGGCAGCGAGGTGGCCGTGGCGAGCAGGCAGCACGCGTACACGACCACCGGGACCAGCAGCGCCGCGTACGGCACCGCCGGGGCGGTGTGCTCCGTGGCGAGCGCCGCGTACCAGACGCCGATCGCCGTCCCGCCCGCACCCGCCACCACCACACCGGGGGCCAGCGGCAGCGCGGTCTCCCACAGCAGCGCCCGGACCAGTACCCCGCGCGGCACTCCGGCGGCGGTCTGCGCGGCCAGTCCCCGGCGCCGGGTGGCCAGGGACTCGGCGGTGCCGACGGCCAGAGCGCAGAGCACGATCGCCAGGGAGACGAGGAGCGCGGCGGCCGTCAGGTCGATCCCCGTCGTGTAGAAGGCCACGTCCGTGCCGAGCGAGCCGTCGCGGCGCATGGCGTGCAGATCGGCGAGCAGCACCTGCCGTACACCGGCGAAGCCCGTGCCCACGAGCGTCACCAGCAGCACGGCCGCGTTCGTGCGGGCCGCCGCCCAGGGGTCGTCGCGCAGCCGTTCCGCCGCGATGAGCAGCGCCGGCCGGCTCGCGCGGACCGCGAGCACCCGGCCGAGCAGCCCGGACCACCAGCCCGGCAGCCACACCACCGCGACGCCGACCAGCACGATCAGCGCGAAGACCGACAGCCGCGCGGGGGAGGAGGCGAGACGGTCGCCGTTGTCGGGGGTCAGCACGGTCAGCAGCACCGACACCGTGCACAGGCCGCTCACCACCAGGAACACCCGCCCGGGAGGCCGCGTGGGCCGCACCCGGCGTACCCGGCCGAGCGGCGAGGCCACCACCCGGCGCAGCGCCAGCGCACTCACCGCCGCGCCCAGCGCCGGCACACCCACGGCCACCAGGACGATCCCGGCCCAGGCGAGGGCGGTCGGCCGCGACCAGAGGGACAGCAGGACCGGAGTCGCGACGGCGGTGGCGAGCCCGGAGCCCAGCAGACAGGCAAGACCCGTCTCCAGCGCCGCGATCCGCCGTACCCGGCCCGGCGCCGCCCCCGCGAGCCGCAGCGCGGCCAGCCGCCGGTCCCGGTACACCGCGCCGATCCGCGCGCACTGTCCGAGGAACCCGAACACCGGGACGAGCAGCAGCATCAGCGCGACGACCATTCCGTCGCGGGTTCCGGGCCGGTCCAGAAGCCCGGAGCCGACCGACACGCTGTACTGGCCGTCCAGCGACAGGAGCACGGCGACCGCCAGCCCGAGACCGGTCGCCAGGGCCGCCCCGGCCGCCGTCAGCACGATGCGCCACCACTCCCGCCGGTCCGATCCCCGGGTCAGCAGCCAGGCGAGCCGCAGATCGGCCCTCATGCGGCCACCTCCGCCGTCAGCACGACCCCGTCGCTCAGCCGCACCTCGCGGTCCGCGTACGCCGCCACCTGGGCGTCGTGCGTGATCAGCAGGACGGCCGTGCCCGCCTCCCGGACCGTGTGCACCAGGGCGGTCATCACCTGCTCGCTCGCCAGCGAGTCCAGCGCCCCGGTCGGCTCGTCCGCGAAGACCACCTTCGGGCCGGTCACCAGCGCCCGGGCCAGCGCGGCCCGCTGGGCCTGCCCGCCGCTCATCGAGCCCGGCCGCAGTTCCCCCTGCCCGCGCACCCCGAACCGCTCCAGCCACTCGCCGGCCCGCGCCCGGGCGTCCGTACGCGTCGCCCCCGCGAGCATCAGCGGCAGTGCCACGTTGTCCAGCACCGTCAGCTCCGGGATCAGCTGCCCGAACTGGAAGACCACCCCGAAGTCGGTCCGCCGCAGCTCGCTCAGCCGCTTCTCCGGCAGCCGGTCCAGCCGCTCCCCGGCGTACGTCACCGAGCCCGCGTCCGGCCGGACGATCCCGGCGAGACAGTGCAGCAGCGTGGATTTCCCGCTGCCGCTGGCGCCGGTCACGGCGAGGATCTCGCCCGCGCGCAGCTCGACCGAGGCGCCGCGCAGGGCCTCGGTCCTGCCGTGCGCCCTGGCCAGGTCCAGGCCCGCCAGCAGCGGTGGTGGGGTGCCCCCGTTGTCGGTCATGCTGAGTCGACCTCCGCGGTCAGAGTGGTGAGCCGGTCCGCCGTCGTGTGCATCCAGCGGAGGTCGGCGTCGAGGTGGTTGAGGGCGAAGTCCGCCGAGAGCACGGTCGTCAGATCGGCGTTCCGCGCCGTCTTGAGAGCGGTGAGCTCCCGCATCCGCTCCATGTGCGCGGCGCGCTGGTCGCGCAGGTAGGCCGCCGGGTCGCCGCCGGCGAGGATCGACACCACGACCTTGGCGAAGATCTCGTTCGTCACGAACGGCGCCGGCGGGGAGACCGCACCCGCCCACCGGGCCAGTTCCCGCGTGCCCGCCTCCGTCGAGCGGTAGCGGGTCCGCTCCGGTCCGCCGTCGGCGTCGGTGCCTTCCACCGCCGCCAGGCCGTCGCGGACCAGGCGCTGCAGGGTCGTGTAGACCTGCCCGTAGGCCAGCGGGCGGGCCTGCGGGAAACGCTCGTCGTGGCGCCGCTTGAGGTCGTAGCCATGACTCGGCCCGGCCTCCAGCAGTCCCAGAAGGATGTGCCGGGTGCTCATGGAGATCAATATACACCCGCTACATGTACTGAGTGAATAGTGTGCCGCTCCGGTGCGCTCCGGTGCGCTCCGGTGCCCGTCGAGAGTGCCGTCCCGTTCACGGGGTAGGCCTGCTCTGACCCGGCGAACGCCCCCACCCGACGTACCGACAAGGAGGCCACCGTGGCCGTAACGGTTCACCATCCGATCCCGGCCCAGTTCAAACCCCCGGTGGAGACCGAGGAGGAGCTCCATCTCTGTGTGTTCAGCGCCGAGGGCGCGTGCGCCCAGGCGCCGCTGACCAGTGAGCCGCCGCTGCCCGACGCCGAGCCCCTCACCAGCGAACCGCCGCTCGCCGACGCGGCTCCGCTGACCAGTGAGCCGGGGTTGTAGATGAGCGAAGCCGATCCCTGTGACGGGGAGCTGTCCCGGCTGGCGGAGCTGCACGGCGTCGCCACCTCCTACAGCCCGTCCCCGGACCGTACGGTCGCCGCCTCCGCCGTCGCGGTGATCGCCGCCCTCGGCGCCCTGGGCGTCGACGCGAGCGGCCCCGAGGCCGTTCGCACCGCCCTCGCCGACCGGGAGCGGGACCTCGCCGAACGGCTGCTGCCGCCGACCGTCGTGCACTGGACGGGCGCCGGCGAGATCGCCCTCGGCCTGCCCGCCGGCACCCGTCTGGAGCTGCGGACGGAGGACGGGGAGACGCGCGACGACGTACGGGACCTGCCGCTCGGCGTCCATCTGCTGACCGCCACCGCCCCCGACGGCCGTACCGCCCGCACCCACCTCGTCGTCGCCCCCGACCGGCTGCCCACCCCCGCCACCCGCTCGTACGGACTCCTCGTCCAGCTCTACTCGCTGCTGTCCAGCCGCTCCTGGGGCATGGGCGACCTCGGCGACCTCGCCGACCTCGCCGACTGGGCCGCACGCACCGCGGGTGCCGGATTCGTGCAGGTCAACCCGTTGCACGCGGCCGTGCCCGGCGCCCCGACCGACCCGTCCCCGTACCGCCCCTGCTCCCGCCGCTTCCCCGACCCGGTGCATCTGCGGCTGGAGTCCGTCCCCGAGTACACCGGCGTGGACTCCTTCGCCGAACGCGCCGAACGGCTGCGGTCCGCCGTCCTCGACAAGGGCGCACTCATCGACCGGGACGCGGTGTGGGAGCTGAAGCGGGAGGCGCTGGAGACGGCGGCCGCCGCAGCGCTCACCCCGGCACGGCAGGCCGAGTACGACGCCTTCCTCGCGGAACAGGGCGAGGCGCTGGAGGACCACGCCACCTGGTACGCGCTCGCCGAGAAGTACGGCTCCGACTGGCACCGCTGGCCCGAGGCCCTGAGGGACCCCCGCTCACCCGGGACCGCCCGGGCCCGTGCCGAGCTGGGCGACCGCGTCGCCTTCCACTCCCGGCTCGCCTGGCTCACCGACACCCAGCTCATCGCCGCCCAGCGCACCGCCCGGGACGCCGGGATGCCGGTCGGGATCGTCCACGACCTCGCCGTCGGCGTGCACCCCCAGGGCGCGGACGCCTGGGCGCAGCGCGATGTCTTCGCCGCCGGGATGTCCGTCGGCGCCCCGCCCGACGCCTTCAACGCCCGCGGCCAGGACTGGGGCCTGCCGCCCTGGCGCCCCGACCGCCTCGCCGCCTCCGGCCACGCCCCCTTCCGCCGGCTCCTGCGCGCCCTCTTCCGCTACGCCGGCGCCCTGCGCATCGACCATGTGATGGGTCTGTTCCGGCTGTGGTGGGTGCCGGAGGGGCGACCGCCGACGGAGGGCACCTACGTCCGTTACGACGCCGAGGCCATGCTCGCGCTGCTGGCCCTGGAGGCCGGCCGGGCGGGAGCCGTGGTGATCGGGGAGGACCTGGGCACCGTGGAGCCGGGGGTGCGCGAGACGCTCCAGCGGCGCGGGGTGCTCGGCACCTCGGTCCTCTGGTTCGAACGGGACTGGGAGGGCGACGGCCGGCCTCTCCTCCCGGACCGCTGGCGCGCCGACTGCCTCGCCACCGCCACCACCCACGACCTGCCGCCCACCGCCGCCCGCCTCACCGGCGAACACGTCGAACTCCGCGACCGGCTGGGCCTGCTGACCCGCCCGCTGGAGGTGGAACGGGCCGAGGCGGCGGCCGACACCGCCGAGTGGCTGGCGCTGCTGACCCGGCTCGGCCTGCTCGCTTCGTCCGACGCCGGTGACGAGGAGGCCGAGATCCGGGCCGTCCACCGCTTCCTGCTGCGCACCCCCGCCCGCATGATCGGCGTCTGGCTCCCGGACACCGTCGGCGACCGCCGCCCGCAGAACCTGCCCGGCACCTGGGACCAGTACCCGAACTGGCGCCTGCCGATCGCGGACGCGGAGGGCCGCCCGGTGACACTGGAGGAGCTGACCGGATCGGCGAGGGCACGGGCCCTGCTGGAGGTGCTCCAGGGCCGCACCGGCCCGTAGGGGCACCCCGGACGCGCGCCACCCGAATGGGCCAGCTAACTTGGGACCGTGGACAAGAAGAATGCCCTGCGCGCCGGCGCCCTGGCTGCCGGTACGACGCTGATGATGCTGCTCATGTCGTCCCCCGCGCTCGCGCTCACGCGTGACGACGGTGACGACCCCGGCCCGGGCCTGAGTGTCATCCAGACGCTGGGTCTCTACGTCCTGACCCCGCTCGTGCTGTTCGCGGTCATCGCGGGTCTCGTGATGGTGCTGGACAAGTCCAAGATCCGGGTCGTCAAGCCGAAGGCCAAGGCCTGACCTCCCGCTTCTCCACTTTTCTGCACCGAGGGCGCCGGTCGCCTTCCGTACGTACCCCGAGGGGACGTAGGGAGGCCGACCGGCGCCCTCGGCGCGTTTCAGGGGCTCGGCGCGGTCAGATACCGCTGCAGGGTCGGCCCGAGCCAGGCCAGGATCTCCTCCCGCGCCAGCTCCACCGCGGGCGGCAGCCGTAGCACGTACCGGGTGAGCGCCAGCCCCATCAGCTGCGAGGCGCACAGTGCCGCCCGCGCCGGTACCTGCTCGGGGTCGGGGCACACCCGCTGCGCCACCGGCACCACCTGCTCCCGGAAGATGCCCTGCAGGCGCTCGGCCCCCGCCTTGTTGGTGACGGCGACCCGCAGTACCGCGGTGAGCTCCTCGTTCTCCTCCCAGATGTCCAGGAAGTGGGCCACCAGCGCCCGCCCGACCTCGGTGCGCGGCGCCTCGGACAGGTCGGGCATCCGCAGATCGAGCGCGACGGCGGCCGCGAACAGGCCGTCCTTGTTGCCGAAGTAGCGCATCACCATGGACGGGTCGATGTGTGCGTCCTTGGCGATGGCGCGGATGGTGGCGCGCTCGTAGCCGTCGGTGGCGAAGCGTTCGCGGGCGGCGGCCAGGATGGCGGAGCGGCTGGCGTCGGAGCGGCGCGCCGCGGAGCCGTTCGCGGAATCTGTGCTTCTACTGGGGGTGCCGGTCATGCCAACGAGCGTAGGCCAACATCTGTGGGCCAACAAGCGTTGACTGTCGCGCGTGTCCGTCCTATCCTTGCCAACAAGCGTTGACCAACGGGTGTTGGCCAACAAGTGTTGGCTCTCTGGGAGGTCCCCATGAACGGCACGACCGGCCCCACCCCCACCGCCCCCCGGGTGATCGTCGTCGGCTCCGGCCCCACCGGCCTGCTCCTGGCCGGTGACCTCGCCACCGCCGGCGTCCCGGTCACCCTCCTCGAAAAGCGCCCCCACAAGATCAGCAACCTCTCCCGCGCCTTCGTCCTGCACGCCCGCGCCCTGGAGCAGCTCGACGCGCGAGGTCTCGCCGACGACCTCGAGGCCGTAGGCCGACCCGTCACCCGGCTCAACCTCTTCGACGGGCTCACCCTCGACCTCGGCACCCTCCCCTCCCGCTTCCACCACGTCCTCGTCCTCCCGCAGTACGAGGTCGAGAAGGTGCTGGAGCGCCGGGCGGCCGAGGCCGGTGTCGACTTCCGCCACGACTCCGAGGTGACCGGCGTGACCCAGGGCGCCGACGGGGTCACCGTCCACATCAAGGGCGCCGAGAGCCTGCGCGCCGCGTACGTCGTCGGGGCCGACGGGATGCGCAGCGCCGTACGGGAGGCGGCCGGGCTGCCGTTCCCGGGGCGGTCGGCGATCAAGTCCGTCGTCCTCGCCGACGTGCTGCTCACCGAGCAGCCCGAGACCCTGATCACGGCCGCCGCGGTCGGCGACGCGTTCGCCTTCCTCGTCCCCTTCGGCGACGGCTACCACCGCGTCATCTGCTGGCACCGCGGCCGCGACGTCCCCGACCGCGAGCCGGTCGACCTCGCGGAGATCAAGGAGATCACCCGGGAGGCCCTGGGCCGGGACTACGGGATGCACGACGCCCGCTGGATGTCCCGCTTCCACAGCGACGAGCGCCAGGTGCCCAGCTACCGGGCCGGCCGGCTCTTCCTGGCCGGCGACGCGGCGCATGTGCACACCCCGGCCGGCGGCCAGGGCATGAACACCGGCCTGCAGGACGCGGCCAACCTGAGCTGGAAGCTCGCCGCCGTGCTGCACGGCCACGCGTCCCCCGACCTGCTCGACACCTACCAGAGCGAACGCCACCCCGTCGGCAGGACCGTCCTGCGCAGCAGCGGCGCCATCGTCCGCCTCGCCATGGCCAAGGGCTGGCAGCTGCCCGTGCGCGCCGCGCTCGCCACCGTCCTCGGCCGGCTGGCCCCCGCCCGCCGCCGGGTGCTCGGCCAGATCACCGGCGTCGGCTACCGCTACCCCGCCCCGGGGGGCGCCCACCGTCTCACCGGCGCCCGCGTCCCCGACCTCGCCCTGGCCGGCGGCGGCCGCCTCTACGAGGCCCTGCGCGGCGGCCGGTTCGTCCTCGTCACCCCGGGCTCCCACGACCCGGGCGCGGGGCGCGCGGACCGGCTGGCCGTGGCGCGCTGGGCGAGCGACCGCCGAACCACCCTGCTGGTGCGCCCCGACGGATACGTGGCCTGGGCGGCCGAGAACGCCCGGGACGCGGACATCGACAGGGCGCTCGCCGCCCACCTCGGATGACCGGGGCCCGTCCGGCCCGTGCGGCGGACCAGTCCCCACAGCCACCCTTGACAGGTGCTGCCCCGGGAGTTCCCATGGGAAAGCTCAGGCTCAACATCCTTACTGAAAAGGGGAGTTGAAATGGCAACCAAGATCGAGATTCGCCCGTTGGACAAGAAGGAGACCACCGGGGACAGCAACTCTCAAGGCGCCTGATCGGAGGGCCCGCGTGCGGACATCGTCGTCCCGGCGCCCGCTCTACCCGGGCGTCGACGAACTGGAGCGGCAGGCCCGCACGCTGGCCGCCTTCGCACCGAAAGTCCTGCGGCTGCGCGAGGCCGGACGGAGCAGGGCCGGACGGCCCCTCCACCTACTCTCCGCCGGGCAGGGGCGGCACCAGCTCCTGACCGTCGCGGGAGCGCACGCCAACGAACCCGTCGGCGGCGCCTCCGCGCTCCGCCTCGGCCGGCTCCTCGCCCACCGGCCCGAACTGCTCCGCGGGCTCGACTGCACCTGGCACTTCCTGCTCTGTCTCGACCCGGACGGCGCCCGCCTCGCGCACGGCTGGCAGCCCGAGGAGCCCACCCCCTCCCCGGAGGAGTGCCACCGGCACTTCTACCGGCCCGAGTTCGCCTGCCAGCCCGAGTCACCGCCCGCCCCCGGCACCGGCCGGGAGCCGCTGCCCGAGTCCACGGTGCTCGTACGGCTCCTCGACGAACTGCGCCCGACGGCCCAGTTCACCCTGCACGGCATCGAGATCGGCGGCGCCTTCACCATGCAGACCCGGGAAGTCCCCGGAGCCGCGCGGGCCTTCCGCGAGACCGCCGCCCGGCTGCGCATCCCGCTCGACGACCACCCCTGCGACGGCCCCGACTGGCGGCCGGACCCGCCCGGTGTGCTGCGGCTCCCGCCCGCCAGCGGCGGCAGCGAACGCGACCCCAGCGGCTTCGTCGCCGAGAGCACCTGGCTGCACCCCCGCCGGTACGGCACGCTCACCGCCCTCGTCGAGGCACCGGCCTGGGCCGTCCCGGCGGTGAGCGACTCCCGGCCCGAACCCGACCCGCGGCGCGCGGTCGGCGCCGCCTGCGACCTGCTGCTGGCCAGGACCCGGGAACTCGGCACCCTGCTGGAGCCGGTCCGGTCCGACACCGTGCCGTACGAGCTGCTGCCCCTGCACACCGCCGCCGCGGAACTGCTGCGCGTCGCCCCGTCGCTCGCGGTCGGCTGGGCGGAACAGGAACACACCGGCTCCCGCGGCCACTTCGCGACCCTCGGCGTCTCCGCCCGGCGTATCCCGCTGCGCGTGGCGGCCATGGCGCGCCGGGCCCTCGCCCGTACCGCGCCCGCGACCGCCGACGTCCTCACCGACCTGGTACGCGAATGGTGCCGGGAACTCGACAAGACCTATGAGCCGCGCTGGATCCCGGTGTCCGCACAGACCGGGCTGCATGTACGGACGATGCTGGATCTCGCCGGCCGGCTGTGCGCGTAGCGGAAAAAGCCGCGTCGTAGCGGAAAGTAGCGGGGAAAGCCGCATCGTAGCGGAAAGTAGCGGGGAAAGCCGCGCCGTAGCGGAAAAAAGGAGGCGCCCGGTATGTCACCGGGCGCCCCCACCGTCGTACCGGCTACTCGGCCGCCGCGTCCGCGGCCTGGGCCTTCAGCGCGCGCTCGACGCCCGCGCGGGACTCCGAGACGAGGCGGGCCAGGGCCGCGTTCGGCTGGGCCGCGGCCAGCCAGGTGTCCGTCCTGGCCAGGGTCTCCTGGGAGACCTGGAGGGACGGGTAGAGGCCGATCGCGATCTGCTGGGCGATCTCGTGCGAGCGGGAGTCCCAGACCGACTTCAGGACCTCGAAGTACTTGTCCGTGTACGGCGCCAGCAGCTCACGCTGGTCGGTCTGGACGAAGCCGCCGATCACCGCCTCCTGCACGGCGTTCGGCAGCTTGTCGGAGTCGATGACCGACGCCCAGGCCTCCGCCTTCGCCTCCTCGGTCGGGCGGGCGGCGCGGGCGGTGGCCGCGTGCCGCTCACCGGCGGCCGTCTTGTCCCGCTCGTACTCGCCCGCGATCTCCGCCTCGTCGAAGCGGCCGACCGCCGCCAGCCGCTCCACGAACGCCCAGCGCAGCTCGGTGTCGACGGCCAGGCCCTCGATGGTGTGGGTGCCCTCCAGCAGGCTGTCCAGGAGGTCCAGCTGCTCCGGGGTGCGGGCGGTGGCCGCGAAGGCACGGGCCCAGGCCAGCTGGTGGTCGCTCGCCGGCGCGGCCGCCCGCAGGTGGGCCAGCGTGGCGTCGGTCCAGCGGGTGAGCAGGGCCTCGCGGGCGGTCGGGTCGGCGTACAGCTCGACGGCGAGCTTCACCTGGCGGTGCAGGGACTGCACGACACCGATGTCGGACTCCTTGCCGATGCCGGACAGCACGAGGGACAGGTACTCGCGGGTCGGCAGTTCGGCGTCGCGGGTCATGTCCCAGGCCGACGCCCAGCACAGGGCGCGGGGCAGCGAGGACTCGAAGTCGCCCAGGTGCTCGGTGACGAAGTGCAGGGACTCCTCGTCCAGGCGGACCTTGGCGTACGACAGGTCGTCGTCGTTGAGCAGGAACACCGCCGGACGGGCGCGGCCGGCCAGCTGCGGTACGGCCGTCAGCTCGCCGTCCACGTCCAGCTCGATCCGGTCGGTGCGGACCAGCTTGCCGGTCGCCTCGTCGAGGTCGTACAGGCCGATCGCGATCCGGTGCGGACGCAGCGTCGGCTCGCCCTTGGCACCGGCCGGCAGCGCCGGGGCCTCCTGGCGGATGGCGAAGGAGGTGACGACACCGTCGGCGTCCGTCTCCACCTCCGGGCGCAGGATGTTGATCCCGGCCGTCTGCAGCCACTTCTTCGACCAGGTGCTCAGGTCACGCCCGGAGGTCTCCTCCAGGGCGCCCAGCAGGTCGGACAGGCGCGTGTTGCCGTACGCGTGCCGCTTGAAGTACGCCTGCACACCGGCGAAGAACTCGTCCATGCCGACATAGGCGACGAGCTGCTTCAGGACGGACGCGCCCTTGGCGTACGTGATGCCGTCGAAGTTGACGAGCACGTCGTCCAGGTCGCGGATCTCCGCCATGATCGGGTGCGTGGAGGGCAGCTGGTCCTGCCGGTACGCCCAGGTCTTCATGGAGTTGGCGAACGTCGTCCACGAGTGCGGCCAGCGCGAGCCGGGTGCGTACGCCTGGCAGGCGATGGAGGTGTACGTGGCGAACGACTCGTTCAGCCACAGGTCGTTCCACCACTCCATGGTGACCAGGTCGCCGAACCACATGTGGGCCAGCTCGTGCAGGATGGTCTCGGCGCGCGTCTCGTACGCCGCGTCGGTCACCTTGGACCGGAAGACGTACTGGTCGCGGATGGTCACCGCGCCCGCGTTCTCCATCGCGCCCGCGTTGAACTCCGGCACGAACAGCTGGTCGTACTTCTTGAACGGGTAGTCGTAGTCGAACTTCTCCTGGAACCAGTCGAAGCCCTGCCGGGTCACCTCGAAGATCGCGTCCGAGTCCAGGAACTCGGCCAGCGACGGACGGCAGTAGATGCCCAGCGGCACGCTCTGCCCGTCCTTCTCGTACACGCTGTGCACGGAGTGGTACGGGCCGACGATCAGGGCGGTGATGTACGACGAGATACGCGGCGTCGGCTCGAAGACCCAGGTGTCGTCCTTGGGCTCGGGCGTCGGCGAGTTGGAGATCACGGTCCAGCCGGTCGGCGCCTTCACCGTGAACTGGAAGGTCGCCTTCAGGTCCGGCTGCTCGAAGGAGGCGAAGACCCGGCGGGCGTCCGGCACCTCGAACTGGGTGTACAGGTACGCCTGCTCGTCGACCGGGTCGACGAACCGGTGCAGACCCTCACCCGTGTTGGTGTACGCGCAGTCCGCGACCACGCGGAGCACGTTGCGGCCCGCCAGCAGGCCCGGCAGTGCGATCCGGGAGTCCGCGAAGACCTCGGCCGGGGCGAGCGCGTCGCCGTTCAGGGTGACCTCGTGGACCGCCGGGGCGACCAGATCGATGAAGGACGCGGCGCCGGATTCGGCGACGTCGAAGCGCACCGTGGTCACGGACCGGTAGGTACCGCCCTCCTGCGCGCCGGAGAGGTCGAGATCGATCTCGTACGAGTCAACGGTGAGCAGCTTCGCCCGCTGCTGTGCCTCTTCGCGAGTCAGGTTTGTGCCAGGCACGCGGTCATCTCCTCGTTATGTGTGGGTTGCGCCATCCTTCCATGGGACGGTGCCCGGGACGTCGAGGGAAAACCCGAGAGATTGCCTGTCAGCGCCCTCGCAGTGACGCGCCCGAAGGGGCGCGGGGCTGTGTCGACATGCGGCTGCCGCCGCGGGGCGCGACCAGCCCCCACGCACCCGCACCCGTACGACGGACCGGTCCTACCGCGACAGCTCCGCCGCCACCAGCTCGGCGATCTGCACGGCGTTCAGCGCAGCGCCCTTGCGGAGGTTGTCGTTGGAGACGAACAGCGCGAGCCCGTTGTCCACCGTCTCGTCACGGCGGATCCGGCCGACGTACGACGGGTCCTGGCCGGCCGCCTGCAGCGGGGTCGGGATGTCGGAGAGCTCGACACCCGGCGCCTCGGCGAGCAGCTCGGTCGCCCGTTCGGGGCTGATCGGGCGGGCGAACCGGGCGTTCAGCTGCAGGGAGTGCCCGGAGAACACCGGGACGCGCACACAGGTGCCGGAGACCTTCAGCTCGGGGAGCTCCAGGATCTTGCGGGACTCGTTGCGCAGCTTCTGCTCCTCGTCGGTCTCGTTCAGACCGTCGTCGACGAGGTTGCCGGCGAACGGCAGCACGTTGAAGGCGATGGGCCGCTTGTAGACCTGCGGCTCGGGGAAGTCGACCGCCGAGCCGTCGTGGGTCAGCCGCTCCGCGTCGGCGGCCACCTTC
This sequence comes from Streptomyces sp. NPDC101234, assembly GCF_044767525.1. Lineage (NCBI taxonomy): Bacteria > Bacillati > Actinomycetota > Actinomycetes > Kitasatosporales > Streptomycetaceae > Streptomyces > Streptomyces sp. NPDC101234. The sequence continues at coordinate 178,151 of NZ_JBIWOA010000020.1, read as the reverse complement.
TGCACCTGGCCGTGCAGCTCGGCGACGCCCGCGAGACCGGAGCCGGAGACCGCCTGGTAGGTGGTGGCGACCAGCGCCTGAAGGCCCGCCTCCCGGTCCAGCACCTTCAGGACCGGCATCGCGGCCATCGTGGTGCAGTTCGGGTTGGCGATGATGCCCTTGGGGCGGTCCGCGATCGCGTGCGGGTTGACCTCGGAGACGACCAGCGGGACCTCGGGGTCCTTGCGCCAGGCGGAGGAGTTGTCGATCACGACGGCACCCTGCGAGGCGACCTTCTCGGCCAGCGCCTTCGAGGTGGCCCCGCCCGCCGAGAACAGCACGATGTCCAGGCCGGTGTAGTCGGCGGTCGCCGCGTCCTCCACCGTCACACCGTCCAGCACGGTCCCGGCCGAGCGGGCCGAGGCGAACAGGCGCAGCTCCGTGGCCGGGAAGTTGCGCTCCGTGAGGATCCTGCGCATGACCGTGCCGACCTGACCGGTGGCTCCGACGATTCCGACCCTCACGGCGACTCCCTCTGCATACGTTGACGTGTGTCTGCGGCCTTTCCATCATGCGGCCGACCCGGGTCAGCCTGTCCAATTCTTTGGGCGCCACGCCCACCGACTGGACCACCCGCTCCGTGGAACTCCCGCTCACACCCGTGCTGAGCTGCAGAAATTACCTCTCCGTGGCCGTCGCACCGCAAGCTGTGCTGCGCCGGGCGCCGGTGTGACGTACGCCTCGGAAAAGATTTCCGGTGCCCCGGCCGAACGTTTCCGGGGGCTGCGGCGTCGTAGGGGAAACGCAGTGAGGGGGGTGGGTCGTGCTGCGCAGAAAGGCCCGCCGCGCCCAGGAGGACCAGCACGGGGATCCTCTGGACGCGGACCAGGAGCGCAGGGTCCGGGCGGTGCTCGCGCTGGGCGGCGTACCGCAGGCGGACCTGCTGGACGGGGTACAGCAGGTCCGCCTGCGGTTGCTGGAGCGGACCGCGAACGGCCAGGAGGCCCCGCGGGACGTCTCGGCGTGGGCGGCGGTCGTCGCCTCCCACCTCGCCATGGACTGGCACCGCGCCAAACGCCGCCAGGAACGCCTCGGCGAACGGCTGGCCTCCCTCCGCCAGCCCGACCACGCCCTCGGCGAGGACCGCAGCCTGCTCTCCGTCGCCGTCGCCCGCGGCCTGGACGACCTGCCGGACGCCCAGCGCCAGATCCTCGTCCTGCGTTTCTACGCCGACCTGCCGGTACGCGGGATAGCCGAGGAACTCGGCATCCCCGAGGGCACGGTCAAGAGCCGGCTGCACACGGCGGTACGGGCCCTGCGCGCCCGCCTGCACGAGGACGAGGTGGTGTGAGCATGACCGCCGAACACGAGAACAACGCCGGCGAGCCCGGGAACCCCGTCGAGCCGGGCGAGGTCGATGCCCTGTTCGCCGTCCTCATGGACGAACCGCTCTCCGCCGAGCAGCGGGCCGATCCCGCCTTCATGGCCGAGCACCGGGCCGCCACCGCAGACGTGGCGCTGCTGCGCGACGAGCTCGGAATCATCGGGGACACCCTCGCCGGGCCGCCCCTTCCGGCAGCCCACCCCCACCCCCACCTGCGTCCCCGCCCTCGCCCGGCAGCGCGCCGCCGCCCCTGGCAGCACCCCGGCGTGCGGGCCGTCGGTCTCGCCGGTGCCCTCGCGGCCGCGTTCGCCTCGGTCGTGCTCGGCGTCGGCTGGCTCGCGGCGAACGGCGGCTCGGACGCCATGTCGAACGGCGCCGGCGCCGACAAGGCCGCCGGCAGCGGCGCGTCGAACGCGGAGGGCGTCACCGGCCCCGGCTACCTCGCCTGCGCCCGGCTCGTCGTCGAGGGCACGGTGACCGGTGTGCACCGGATCCCGGGCACCGGCGAGGAGCGGGTCACCCTGAAGGTGACCCACGCCTACAAACCGGCGAAGACCGCCGCCGAGGTCGACGTCCTCTTCGAGTCCGGCTCCGACGACCGGATCCGCGCGGGCGCCCGCCTCCTGGTCGGTGTCACGGCCGGGCAGCAGATCCCCGACCGGTACGCGGTGGGGGAGTCGGACATCGCGCCCGAGCGCGCCTGGATCGTCCGTGACCTGCCCGAGTCGCGCACCCTGACCTGCCGGAAGTGATCCGGAGCCGAAAGGGGCGGGCGACCGTCAGGACGCCCGCCCCGCAGCACCGGGATCGCCTACGGCATGACGGCGTGACCTTCGGCCTCCCCTCCGGGAAATCCCGTGGCCGTCGGCCCCGGCGAGCCCTACCGTGCCGATGTGCGAAAGAAGTTGAGGGTGGCGGCCTACGCCGTGTGCGTCCGTGACGGACAGATCCTGCTCGCCCGGTCACCCGCCCCCGACGGCACGCCCGAGTGGGTCCTGCCCGGAGGCGGCATGGACCACGGCGAGGACCCCTACGACACCGTCCGCCGCGAGCTCATGGAGGAGACCGGCTACCGCATCGAGGTGACCGGACTGCTCGGCATCGACTCCTTCCACCGGCGCTTCGCCCGCGGCTCCCTGCTGTCCCGGGCCACCGACCACCACGGCGTACGGATCATCTACACCGGTGAGATCGTCGGCGGCGAACTGCGCAACGAGGTCAACGGCTCCACCGATCTGGCCGCCTGGCACGACCTGGACGCGGTACCGGACCTGAGGCACATCCGGCTGATCGACGTCGCCCTCAGGCTGTGGCGGGAGCGGCCGGCCGCGGGACGGTTTGCAGAAGAGCGGTCGTGAGGGCCGGAGACCCTCCCCTACCCCGGCAGATGAACGCGGAGTGACCGGTCCCCGGACTGCCGAAATCCGCTCCATGACCGGTCCTCACCTCGCCTGATCCACGTACGGTGATCGGTGCTGCGCGTTGCCGCCGAGTTCACGCACAGGTCACCCCCGGTGCCAACGATCCAGAGTGAGCGGGAAGTTCGCGGAAGCGATCGCCCGCGACCACTGCCGGACGCGTTCGTACTCGGGGAGATCGCGCCATGTCGCGCATACGCTCTGTCGCCACCTCCGCGGCCCAGAAGGGCCGCGAGGCACTGGAGATCAACCGCCGTTCCGTGCTCGCCGCCGCCGGGGCCGTCTCGCTCTCCGCGGGCGTCGGCTACGCCCTGCGCCCCACCGACAGCCAGGCGGCCCCCGCCGCGACCGAGGAGCAGCAGCCGGTCGCCGAGAGCCGCAAGGCCCCCGCGGCGCCCCTCGCCCCCTACACCAAGGGCACCACCCTCGCCTCCGTCGCCGCACCCCGGAACAGCTCCGGGTACCGGCGGCTCGGCGACGGCGCCGGCTGGAAGCGCGTGCTGCGCTCCGACCTGGCCGCCGCCAAGTCCGGCCGGGAGAACCGCCGTACCGCCCTCGCCGCGTTCGTGCAGTTCACCGACCTGCATCTGATGGACGTCCAGCACCCGCTGCGCCTGGAGTACGTGCGCGTCCACGACCGGCACGCCTGGCGCCCGCACGAGGCGCTCACCGTGCCCGGCGCGATCTCGCTCGTCGAGCGGGTGAACGCGCTGCGCGGCGCCCCGGTCACCGGCTCCCCGCTGCACTTCGTGATGACGACCGGCGACAACACCGACAACAACGCCCACTCCGAACTGGAGTGGTTCATGAAGGTGATGAGCGGCGGCCGGATGAGCCCCAACACCGGGGACCCGAAGCACTACCAGGGTGTGCAGAACAGCGGCCTCAAGCTGTTCTGGCAGCCCGACTCCACCGTCCGCGACGGCGACAAGGCGCTCGGCTTCCCGCACCTCGCGGGCTTTCTCGCCGCCGCGATCCGCGAGGTGCGCAGCCCCGGCCTCAACCTGCCCTGGTACTCCACCGTCGGCAACCACGACGCCCTGCCGCTGGGCTGCTACGGCTCCCACGCCGACCCCTACCTCGCCGCGGCCGCGATCGGCGGCAAGAAGCTGATGTCGGTGACCGACGCCGACGCGAAGAAGCTCCAGGACTCCATCCGCAAGGCCCAGGACCCGAAGGGCAGCGGCTACCGCGACTTCCTGAAGGCCCACGCGCGCTCCATGCGCTCGGTGACGCCGGACGAGAAGCGCGCCCCGTACACCCCCGCCGACTACCTCAAGGCCCACCTGGACCCGGCCTACCAGGGCCTGGGCCCGGTCGGGCACGGCTACTCCTCCGCCAACGTGGACGCGGGCACCCAGTACTACGCCTTCCGTATCTCCGACGACGTCATCGGCATCAGCCTCGACACGACGGACGCGGGCGGCCACTACGACGGCTCCATCGGCACGGCCCAGCTGCACTGGCTGGACAAGACCCTGACGGAGAACAAGGACTCCTACGCCGTCGTCTTCAGCCATCACACCAGCCAGTCGATGACCAACACCCGCCCCGATCCGGCCCACCCGGGCGAGCGCCGTCACACCGGTGCCGAGGTGGTCACCCTCCTCAACCGCCACGCCAATGTGCTGGCGTGGGTGAACGGTCACATCCACCGCAACCTCATCACCCCGCACACCGCCTCGAACGGCCGCTCCTTCTGGGAGATCACCACGGCGTCCCACGTCGACTACCCCCACCTGGCCCGGATCGTCGAGCTGGTGGACAACAAGGACGGCACGATCTCCCTCTTCACGACCCTGATCGAGTCCGCGGCCCCGCACCGCACCGACTTCACCGACCTCTCCCAGACCGGCCTCGCGGCCCTCTACCGCGAACTCGCCTTCAACGCACCCGGCGCCAGCAAGGCCCTGGCCGGCAACCCGGTGGACCGGAACACGGAGCTGGTCCTGAAGAAGGGCTGAGACTCACTCAACCGGCGTAGGCCGAGGCAACCGGCCCGATCACGACGGAGTCCCATCTCCCGACCGCGTCAGACGACTCAGTTGGGGGATGGGACATGTCCGTACGTACGACGCTCGTGGCGGCCACCGCACTGGCCCTGTCGGCAGCACTGGCGGCACCGGCACTCGCGGCACCCGCCGCCGGTCGTTCGGCCACCCGGCCTTCGGCCACCGACCATTCGGCCACCCGCAAGGCGGTGGAGACGGCGGTCGTGGAGGGCGTGACCGGGGTGACGGCGACGGCCCGGGACGCGCACGGCACCTGGTCGACGACGGCCGGAGTGGGCAACACACGGACCGGCGCCCCGCGTTCCCCGTCCGACCACTACCGGGTCGGCAGCATCACGAAGACCTTCGTGGCCACCGTGCTCCTCCAACTGGAGGCGGAGGGCCGCCTGTCGCTCGACGACACGGTGGACAGGTGGCTGCCGGGCGTGGTGACCGGAAACGGCAACGACGGCCGTCGCATCACCGTCCGTCAACTCCTCAACCACACCAGCGGCATCTTCAACTACACGGCGGACGCCGACTTCGGCCGCACGTACTTCCTCGCGGACGGCTTCCTCGAGCACCGCTACGACACCATGACGCCCGCCGCCCTGGTGGCGATCGCGATGAAGCACAAGCCGGCCTTCCTACCGGGCACCAGCTGGGCGTACTCCAACACGAACTACGTCCTGGCGGGCATGGTCATCAAGGCGGTGACCGGCCGCTCCTACGCCGAGGAGATCACGAACCGCCTGATCAGGCCCCTCCACCTCACCGGCACGTCCCTCCCCGGCACCCGCCCCACCGTCCCCCGGCCGAGCAGCCGCGCCTACTCGAAACTGGCGGAGACGACCACGGGCCCGACCTACGACGTCACCACCCTCAACCCCTCCCTCGCCTCCTCCGCGGGCGAGATGATCTCCACCTCCGCCGACCTGACCCGCTTCTACGAGGCCCTGCTGCGCGGCAGCCTCCTGCCTCCCCGCCGGCTCAAGGAGATGAAGACCACCACCCCCGTCCCCGGCGCCCCCAACAGCGCCTACGGCCTCGGCCTGATCGACCAGACCCTCTCCTGCGGCCGCCACGTCTGGGGCCACGACGGCGGCATCCACGGGTCCACCTCCACCGCCGCCACCACAGCGGACGGCCGCCACGCCCTGGCCCTGAACTTCAACGCGGACTGGACGGGAGACCCGCAGACGGTGGTGGAGGCGGAGTTCTGCGGGGGGTGAGCCCGGCGTCGATCATCCGACGGCCTACACCGGCGTCCGTTCAGCCGACTCACTTGCCACTCTTTTTGCCGTCGGCCCTGCTGTCGTCGAGTGCGTGGAGGTGCTCGCGGGTCCCGTAAAAGTGCAGGTCAGGAGGGTGGGTAGGAGGACGGCCGGGTGATGTCGGGAGTGCGGGATCCGGCGCTCGCCGTGTAAACGCAGCCGACTCCGGCCCGAGACATTCCGTTCATCCGAATGAAACGTCTGTACCGCCTCATATCGGCTAACCCGCGGTTCCCGGGGATGGCTCGATATGGTGCAAGGCTGGTGATCGTGTGGGCGCTCGGCTCGGACTTCGTGTGCTCTCGGTCTACGAGGGATTTTTCTCCGGGGGAGCCCGGATCGTGCACAGTGATGTGCTGCTCGGCCTGGTAGAGGGCGGGCAGCAGTGGCATCGCGTGCTGAGTGTGCACGGTGAGGTCTACCGAGAAGCCACCACACAACGCATGGAGGACGACGCCTGCTACCGCGCCCTTACGGCCGGTGGTATCGACGTCACCTCCCTCGGCCGTACCGCCGGGCTCGTCGACGGCACCGTCGCCGCGTCGGTCTTCAGCGGGCCCGAGCTGGCCGACACGGCCCGGGCGATGGCCGGCGCGGATGTGATCCTGTCGCTGAAGGAGCAGCCGCTCGCGCTGCTCAACCAGGGCGGGCTGCCGCGTCGGCCCGTCGTGGTGTGCCTGCACCGGTCCGACCCGGAGAACCAGGGCCCGGCGCTGGACGAGCTCAAGGCCGCCATCGCGGACGGGACGGTTGTGGCGTGCGTCTGCTGCGCCGAGTCGACGCGGGACGCGTACGAGGCCGCCGGGATCCCCGGTGAGCTGCTGCACGTGATCCCCAACGGGGTCGACCTGCTCCGGTTCCGGCCGGATGCCGCGGTGCGGCTCGCCTTCCGGGAGTCCCTCGGGATTCCCGCCACCGCCCCCGTCGTCGTCTTCGCCGCCCGGTACGCCGGTATGAAGAACGTCCCGCTCTTCCTGCGGGCGGCCAGGGCGTGGCTGGCCCGCGAGGGCGGCGGCCACGTGATCATGTGCGGTGCGGGGATGACCGACGAGAACCCCGCCCTCTGGGCGGACATCGAGGTCGCCTTCGGCGCCGACCGTGCCGCCCTCGGCGACCGGGTGCACCTGCTCGGCGTGCGGCACGACATGGAGGCCGTCTACGCCGGCTCCGACGTCGTCGCCCTCACCTCCGCCTCCGGTGAGGCGGCGCCGCTCTGCCTCATCGAGGGCATGATGTGCGGCGCCGTACCCGTCACCACGGACGTCGGCGACAGCGCGTCGATCGTCGAGGGGCATGGCTTCGTGACGCCCTTCGATCCGGATGCGATCGCCTTCGCCTGGTCCGCGGCCGTCGCCGAGCGGCAGACCTTCGCACCGGCGCTGGACGCGAGTCGCGAGCGGTTCAGCCGTACCCGGATGATCGCCGCGTACGCGGACCTGCTCGGCCGCGTCGTCGGCGACGTACGCGACGAACTGCGTCCAGGCGTCAGCGGGCAGTAGCAGAGCGGGGCCGGCGGGGTTCCAGGAGAGCCGGCACCGGCAGTTGGAGAGTCACCCGGGCAGCGGGTCGTCGCGGAGGACGCCGTAGAGGACGCAGTCGCGCCAGCGGCCGTCCCGGAACACGGCGGCGCGCATCACTCCTTCCCGGGTGAAGCCCGCCTTCTCCAGGGCGCGTTGCTCGGCGATGTTCTCCAGGTCGGTGTCGGCCTGGATGCGTTGCACGGGAGTGTGGGCGAACAGGTAGCGGACGAGGAGGTGTTGGGCGCGGGTGCCGATGCCTCGGCCCCGGGCCTCCGGTGCCAGTGCGATGCCCATGCTCCAGCAGTACGACGTGGGGCCCGTCCCCAGCTTGTGCCAGGAGACGAATCCGAGCGGAGCACCGGCATCGGAAGCGTCGACGACCAACTGGCCGTCGTCCGGGCCGAGCAGACCGTTCTCCGCGAAACGGCGCCGGAAGCGGTCGGGGTCCCGCCAGCCGAACCACTGGAAGGGACTGGCCGCTTCGGGGTCGAAGAGGAACCGCTCCAGCAGGGGGAGGTCGTCCTCGCGGGCGGGGCGCAGTATCACGGACGTGTCATCGCTCATCGCGGTCACGTTAGCCCCTGCCTGCGCGCGCGTTTAATGGTTTGACGGCGGCGCCCGGTGTCGCGGATCGTTCCGCGCGATGACAGAGACACGTACGGACACGCCTCCCGCCCGGGACGAGCGCACCCAGTTGACCACGTTCCTCGACTACGCCCGGGACACCGCCCGTGCCAAGTGCGAGGGGGTTTCCGCGGAGGACGCGCGCCGGGCCCCGCTGCCGGGCTCCCCGCTGATGACCATCTCCGGGCTGATCAACCATCTTCGGTGGGTCGAGTACTACTGGTTCCAGGTCGTCTTCCTCGGCGAGGAGGACCTGGGGCCCTGGACCGAGGAGGACCCCGACCGCGAGATGCGGATCGCCGTCGACTTCCCGCTGGAGCAACTGCTGGCGGAGTACGAGGAGCAGAGCGCCCGGTACCGGGAACTGGTCGCCTCGGCCGCCCTCGACGCGGAGGCCAAGACCCCGATCCGCGACGGCCGGCACCCCGACCTGCGCTGGATCCTTCTCCATCTGACCGAGGAGACGGCCCGCCACAACGGCCACCTCGACATCATCAGGGAGATCGTCGACGGCCGTACCGGCGTGTGACCGGCGGCGGTCCGCACCGGACATCGTCCTGACGGCATACGGAGGGGCCGTCGGTCCCCCTCCGGACCGGCGGCCCCTCCGCTCCCCTCCTGCTGCCGAGGTCCCCCTTATCGGGGCAGCACCACGACATACGCGGCCGGATCGCGGTCGCCGGCCGCCATCAGGGCCGTCCGGATCACCGCCGCCTGCTGCTCCATCGAGTCGCGCAGCTTCTTCGGTGTGATGTGGACGACCGTGATGCCCAGTCGCTCCAAGTGCTCCCGCTTGCGGGCGTATTCGGACCACTGGGCGTCCTCGTCCTGCCGGTGGCCCGGGCCATGGCCCTGGTGCGGGGCGCGGGTGTCCAGCTCGACGCCGACCGCGTGGTCGGGCCAGTAGGCGTCCAGACCGCCCAGGTGCGGGCCGCCCGGCAGCCGCAGGTCCACGTTCCAGACCGGGTCGGGCAGGCCGTACTCGTGGACCATGCGGTAGAGGCGGTCCTCCGCGATCGCCCGGCCCTCGGCGACCAGGGAGTCCACCGCGTCCACCACGTGTGGGCGCGACAGCAGCTTCGCCTGGGTCAACTCCCGTACGACGGCCGTCGGTTCGCAGTGGCGGCCGCGTACCGCCTCGGTCAGCAGCCGCCGTACCGCCGCCGCGTCGGCCAGTTCCGCCACCGCGTCCGCGAGGGCGCGCGGGACCGGGGCCACCGGGAGGCCGGTCACCGGCTCGGGGGCCGGCAGGGCCGAGGTGCGGATCACGCGGACGTAGGAGGTCGAGCGCAGCCGGCGCAGGCGGGGGACCAGGACGTCCACGTGGTCCAGGGACAGGAGCGGCGGGGTGGACGAGAAGCCGTGCAGGGTCAGCGCCGCCAGGCCCGTGATCATCGCCTCCGGGTAGACCGAGCGGTGCGGGGAGCCGGGGGTCGGCTGGGTGGGGACGCCCGGGGCGGACTCGCGGGCCGCGAACAGCAGGGCCCCGTGCAGGCGTTCCTCGCTGGTGGCCGGGCCGGGGTGGAGCAGGACCACGCCCGGCAGGAGCTGCTGCCAGGGGCCTCCCGGCCGGCTCTGCTCGGCGATCTCGTTGGCCGAGACGCCGTGGGAGCGGAGCTGGGCCGTCGTCAGCACCCGGCGGTGGACGTGGGCGAGGTGGCGGAGGGGGCGGGGGGAGAGTGGGGTGTTGTGGGTCATGGCCGGGAGATTCCCGTGTCCGGTCTGCCCCGTAACCGGTGTTACATGTTCGTCGAAGAATGCGGACAACACCGGACTAAAGGACGGGTGTTCGGATGCCGAGTAGGCAGCGAAAACCCCTGGTCCGATCGGGTGTGGACCAGGGGTTACGGTCATGATTGACTGAATTGCGTAACGGTCACCCGGAGGGATACCTCAGGCCAAAGGTCAACCGGTGATTGCCGCCGCGTCGCACTCCTGGCCGCGCAGCGCCCGCGCCAGGTCGTCCCGCGCCTCCAACACCAGCCGACGCAGCGCGGGGGGCGCCTCGGCGTGCGCCGCCAGCCATGCGTCGGTCGCCTCCAGCGTCCGCGGACTGTCCTGGTACGACGGATACAGACCGCGGACCACGTCCATGCCGATCTGGATCGAGCGGTCCTCCCAGACGCGCGCGATCACCTCGAAGTACTTCTCCGCGTACGGGGCCAGGAGGTCCCGCTGGGACGCCTGGGCGAAGCCCGCGATCGTCGCCTCGACCAGCGCGTTGGACAGCGCCTCCGACTCCACGACCTGTGCCCACGCCTGCGCCTTCACGGCCGCCGAGGGGCGGGCGGCCAGGCAGCGCACCTGGTGGCGCTTGCCGGACGCCGTGTCGTCCCGGGCCAGTTCGGCCGCCAGCGCGGACTCGTCGGCCGCGCCATGGGCCGCCAGGGGTTCCAGGAACGCCCAGCGCAGCTCCTGGTCGACGTCCAGGCCGTCGAACGTCGCCGTGCCCGCCAGCAGCTCCTGGAGCAGCTGGAAGTCGGACCCGGCGGATGCCGTCGACGCGAAGAAACGTGCCCAGGCCAGCTGGTGCTCACTGCCCGGCTCCGCCTGCCGCAGCTCCCGCAGGGCGCCCTCGGAGAGCAGCCGCTCGGCCGTCTCCCGCCACGCCGGCGCCACATAGTGCACCAGCGCCGACTCCGCCCACGCCTGGAGCATCTGCAGCACACCGATGTCCGACTCACGGCCCGCGAAGCGCAGCACCAGGCCGACGAAGTCCCGGGCCGGCAGCAGCGCGTCCCGGGTCAGGTTCCACAGCGCCGACCAGCACAGGGCCCGGGCCAGCGGGTCGGTCAGGGCGCCCAGGTGGTCCCGGAGGGTCGCCAGTGACGTGTCGTCGAAGCGGATCTTGCAGTAGGTGAGGTCGTCGTCGTTGACCAGGACCAGTTCCGGCGCCTCGGCCCCGGCCAGCTCCGCGATCACCGTGCGCGGGCCGTCGACGTCCGCCTCCACGCGCGCGTACCGCTCCAGCGCGCCCTCTGCCGTACGGCCGTAGAGGCCGATCGCGACCCGGTGCGGACGCAGTTCCGGGTGGTCCGCCGGGGCGATCACAGCGGCCTCCTGCACCACCGCCAGCTCGGCGATCCGGCCGTCCGCGGTCAGCAGCACCTGCGGGGTCAGCGAGTTCACCCCGGCCGTCTGCAGCCACTTCCGCGCCCATGCGCTCATGTCCCGGCCGCTGGTCTCCGCGAGGACCGACAGCAGGTCACCGAGCCGGGTGTTGCCGTACGCGTTGCGCTTGAAGTAGCGGCGGGCGCCCTCCAGGAAGGCGTCCTGGCCGACGTACGCCACGAGCTGCTTGAGAACGCTCGCGCCCTTCGCGTACGTGATGCCGTCGAAGTTGAGCTTGGCGTCCTGCAGATCGCGGATGTCGGCCGTGATCGGGTGGGTGGAGGGCAGTTGGTCTGCGCGGTACGCCCACGCCTTGCGGCGGTTGGCGAAGGTGGTCCACGCGTTCTGGAAGCGGGTCGCGCCGACGTTGGCGAACGTGCCCATGAAGTCCGCGAAGGACTCCTTCAGCCACAGGTCGTCCCACCACACCATGGTGACCAGGTCGCCGAACCACATGTGCGCCATCTCGTGCAGGATGACGTTGGCCCGCGCCTCGTACGACGCCTGCGTCACCTTGCCGCGGAAGATGTACTCCTCGCGGAAGGTCACCAGGCCCGGGTTCTCCATCGCGCCGAGGTTGTACTCGGGCACGAACGCCTGGTCGTACTTCCCGAACGGGTACGGGTAGTCGAAGTGCTCGTGGAAGAAGTCCAGGCCCTGTTTGGTGACCAGGAAGACGTCGTCGGCGTCGAAGTAGGGGGCCAGGCCCTTGCGGCACATCGCGCCGAGGGGGATGTCGAGCGTCGTCCCGTCGGGGAACGTCCGGGAGTAGGAGTCCGTCACATAGTGGTACGGCCCCGCCACCACACACGTGATGTACGTCGAGATCGGCTTCGTCTCCGCGAACCGCCAGACGCCGTCGGTGAGTTCACCGGCGCCGTTGCTCCACACCGTCCACTCCTCCGGCGCCCGCACCTCGAAGCGGAACGGCGCCTTGAGGTCCGGCTGCTCGAAGTTGGCGAACACCCGGCGGGAGTCGGCCGGTTCGTACTGCGTGTAGAGGTAGACCTCGCCGTCCTCGGGGTCGACGAAGCGGTGCAGGCCCTCGCCGGTGCGGGAGTAGGCGCACTGCGCGTCCACCACCAGCTCGTTCTCCGCGGCCAGGCCCTCCAGGGCGATCCGGGTGCCGTCGAAGACCTCGCCCGGGTCCAGATCCTTGCCGTTGAGGGTGACGGCGGTCACGCCCGGTGCGATCAGGTCGGCGAAGCTCGACGCGCCCGGCTCGCTGCACCGGAAGCGGATCGTGGTGACCGAACGGAAGGTCCGCGGCCCGCCCTCGCCCTCGCCGACGGCGGACCGCACGTCCAGCGACACGTCGTAGCCGTCGACCGACAGCAGGGCGGCCCGCTCCCGGGCCTCGTCGCGGGACAGATTCTCACCGGGCACGGGCGGCACTCCCTTGTCGTCGATACGCGTCGTTGTCGGTACGCCGGAACAGCACCGATCCTCCCATGTGCACCTGACAGCGGGTAGCGGGAATGGGGCGGCCGGTGCCGGTGTTGCCGCAGGAAAACGGCCGTATTTCCGAGGAGAACCATGTCCGAGACCGTGACCGGCTCCGGCAAGACCCCCGTCGACTTCTGGTTCGACCCGCTGTGCCCCTGGGCCTGGATGACCTCCCGGTGGGTCCTGGAAGTGGAGAAGGTCCGGGACATCGAGGTCCGCTGGCACATCATGAGCCTGGGCGTGCTCAACGAGAACCGGCTCGACGAGCTCCCCGAGGAGTACCGCGAGCTGCTGGAGACCAAGGCGTGGAAGCCGATCCGCGTGGTCACCGCGGCCTGGCAGAAGCACGGCGCGGACATCCTCGGCCCGCTCTACACCGCGCTCGGCACCCGTATCCACAACAACGGCGAGGGCCCGACCCTGGAGGCCATCGCCGGTGCGCTCGCCGACGTCGGCCTGCCGGCCGACCTGATCGACTACGCCGAGCAGGCCGACTTCGAGTTCGACGCCCAGCTGCGTGCCTCCCACAAGGAGGGCATCGACAAGGTCGGCCAGGACGTCGGTACCCCGGTCATCGCGGTCCCCGGCGCCGACGGCGAGCAGATCGCCTTCTTCGGTCCGGTCGTCACCCCCGCCCCCAAGGGCGAGGAGGCGGCCCGCCTGTGGGACGGCACCCTCGCGGTCGCCTCCGTCCCCGGCTTCTACGAGATCAAGCGCACCCGCACCAAGGGCCCCGACTTCAGCAACCTGTGACCGTGCCGGTCAGCTGAAGGAGACGGGCAGGGAGAAGCCGTCCGACCGGTTGAAGCGGGGCTGCACCCACAGGCACTGGCCCAGCGAGGTCTTGCCCTCGCACCGCCAGAAGCCGTGCGCGCCCTTCTTCTCGTAGACCGACGCGATGTGCTTCTCCTCCTCCGCGGTGACCCTGCGGAACGGATGCAGCTTCTCGCCGGGGCAGTTGGGGCAGTGCAGCATGTCGGACACACGAGCCTCCCGGATCGATCCGGCGAAACGGCCGGAACCGGGAGCATAGGTGCGGCGCCCTTTCTCGGGTGAGCCCGGAATCCGTCCCGCCGGGGCGGATTCCGGACGCGGCCCCATCTGCCGTAGCGCCATGGGCACATGACGGAGATCGACACCTCGGTGCCGCATTCGGCGCGCATCTGGAACTACTGGCTCGGCGGTAAGGACAACTACCTCGTGGACCAGGAGGCCGGTGACGCCTACACCGCCGTCTTCCGCGGGATCGTGACCATCGCCCGCAGCAGCCGGGCCTTCCTCGGCCGCAGCATCCGCCACCTCGTGGAGGAGGCGGGGGTACGGCAGTTCCTGGACGTCGGCACCGGGCTACTTCGAGGGGCTGGAGCTGGTCGGGCCGGGAGCGGTCCCGGTTCCCCTGTGGCGTCCCGAGGCCGGTGCGGACCAGCGGCCGATCGGGCAGCACGGCGGCCTGGGCCGCAAGCCGTGACGCACTGACGCCCGCACCGGGAGAGCCCCCGCGAGTCGTGTCCTCGCGGGGGCTCTCCCTTCCTCCGCCTGCCCTCTGTGAACGGTGAGAAGACGATCACGAGGCAGGACGCCGGGACGTCAGGGGGCCAGGAGCAGCACATCCGCCCGCGACCGCGCCGCCGCGTAGCGGTGTGCCACGTCCTGCCAGTCGACGACCTGCCACATGGCCTCGATGAAGTCGAACTTCTGGTTCCGGTACTGGAGATAGAACGCGTGCTCCCACGCGTCGAAGACCAGGACCGGCGTCGAGCCCTGGCCGACGTTGCCCTGGTGGTCGTAGACCTGCTCGACGATCAGCCGGCCGCTGAGCGGTTCGTACGCGAGGACGCCCCAGCCGGAGCCCTGGGTCGTGGCCGCCGCCCTGGACAGCTGCGCCCTGAACGCGGCGAAGGAGCCGAAGGACTCGGTGATCGCGTCCGCGAGGTCGCCCACGCCGTCCGCCGCGAGGGGTTCGCCGCCGCCGTCCCCCGACATGTTCCGCCAGTAGATCGAGTGGAGGATGTGGCCGGAGAGATGGAAGGCGAGGTTCTTCTCCAGGCCGTTGAGGGACGCCCACTGTTCCTTGTCCCGTGCCTCCGCCAGCTGCTCCAGGGTGTCGTTGGCGCCCTTCACATACGCCGCGTGGTGCTTGTCGTGGTGCAGTTCGATGATCTCGGGGCTGATCACCGGCGCCAGCGCGGCGTAGTCGTACGGCAGCTCGGGAAGCGTGTAGACGAGCATGGGTGGGTCCCCTCCGACCTCTTATTGCGAAGGACTTGCAAGTACACGTTAGCAACAAGAAGCCTGGTGCGGGCAAGAGCCGAGGCCCCCACGTGTCGTCACGTGAGGGCCTCGGGAGGGGGTCTTCGGGAGAGTCGCGTCAGACGCCCGCGCGCCTCCGCTGCCGCGCGTAGCCCACCGCCGCCAGGACGGCCGTCATCCCGCCCGTGTAGTACAGCTGCACCCGGGTGTCCGCCTCGCGGGCCATCAGGACGAAGATCGCCGTCATGCCCGCCAGCGCCAGCCACGTCAGATACGGGAACGCCCACATCCGGACGACCAGCTTCTCCGGGTTCTCCCGTTCCACGCGGCGGCGCAGCAGCAGCTGGGAGACGGCGATGAAGAACCAGACGACCAGGATGACCCCGCCGATCATGTTCAGCAGCCAGGGGAAGACGTCGTCGGGGCGCCAGTGGCTGAGCAGTACGCAGACGAAGCCGAAGACGCAGGAGGTGAGCACCGCGACGCGCGGGACGCCTCCGGAGACCCTGGCCGGCACCTTGGGGCCCTGGCCCCGCGCCACCAGGGAGTGGGCGATGCGCGAGGAGCCGTAGATGTTGGCGTTCATCGCGGAGAGCAGGGCGACGAGGACGACGACGTTCATCAGCTGCCCCGCGCCGGGGATGCCCAGGTGGTCCAGGGCGGCGACGTACGGGCCCTTCGTCACGACCTCCTTGGAGTCCCAGGGGACGAGGGTGACGATGACCGCCATCGAGCCGATGTAGAAGAGCGCGATGCGCCACATGGCGGTGCGGACCGCGCTCGCCACGCCCCGGACCGGGTTCTCCGACTCGGCCGCCGCGATGGTCACCGTCTCCAGGCCGCCGTAGGCGAAGACCGAGGCGAGCAGGCCGATGATCAGGCCCTGGCCGCCGTTCGGAAGGAGGTCGGTGAGGTTCGAGACACCCGGGGAGTCCGTGCCGGGGAGCACGCCGGCGATCGCCAGGACACCCAGGACCAGGAAGAGGCTGATCGCGCCGACCTTCAGCGCCGCGAACCAGAACTCGAACTCGCCGAAGTTGCGCACCGCGGCCAGGTTCGTCACACAGAAGACGACCATGAAGAGGGCGACCCATGCCCACTCCGGCGTCCCCGGCAGCCAGCCCGTGACGATCTTCGCGGCGCCGATGCCCTCCAGACCCACCGCCGTGCACAGCAGCACCCAGAACGACCAGCCCGCCGTGAAGCCCGCCCACGGCCCGATCGCCCGCTCCGCGTGCGCCGAGAAGGAACCTGACGACGGGTACGCGGCCGACATCTCGCCCAGCATCCGCATCACCAGCATCACGATGAGACCGGAGAGCGTGTAGGCGATCACGATGGAGGGACCGGCGGCGGCGATCCCCGCGCCGGAGCCCACGAAGAGGCCCGCGCCGATGACACCGCCCAGGGCGATCATCGACAGATGGCGCTGCTTGAGGCCGTGGGAGAGCGAGGCACCGCCGCCGTCGTCGTGTGTAGGCGGTGTCTCGACCTGGGTGCTGCTGTGCGGCATGGGCGCGGCTCGTCCAATGCGTGAGATGGGCAAAAACGCCCACAGTGTGGGCGGCCTCTCCGCTCAGAGGGAGAAGCCGCCCACTATCCGGACGCGTCCGGTGCGCGCAGTGACTACGCGGCTACGGGCGTGTAGTGCGAGGCGTCCCCCTGGATCGAGTAGCTCTCCTTGCCCTCGACGCCGACCGGGATGTCACCGGCGAGGGTCACCCGGTGCAGCCGGCGCGGCCGGCCGTCGTAGTTGTCGATGGCGTAGTGCTGGGTGATCCGGTTGTCGAAGACGACCAGCTGGTTCTCGGACCAGCGGTGGCGCAGGATGTTCTCCGGACGGGTGACGTACGCCTGGAGCAGGTCGAGGATCCGGCGCGACTCGGACGGCGAGAGGCCGACGATGCGCTGCGCGAACCCGCCGATGTACAGGCCGCGTTCACCGGTCAGCGGGTGGACGCGGACGACCGGGTGGACCGTGCGGTACTTGATCGACGTGAACTGGGCGCGCTGGGCGGCCTGCTGCTCGTCGATCTCCTCGTCGGGCACGGCGTAGTCGTAGTCATTGGTGTGCTCCGCCCACAGGGTGTCCGCCAACTGGCGCAGCGGCTCGGGCAGTTGCCGGTAGGCGGCGGCCGAGCTGGCGATCAGGGTCTCACCGCCGTACGGCGGGATCGTGATCGAGCGCAGGGTGGTGGCCTGGGGCGGGTTGAGGACGAACGTCACGTCGGTGTGCCAGTGGTTGGCGGCCCGGCCGCGCTCGCTGTCCACCGGGAGGACGTTCGGGACGCCGTCGACCGAGGAGACCGTCGGGTGCGCGGTGGTGACCTCGCCGAAGGTGCGGACGAACGCCTGGTGGGAGTCGTCGTCGAGGTTCACGTCGTCGAAGACGAGCGCCTTGTGCGTGTTGAGGGCCTCACGGACTGCGGTGGCCGTCCCGGTGTCGAGGGGGCGGGAGATGTCGACGCCCGAGACCCGGGCGCCGATGTTCGCGGTGATCTTGCTGATCTGGAGGGACATGGCGGTTCCTTTCAGGCGAACACAGGGCTGGCGGTGTACTGGTTGGCGGGGCGCGGGAGGCCGTAGCGCTCCCGCAGGGTCCGGCGCGGGCCGTACTCCTCGCGCAGCAGGCCGCGGGCACGCAGGATCGGTACGACGTGGTCGACGAAGGTCTCCAGACCGGAGGGCAGCACGGGCGGCATGATGTTGAAGCCGTCGGCGGCGCCCTGCGTGAACCAGGTCTCGATCGCGTCCGCGACCTGGTCCGGTGTCCCGGCGAAGGTCAGATGGCCGCGGCCGCCGCCGAGCCGCCCGATCAGCTGCCGTACGGTCAGCCGCTCACGGCGGGCCAGTTCGACGACCAGCGTGTAACGGCTCTTGGCCCCCTCGATGGCGTCCTCGGACGGCAGCTCGGCCGGCAGTTCCCGGTCCAACTCCAGGGTTCCCTCGGGGAGATGGAGGAGCCGTTCCAGGTTGGCCACGCCGTGCCGGTGCACGATGTGGTCCTCCAGGAGCTGTTCGTGCGCCCGCGCCTCGGCCTCCGTCGAGCCGATCACCGGGACGATGCCGGGCAGCACCTTGATGTGGTCGGGATCGCGGCCGGCCGCGGCCGTACGCGCCTTGAGGTCGGCGTAGAAGGAACGCGCGTCCTCGATGGTCTGCTGCGCGGTGAACACCGCCTCCGCATACCGGGCGGCGAACGCCTTGCCGTCCTCGCTGGACCCCGCCTGCACCAGCAGCGGGTAACCCTGCGGGGAGCGGGGCACGTTGAGCGCGCCCTCGACACTGAAGTACGGCCCCTGGTGCAGCGGCGGGTGGATCTTCGCGTCGTCGCCCCAGACCCCGGACGCCTTGTCGGCGACGATCGCGTCGTCCTCCCAGCTGTCCCAGAGTTTCAGCGCCACGTCGAGGAACTCGGCGGCCCGCGCGTACCGCTCGGCGTGGGCGGGCTCCTCGGTGATCCCGAAGTTGCGGGCGGCCTCCGCACCCGCCGTGGTGACGATGTTCCAGCCGGCCCGGCCGCCGCTGATGATGTCGAGCGAGGCGAACTTACGGGCCAGGTTGTAGGGGGAGTTGTAGGAGGTGGAGGCGGTGGCGATCAGCCCGATGTGCTCGGTGGCCGTCGCCAGCGCGGTGAGCAGGGTCAGCGGCTCCAGGGCCCCGGCGGGCCGCTGGGCGACACTGCCCCACAGATGCGGGCCGTCGGCGAGGAAGAGCGAGTCGAAGGTGCCGCGCTCGGCGGCCTCGGCCAGCCGCACGTAGTGCGCGAGATCGACATGCGCGTGCGGATCGCTCTCCGGGAGACGCCAGGACGCCTCGTGGTGACCGGTGTTCATGAGAAAGGCGTTGAGGTGGAGCTGGCGGGTCATGCGGGGGTCCTTTGCATCTTTTCAGCCCGTCTGGGGGTCCCCCCTCTGGGGGAGATCGAGGACGAGGCCGTTCAGGCCGAAGCGGGGGTCCGGGGGCGGCAGCCCCCGGGGCGGTCACCGCAAGAGACGGTCACGCGACGTCCTCCGTGACGCCCAGCGCCGCCAGCAGTCGGCTCCGATACCCGCCGCGCGGGTGCTCGTGGTCGATGCTCAGGTCGACGCCGACCCGGCCCTTCTCCAGGACCAGGACGCGGTCGGCGAGGACGATCGCCTCGTCGACGTCGTGGGTGACGAGCAGCACCGACGGGCGGTGCCGTTTCCACAGCTTGCGCAGCAGGTGGTGCATCTTGATCCGGGTGAGCGCGTCCAGCGCCCCGAACGGCTCGTCGGCGAGGAGTAGTTCGGGTTCGCGGACCAGGGAGCGGGCGAGCGCGGCCCGCTGTGCCTCGCCGCCGGACAGCTCGCCCGGCCAGGCCCGCTCCCGGCCGCCGAGGCCGACCTCTTCGAGCGCGGCCCGGCCCCGGTCGTACGCGTCCTTGCCGTCCAGACCCAGCACCACGTTGTCCAGCACCCGGCGCCAGGGCAGCAGCCGGGAGTCCTGGAAGACCACCGACACCCGTTCCGGAGCGGTGAGCTGCCCGCTGCCGGCGACACCGTGGTCGAGTCCCGCGACCGCCCGCAGCAGCGTGCTCTTGCCGGAGCCGCTGTGCCCCAGCAGGGCGGTGAACTGCCCGGCCGGCACATTGAGATCGATGCCGTCGAGGACCGTACGGGCACCGAACGACCGGGTCAGTCCCCGGAGTTGGACGGCGGGGCGGGTCAGCTGCTCAGTGTGCGGCGCCATGACAGCACCCTCCGTTCGATGACGCGGACCACGGTGTCGGAGACGAGACCGAAGACGCCGTAGATCAGCAGACCGACCAGGATGATGTCGCTGCGCCCGTAGTTCTGGGCCTGGAACATCATGTAGCCGAGGCCGCTGGTGGCGTTGATCTGCTCCAGGACGACCAGGCCCAGCCACGACCCGGTGACGCCCAGCCGGAGTCCCACGAAGAATCCCGGCAGCGCGCCGGGGATCACGATCTGCCGGATGAACTGGAGCCTCGACAGGCCCAGTACCTCGGCGAGTTCGACGTACCGGCTGTCGATGGCGGCCAGCGCGGCGTGGGTGTTCAGGTAGATCGGGATGTAGACGACGATCGCGATGATGGCGATCTTGAAGGTCTCGCCGATGCCCAGCCAGAGGATGAACAGCGGGATCAGGCCGAGGGTGGGGATCGCCCGGTTGATCTGCACGGTTCCGTCGATCAGCGCCTCGCCGGTCCGGGTGAGCCCGGAGGCCAGGGCCAGCAGCACCCCGGCGGTGAGTCCGATCGCGAAGCCGTACCCGGCCCGTTCCACGGAGGTCAGGATGTCGGTGCGCAGCGTCCCGGCCGTCCACAGACGGACGGCGGTGTCCAGGACGGTCCAGGGCGCCGGGATCGCGTTCGGGTCGAGCTGCCCGGCGGCGGAGGCGATCGCCCAGGCGGCCAGGAAGACCAGGGGACCGGCCAGCCGGGCGGCGGGCAGCCGCCTGCCGGGGGAGAGGCGGCGGCGCGGACGGACCCGGTGGCTCTCCTCGGCGGCGACCGGCGCGGTGCCGGTGGTCGCGGTGGTCACGGCGGTCATTTGCGGTACTCCTCGGGTACGGACTTCGCGGCGATGCCCTCGAAGCGGTGGTCGAAGAGCGAGGTGACGTCGGTCTTCTTCACGAAGCCGCCCTCCGCCAGCAGATCGGCGGTCTCCTGCTCCCACTTGATCGCCTCGTCCCAGCTCGGCGGGAACAGCGGCTTGTTGGCGAGCTTGGTGATGCCCTGGGCCTGGGCGAGGGTCAGGTTCTGGGTCTTGACGTAGAACTCCTCGTTCCAGGTGTCCGGGTTCTCCCACTGCCAGACCAGGCCCTTGGCCCACTGCGGGATGTACGCGGCGATCGCGGCCGCCTTCGCCGGGTCGTTGAGCACCGCCTGCGGCGCCCACAGCAGGTTGAGCAGGTCGACCACGTCGGTGGTGATCGTGCGGGCGCCCTTCGAGCCGTACTGCTGGAGGTAGGCGGGCACCTGGGTGTTGGCCAGCGGCGCCACGTCCACCTGGCCGGACTGCAGGGCGGTGAGGAACTGGTTGCTGGTCAGCTGCACCAGCTTCACATCGCCGTAGGCGAGCCCGGCCTTCTTCAACGCCCGCAGCAGGACGACCCCTTGGGCCTGCCCCTGCGAGAACGCGAGCTTCTTGCCCTTGAAATCGGCGACCGTGTGGATGTCGCTGCCGGGCTTGGTGGCGAACAGGTAGTTCGGCTTACGGGTGATGCCGATCGCCACGATCTTCGCCGCGAAACCCTGGAAATGCGCCTGGATCGGCGGAATTCCCGCGTTGTTCGCGAGGTCCAGGGACTTGGCGCGGAAGGCGTTGATGACATCGGGACCGGCCCCGATGTTCAGCCAGCTCGACACCGTGAAAGGCAGCGCGGGCAGCTTCGCCAGCTTGAACTGCAGCTGCTGCTGGCCCAGATAGGAGGCGATCTTCAAGCTGGTGCCGGACGGGACCTCGGCGGCCAGCGGAGCGGTGGAGGCGCCCGCGGTGTCGGCGGCGGCGCTGCCGCCTGCGCAGCCGCTCAGCCCGGCCACGGCCGCCGAGGCGCCGAGCAGTGAGGTGAGGAAGAGCCGGCGGTCGATGCCGGAAGGGTACGCAGAAGGCATGGGAGGGCTCCCGGGAGTGAAGCAGCGGAAAGGCAGAGCGAATTACCGGCGACGGAGGGCCGGAAAGAGCGGTCTCGCAGAGAGAGATCTCACGCAGAACATGCGGATGCAGATGCGGAGCATGCGGTGAAACGCGCGCCTTGGGCGCGCCAAGACGTCAGCAACAAAGAGTGCGACAGGTCATGAGAAAGATGTTCCTTGTCGTGTGCGACGACTGTCAATATTCCGAGTTTCTGAATTAAATAAGCTCTGGTGACGCGCTCAACGGGTCCCGGTACAGCACGTCCAGGGCCACCGAACCGCCCGCCACCGCCAGCACGGAGGCTCCGAAACTGGTGGGCAGCACGGGCGCCCGCTCCGGCCCGACCGCCTCCCGCAGCGCGGCGAGACAGTCCTCGCGGTGCAGCACACCCACCTCGGTGACGACCACGCTCTCCGGGTTCAGGACGTCGAGCAGCAGCCCGGCCGCCCGCCCGGTCATACGCGCCCGCTCCACCAGCAGCCGCACGGCCACCGGGTCACCGGCCCGCGCCGCCGCCAGGACGTCCATCGGGTTGGGTCCCTCGACGACCCCGGCCGCCCGGGCCCGCCGTACCAGCGTCCGTTCGCTCAGCTCCGCCTGGAGGCAGCCCGTACGACCGCAGCCACAGGGCTCGGTGCCGCCCGGCACCGGGAGATGAGCGATCGTGCCCGCCTGGGAGCGCGGCCCGTGGTGCACCTCGTCGCCGGTGGCGAAGGCCGCGTCGACCACGTTCCCGACGAACAGATGCAGCACGCTCCGGCTGCCCCGGGCCCGCCCGAACAGCCGCTCTCCGTTGACCAGCGCCCGCGCATGCCCGTCCACATGGACCGGCAGCCCGGTGTGCGCGCCGAGCAGCTCCCGCACCGGCACCTCCCGCCAGCCCAGCAGCGGATGTTCGACGACGGTCCCGGAGTCCCGGTCCACCCAGCCGCCGACGGCGACCCCGACACCCAGTGGCCGGCTGCCCGGCACCTCGGCGAGCAGCGCGGCCAGCCCGGCGGCGGCCCGCGCCAGCACGGCGAGCGGATCGACGGCGCCCGAGTGCTTCAACTCCCGCCGCAGCACCACCCGTCCGCGCAGATCGAGCAGCGCGACCGTGGTGTACGGCACGGCCACATGCACCCCGCCGACCACGAACCGCGAGTCGTCGAGATCGACGGGAACGTGCGGCCGGCCCACGCCCTTCAGCCGGCGCGGCACCTCCGCCTCCCGGATCAGACCGAGTTCGGTGAACCGGGCGCAGTAGTCGGTGACCGATGCCGGGGACAGCCCGGTCAGCCGGGCGATGGTGGAGCGGGCGACCGGCCCGTGCTCCAGGACCGAGCGCAGGACCACACTGGCGCTGGTCCGCCGCCGGTCGGTGGGGGGAGGGTTGGTGAGCGGGGGTGCCGCGGTACGGGGCATGGGAAACCGTCCTCGGGAACGGGGCCGACACGTCTCGTCTCGGAGATCGAGGCGCGCCCGGACCGGCTCCCGCCGTCCCGCCGCGCGGCCTCAGGCCGTACGGCGACAGGTGGCAGCCCCTTGCCGTCGCAGGTCGACATAGCGACGCGACGTGAGGTTCAGGGACTGGGCTGCCATGTCCAAAAGCGTAGGCCAGGAACCTTGAATCCCACCAGACCGCTAGGGTTCGGTTGGTGGAACTCCACAGAGCTGTTCAACGCCGTTGACGTGAGCGAAACATCTCTGCCTCAGTGATCGGCATCACCCTGTACCGCGTGTAACCCACATCCTTTGTGGGGAGCCCACCAAGCGTCACTTCCGGCCTTTGTCGATCGCTGACGTGTTCGGCTCAGGCGGGCCGGGATAGCGTCACGATGTCCCCTGCTTGTCCGCCCACCCTCACCTCGCGGAGTCCCCATGAGCACCGCCACCGCGGCCGCCCGCCCCGGCATCGTCCTCGCCGACCTCCTGCCCGCGTCCCGGGTACGCGATGCCGCACTCGTGCTGGGCGGCGCCGCGCTCACCGGCCTCGCCGCCCAGATCGCCGTCCCGGTGCCCGGCTCCCCGGTCCCGGTGACCGGCCAGACCTTCGCGGCCCTGCTCGTCGGCACCAGCCTGGGCGCCCGCCGCGGTGTCGCCTCGCTCGCCCTGTACGCGCTGGCGGGCCTGATGGGCGTGCCGTGGTTCGCGAGCGGCACCTCCGGCCTCTCCGTCTCCTTCGGTTACATCCTCGGCATGATCCTCGCCTCCGCCGCCGTCGGCGCCCTGGCCCGGCGCGGCGCCGACCGGGGCGCGCTGCGCATGGCGGGCACGATGGTGCTCGGCGAGGCGATCATCTACGCGATCGGCGTGCCGTACCTCGCCTACACCGCCCACCTGTCGGCGTCCGCGGCGATCGCCGCCGGCCTCACCCCCTTCCTCATCGGCGACGCGCTGAAGGCGGCCCTGGCGATGGGCGCGACGCCCACGGCGTGGAAGCTCGTCGGCAAGCGCTGACACGACGGCGGCAGACATCCGCGAAGCGGGCCCGAGGCGCAGAACGCGCCTCGGGCCCGCTTCGCATGCACGGGTGCCCGTCAGTCCGTCCGCCGCTGCGACCACCACACGCCCGCCGCCCCGGCCGCGATCAGCGCCGCGCCGGCCGCGCCCAGCGGCAGCACATCACTTCCCGCCCCGGTCTTCGGCAACTGGTCGCCGCCCGGCCCCACCGGCTTGTTGTCGGTGCCGAGCAGCAGCGGGGTGGCCGGGGCGTTCGGCGACGGGTTCGTCGTACCGAACGGCACCGGGCCCTGCTGCCAGAACGTCTTCTTCCCGTCCGCGGTCTGCACCGGCAGACAGATCTTCCCGGTCCTGCCCAGATCGAACGTGGCGTCGACCGCGTACGACTTCGACTTGCCCGGCCCGAGCGCGCCGACGGGACAACTGAAGGCGCTGTTCGAACCGGCTGGCAGATCCTTCTCCGCGATGGCGTCGCAGCCCTGAACGCCATTGACCTTCAGGCCGTCGAAACCGACCACCAAAAGCTTGATGTCGCCGCTGTCCTTCGTCCCCTCGTTCTTGACGGTGGCGGTGATCGCCGTTTTCTGTGAACTGTTGTCGACCGAGATCTTCCCGGGCAACGTGGTCGTCAGCTTCACACCCGCCGGTGCCTGGTCAACCGCCTTTCCCCCCTTGCCGCTTCCCGGTCCCTGGTCATCGGCGGCGGCCGTGAACGGCAGGATCATCACGGCCGAGAAAGATGCCGTGACCAGCGATCCCGTGACGACGGCCAGTCGCCGGGCCATACGACGAGAACTCATGTTCGTCCCCCTTGCAACCCCCTGGACCGCGCCTGAATTCGCGGTCACTTGAAGAGGTACCACAAGATTTCTCCGCACTATGCTGGTACGGCCGTAAGTGTGACCATTGCGTGTCGGCAGAGGCGGTCGTTGAGGGGGGTGCGGCGAATTGCCGGAGAATTCAGGGAGTTCAGGGAGTTCAGGGAATCCGGGGAATTCGGAGGGGCCGGGGAATTCGGAGAGCACGGGGCACGGTGGTGTTCCGGGGCTGCTGGTGACGGGTCGCTACCGGCTGGCCGAGAGTATCGGGCAGGGGGGAATGGGCCGGGTGTGGCGGGCCGCCGACGAGACACTCGACCGGCAGGTCGCCGTCAAGGAGATGCGGATCGACGGCCTCGACGCCGAGGACACCCGCACCCGCCGCGAACGCACCCTGCGCGAGGCCAGGGCCACCGCCCGCATCGACCACCCCAACGTGGTGCGGGTCTACGACGTCGTCGACGAGGGCGAACGGCTGTGGATCGTCATGGAGTTGGTCAACGGCCGTTCCCTGGAACGCATCATGGCCGAGGAGGGCGCGCTCGGCCCGCGTGAGGCGGCCCGGATCGGCCTCGGCCTGGTCGCGGCGCTGAGCCAGGTGCACGCCGGGGGAGTGCTGCACCGTGACATCAAACCCGGGAACGTCCTGGTCGAGAACGCCGGCGCCAGGGTCGTCCTCACCGACTTCGGTATCGCGGCCATCCAGGACGCCAAGGCGCTCACCATGGTCGGGATGCTGGTCGGCTCCCCCGACTACATGGCACCCGAGCGGATCGCCGGCCGTCCGCAGGGCCCGCCGTCCGACGTCTGGTCGCTCGGCGCGACCCTGTGCGCGGCCCTCGGCGGCCGCTCCCCCTTCACCCGCGACACCACCCTGGCCACGCTGCACGCGGTCCTCTACGAGGAGCCCGAACTCCCGTCCGCGGCAGGCCCGTTGCGCGACCTGCTGGCAGCGCTCCTGGAGAAGGAACCGACGGTCAGGCCGGACCTGGCGGAGGTGGAACAGGCGCTGCGCCCGGTGGCGTACCCGACGCAGACACCGACGGAGACGTATCCGGCGCCGGTTCCGGTACCTGTTCCCGCGGAACGCCCGACACCGGCGTACGTGGACCTCACGAAGCTGCGCCTTCCGGCACCGGAGGACGAACGCCCGCAGTCGCTCAGCGCGTCGACGGAGGCGGCCTCGGAACGCTCCGAGGTTCGCAGCGAAGCCCCGTCGAGCAATTCGGCGGACCCCACGCTGCAGCGCCCCGTAAGGGGCGCGGGGAACGGCGCGACCAGCCACCACGCACCCGCAGCGACCCACCACCGCAAGGCCCCCCGACGCACAACTCTCCTCGCCGTACTGGGATTCGCGGCTGTAGTCACCGCCATCGCCGTTCTCATTTCCACGACAGGCAGCGGCGACAGCGCCACAGCGAGCGGTACCTCCTCGACCACCCCGGCAACCACACCCACTTCATCGGCGCCCACAGTCGAGGGCACCACCCGCCCCCGCACCCTCCCACCCGGCACCCACCAGGAGGCCGGCGGCTTCGCCTGGGCGCCACCCACCGGCTGGCGAAGGGATGTGAAGACCGGCGCCGAGGTCCACTACACCTCGCCCGACGGCCGCCAGGAACTCGTCGCCAAGTCCTCCCTCGCCCGCGGCAACCTCCTGGACACCTGGACCGCCTCCGAGCGCAGCGCCCACCAGGGCCAGGACTACGCCAAGATCAAGCTCGCCGGGACGACCTTCCGCGGCTACCCGGCGGTGGTCTGGGAGTACACCTTCACCCTCAAGGGCACCCCCTGGCACGCACGGCTGCTGGGCTTCGACGCCGACGGGAAGTCGTACCAGATCAACACCTGGTACCAGCCGGCGATCGAAGCCCAGGCCGTGCGGACGTACGAACAGGTGAAGGAGGGCTTCACCCTGCTGTGAGCGTCAGCCGACGGACACCTGGTCGGCGGTCTCGTCGGCCCCGGCGGCCGCCGGCGCCGTACGGCCGCCGCCCGTCACCTTCTGCTTCACCAGGGCGACCGCGACCACCGCCGCCGCGACCAGCAGCGACAGCAGCACGGTCGTACGACCGCTGCTCGCGCCCTCCGTGTCGGTCAGCATGTAACCCAGGACGAACACGATCAGACCGGCCGTCGCCCAGGTCAGATACGGGTACAGCCACATCTTCACGACGAGCTTCTCCGGCGCCTCGGCCTGGATGATCTTCCGCATCCGCAGCTGCGAGAAGCAGATGACCAGCCAGACGAACAGGGCGATCGCGCCGGAGGAGTTGACGAGGAAGAGGAAGACCGAGTCGGGGAACTCGTAGTTGAAGAAGACGGCGACGAAGCCGAAGACGACGGAGGCGACGATCGCGGCCATCGGCACACCGCGCGAGGTGGTCCGCGCGAACGCCTTCGGGGCGTCGCCCCGCTGCCCGAGCGAGAACGCCATCCGGGAGGCCGTGTACAGACCGGAGTTGAGACAGGACAGCACGGACGTCAGCACGATGAAGTTCATGATCTGGCCGGCGTGCGCGATACCGAGGGAGTCGAGGGCGGCGACGTACGAGCCCTTCTCCTTGATCGACGGGTCGTTCCACGGCAGCAGCGAGACCACGATGAGGATCGAGCCGAGGTAGAAGACGCCGATCCGCCAGATGATGCTGTTGGTGGACTTGGTGACGGCGCGCTGCGGGTTCTCGGACTCACCGGCCGCCAGGGTGGCGATCTCGCTGCCCATGAAGGAGAAGACCACCAGCAGCACACCGGTGAGGATCGCGCCGGGACCGTGGGGCAGGAACCCGCCGTGGCCGGTGAGGTTGGAGAAGGACGCCTTGTCGTCGTGCACGCCGGGCAGCACACCGAGCACCGCCAGCAGGCCCACGACGATGAACGCGCCGATCGCGACGACCTTGATCCCGGCGAACCAGAACTCGAACTCGCCGTACGAGCCGACGGAGACCAGGTTGGTGGCGGTGAGCACCGTCATCACGATGAGCGCCCAGCCCCACTGCGGTACGGCCGGGATCCAGCCCTCCAGGATCTTGGCACCGGCGGTGGCCTCCACCGCCAGCACCACGACCCAGAAGAACCAGTACAGCCAGCCGATGGAGAACCCGGCCCAGCGGCCGAGCGCGCGGTCCGCGTGCGCGGAGAACGAACCGGAGGTCGGATTCGCGGCGGACATCTCGCCGAGCATCCGCATCACCAGCACCACGAGGGTGCCGACGAGCGCGTACGACAGCAGGATGCCGGGTCCTGCGGTGGCGATTCCGGAACTGGAACCGACGAAGAGGCCGGCGCCGATGACACCGCCGATGGCGATCATCGACAGATGGCGGTTCTTGAGTCCTGCGTGGAGACCGTTGCCGGGATCGCCGGCCTGGGTCGGGGCAGTCGTAGTCGGCTGCGAAGTCATGGGGGGAATTCCTTTGCGCCGGGTGAGCGGGCTCCCGTACGAGCGGCGTACGAGTTGGTCCAGTGAAACGGAGGTGGACTGATTCCTGAACCTTTGAATCCATATCGTTACTTGAGGTTTTCTTGAGGTTCTGTAGTCTTGCTCACGTTTCCGGGTTGCGTTCCGGGTCGCAGTCAGGGACGCGGCCCCGCCCCCGTCCGGTGTTCACACCCATGTCACACTCATCACATGCGCGTGTATCTCGGCTCCGACCATGCGGGCTTCGAACTCAAGAACCACCTCGTCGAGTGGCTGAAGGCGGCGGGTCACGACCCCGTCGACTGCGGCCCCCACATCTACGACGCCCAGGACGACTACCCGCCCTTCTGCCTCCGCGCGGCCGAGCGGACGGCGGCGGACCCCGAGTCCCTCGGCATCGTCATCGGCGGCTCCGGCAACGGTGAGCAGATCGCCGCGAACAAGGTGAAGGGCGTGCGCGCGGCGCTCGCCTGGAGCGAGGAGACCGCGTCGCTCGGCCGGCAGCACAACAACGCGAACGTCGTCGCGGTGGGCGCGCGCATGCACACGGAGGACGAGGCGGCGAAGTTCGTCGAGGCGTTCCTGAACACGCCGTTCTCCGAGGACGAGCGGCACATCCGCCGCATCGACATGCTGTCGGCGTACGAGACGACGGGCGACCTCCCGCCGATCCCGGCACACCACCCCCAGCAGTAGCCGTCTGCCCACCCGCCCACCCGACTCGGTCAGCCGAAGAAGCGAGGCCGAGGGTGGGTGGGCCGGGGGCGTGGCATGGGACCGGGGCTTCACACCACGAGCGACCGGCAGCCGTCCGACTGCGGGCCGGTGGGGGCTGATCGCGCAGTTCCTCCCCCAGCCTTCGGCCGGGACACCCCCAGCGCCCCTCACGGGGTGCTGCACCCTCCCGGCGTTCGACGGGCTGCTGCATCCTCCAGGCATGTGACGGGGTGCTGCGCCCTCCCGGCGTTCGACGGGCTGCTGCATCCTCCCGGCGTTCGACGGGCTGCTGCATCCTCCAGGCATGTGACGGGGTGCTGCGCCCTCCCGGCATTTGACCAGGCGCTGTCCTTCCCTCGAACCTTGCCTCGGGGGCTCTCCCTCCAGACGTTCACTCCTCCACCGACCGAGTCCGGTGGGTGGGTGGGAAAGGATGCACGTCAGTGCCAGAAGGGCACACGATCCACCGGCTCGCGCTGGACTACCGGCGGCTCACCGGACCCGTACGGGTCACCAGCCCGCAGGGCAAGTTCTCCGACGCCGCCGCGTTGATCGACGGCGCCCGCCTCACCCGCACCGAGGCCCACGGCAAGCACCTCTTCCTCGGCTTCCGCGACAGCGACTGGGTCCATATCCACCTCGGCCTCTTCGGCAAGGTCGGCTTCGGGGACGCCCCGGCACCCCCGGCCACCGACACCGTCCGGCTCCGCCTCGCCGACGCCACCTCCTACGTCGACCTGCGCGGCCCCACCACCTGCGCCCTGATCACCGACGAGGAGAAGGAAGCCGTACACGCCCGGCTCGGCCCGGATCCGCTCCGCGCCGACGCCGACCCGGGCGCGGCGTACCGGAGGATCTCCCGCAGCCGTACGACGGTCGCCGCCCTGCTCATGGACCAGAAGGTCATCGCCGGCGTCGGCAACGTCTACCGTGCCGAGGTCCTCTTCCGGCACGGCATCGATCCCTATCGCACGGGCAAGGACCTCACCCCCGCCGAATGGGACGCCGTCTGGGCCGACCTCGTCGAGCTGATGCACGAGGGAGTCCGGAACAACCGGATCGACACCGTCCGGCCCGAGCACACCCCGGAGGCGATGGGCCGCCCGCCGCGCGTCGACGACCACGGCGGCGAGGTGTACGTCTACCGCCGGGCCACCCTGCCCTGCCACATCTGCGGCAGCGAGATCCGCACCGCCGACCTCGCCGCCCGCAACCTCTTCTGGTGCCCCGCCTGCCAGCAGCGCTGACCGCTCGCTAGAAGCCGTGCGGCGGCCACGGCGGCACCGGTGACCCGAACGCCACCGACGCCTCCGTCAGCGCCCCCGGCCGCAGTTCGGCCACTCGGCCGGCCCGTGCCAGCGACAGCAGCGACACCCCGCCGAGGTACGCCGCCCCCAACTCCCGTACGGACAGCGAGAGATCGGCCGCATCCGTCGTACGCTCGCAGGACGCGCCCTTGGTGTCCCCGGTCAGCCGCCAACGCCCCGTGTTCCACGGGCAGAAGGCGTCGTCCACGTCCAACACGACGTCCACCGGCGTCTGGTAGGTCCGTGCGGCGAGTGCCGTACCGACGTCGACGGGACGGACGTACACCGAATCCCGCAGCTGGGTCCGGCAGCGGCGGATGTCGGAGACCAGGTACTGCCAGGCGTCGTCGACCGGCCGCCTCCGTACCGCCAGTGTCGTCATCAGGTCGATGCCGAACAGGAACCGCCACAGCGCCGCGTCGGTCGCGGGGTCCAGTGCGACCAGCTCCTCCAGCGTCACCGTGCCGTCGTGCCCGCTCTGCGACCAGCCCATCTTCGTTCGGAACCGGGCCCACCCGGTGACCCGCCCGTCCAGCTCCGCGACCACGCACTGCAGCGCCGACGCCCCGCCCCGCCCGCTCTCCGGGTCGAGCAGCCCCGCCTGCTCCCAGCCGGGCCGGCGGGCCAGCATCCCGGGCCGCCGCAACACCAGCTCCGCGTACACCTCCTCGCACACGTCGAGCACCTCGGCCGGTTCGGCGTACCGCAGCCGTACGTCGTCGGTGCCGGCCGGTACGGCGAGGGTCACCCGGCTCGTGTCGATCTCGGCCTGCAGCTGGAAGGCCGCGGCCCCGTACCCGAAGCGGCCGTAGATCGCCGGCTCGGACGCGTACAGCGCGGCCAGCGGCTCGCCCAGCGCGTGGCTGTCGTCCAGCAGCCGCCGCATCATCGAGGTCAGCACCCCGCGCCGCCGGTGCGTCGCGGACACGCTCACCATGGTGATGCCCGCGGTGGGCACCGCGGCCCCGCCCGGCACGCTCATCCGGAAGCTGAACGCCCCTGACGTCCCCACGAGTTCACCGCCGTCCAGAGCGGCCAGCGAACGCTCGCACTCCGTGAGGGAGCGGTCCAGTTCGCGCTCCTCGGCGGGCGCCGGACCGGCGCCGAAGGCCCGCACCAGGTGGTCCCACCACCCGTCGAACTCCTCGGGCCGCAGGACCTTCAGCTCGGTCGTCGTACGGTCAGTCGCCATGAGCCATCCCTATCAGGGGCATTGTGGGACGAGCGAGCGAATTTCTCGCGGATGCCGACGCGACGGCTCCGGGTGAAGTTCACTGTGAAGTTGCACTCGAAGTCGAGCCTCGGACGGGGGACAAGTGGGACCTCCCGTGCCAAGAAGCTGGTCCGATGGATAGGGTCCCGAACTAATGGCAGCAGACGGAGAGCGGCGCGGGAAGGCCGAGACGTTGACGGCCCGGTGGAAGATGCAGTGGCACCGGGCCCGCGTCGGCGTGCGCAGAAGCGCCGTGGACTACTTCCGCGGCGACGGTTCCGACTGGATCGCGCTGGCCGGACTGCTCCTCACCATCCCGGTCCTCGCGGCCATGACCCTCGCCAACTCGGTGTGGTTCTCCCCGGCCACCCTGGTCCTCCCGATCATCGCCGGCGGCCTGCTGCTGCGCCCGGCGAGCCTGCTCGGCCTGTACGCGGCGGCGGCGACAGCCCTGATCGTGGAGTCGGTACGGCTCGGCCCCTATACGGAGGGCCCCTCCAGGGTCACCCCGGGCGTGGTCCTCGTCGTCGCGGCCTGCGGTTTCTTCGGCCTCCTCACCGCACAGTTCAGAAGCCGCGTGGGCGTCCCCTGGCGGCGCGGCGGCACCATGCTCTTCGACCTGCGCGAACGCATCCGGGTGCAGAGCAAGCTGCCGAAGCTGCCGCTGGGCTGGCACCGCGAGATGGCCCTGCGGCCGGCCGGCGGGCAGTCCTTCTCCGGGGACTTCGTGGTCGCGGCCCGTACGAACAACGGCCGCACGATGGAGGTCGTCCTCACCGACGTCTCCGGCAAGGGCATGGACGCGGCGTCCCGCGCGCTGCTCCTGTCCGGCGCGTTCGGCGGCCTCCTCGGCTCCCTCCCGCCGCACGCCTTCCTCACGGCCGCCAACGGCTACCTGCTCCGCCAGGACTGGGACGAGGGCTTCGCGACCTCCATCCACCTGGTCCTGGACCTGGACTCCGGCGACTACGAGCTGTTCTCGGCCGGCCACCCGCCCGGCCTCCAGCTCAGCGCGGGCAGCGGCCGCTGGGAGGAGAAGGCGGCGGAGGGCCCCCTGCTGGGCGTGTACGACGGCGCGCAGTTCGACCCGGTCAAGGGCTCCCTGCGCCCCGGAGACGTCCTGATGCTCTTCACGGACGGCCTGGTGGAGACGTCCGACCGGGACATCGTGGAGGGCATCGACCGCCTGACGGGCGAGGCGGACCGCTATGTGGCCGGCGGCTTCCACGGGGCCGCCTGGCACCTGATCGAGGCGGTGGCGAAGGACGTCAACGACGACCGGGCGCTGCTGCTGATCTGCCGGGAGGCGGCGAGGTGAGGTAGCGGACGGGGGCGCCGCACAGCAGTGGCGCATACTCGCACCGTGACCCACCTCTCCCTCCCCGAAGTCGAGGAACTCGCCCGAGCCGCCCATGCCGGGCAGACCGACAAGGCCGGCCGTCCCTACGCCGAGCACCTCGCCGCCGTGGCCGAGGGCGTCCGTGCCCGCGGCGGAGACCCCGACCAGATCGCCGCCGCCTGGCTGCACGACTCCGTGGAGGACCACGCCCTCACCGAGGAGTGGCTGGACGCGGCCGCCCTGAGCCCCCGGACCAAGGCCGTCGTCCGTGCCGTGACCAAGCGCCCCGGCGAGCCTCCCGAGTCCTACGCCGAGCGCATCCTCACGACCCCCGGCGCCCTGCTCGTGAAACAGGCCGACCTCGCGCACAACGCCGACCCCGGCCGGCTCGCCGTACTGGACGAGGGCACGAGAGAACGGCTGACCGAGAAGTACGCCCGGATGCGCGCCCTTCTCGGCCTCCCTGAGTAGACGTCTCCGCGTGAGCGTCTCCGCGTGAACGTCTCCGCGGGAGCGGCTACGCGCCGGCCATCGCCCGGCTCCGCCGTTCCCGCTCCCGGGCCAGTTCCGCCGCGTCCTGCCGGAACGCCCACTCCATCTCCGGCTCCATGGCGAACCGGAACACCCGCCGGACGGGGCGCGTGCACAGCAGCGTGACGCCGGCGCCCGCGACCGCGGTGACGAGGATCTCGCCGAGCGGCCCGTGCAGCCACTTCGGGTCGAACCAGCCCGCGTGAACGCCGTACTTCACCACGAAGCCGTGCAGCAGATAGCCGTACAGCGTGCCCGCGCCGAGCGTCGTGAACCACATCCTCCGGCCCGGTACCCAGGAGAAGAAGGCGGCCGTCAGCAGCATCGAGCAGCCGAACAGGGCGAGCACCATCACCGGCCCGCACCACCACGGCGCACCCAGCTCCTGCGCGGAGTCACGGTGGTAGAACCACGCGGGGTTCATCCGCGGCGCCGCCCACCAGGCGAACACCAGCGCGGCCGCGAACACCGGGACCGCGGCGATCCGCACCGGCCGGCGGCGCACCAGCCGGAAGTGCTCGGGCCTCAGACACAGGCCGAGCACGAAGTACGGCAGGAACTGCAGGACCCGCTGCAGGTCGAGGTCGTCACCGATGGACGGGGACACGGACGCCAGCATCGCGATGAGGAAGGCGACGGGAAGGGGGTGGCGGAGGGCCTTCCAGATCGGCGTGGTCAGGCGCCAGACGAACAGCGCGCACAGGAACCAGGTCAGGTACCAGGGGTCGAGCAGGCTGATGTCCTGGCCGGGGGAGTCGTTCACGAACCGCTGGAACAGCGAGTACCCGGTCTCGAACAGGACATACGGCACGACGACACCGGTGACCAGCCGCTTCAGCCGGTCCGGGCGCATGTCGAAACCCCGGGAGAAGTAGCCGGAGATGATGATGAACGCCGGCATGTGGAAGGCGTACACGACGGAGTACATCGCCTCCAGGACGCGGCTGTCACCCTTCAGCGGCTCCCAGGAGTGACCCATCGCGACGAGCGCGATCGCCAGGTACTTGGCGTTGTCGAAGAACGCGTCGCGCTGTCTGTCCGCCGGCGGACGGGCCGGGGGACGGGGTGTTCGGTTCTGGCCGGGGGTCGTGGCGGCGTCAGACATCTGAGGCACCCTAGCGTTGCCTGTGGGAATTCGTAAAACCGCCGATGTGATTCCTGGATATGGCTCGTGATCGATTGTGAATCGACCGCGGATTTAAGGAAGTCGATGTCTCTGGCAATGCCGTTCCATGCGGCACTTACGCCCACGATGTCCCTATTCATCCCGACTAATTGGGTCATAACGTCCGCGCGCGGCCTGGCCTTGTGGCGTCTGTGCCTTCAATTCGAATTAGCTGCGCACATGTTGTGTGGACACTGAAACCAAGGCCGCCGATTGCCTTGGTTCTATGGGCGGGTGGACCCTCGAATTACTGTGCGGGCGGTGGTCGGTGTGCGCTGCGCTGTCGACGTTGTGTCACGGGCCGCATAGTGCGGCCGGGTTGGTGGCACGATGGTTCTGGCGGGGGTGCGGGGTCGTACCCCTGGGCCGGGAGAGCGGAACCGACCGAGGGTGTGATCAGTTGTGGCCATTTCACTGTCCGTGGTGTTGCTGTTGGCGATCATCCTGGTAGTGCTGATCAGAGGGGGGAACATCAAGGCCGGCCCCGCGATCGTCGCGATCCTCTTCGGCTTCTTCCTCGCCTCGACCGGGATGGCCCCGTCGATCCAGCGGTTCCTCGACTCGATAGCGCAGACCATCAACTCGATCAACTTCTGACCGCGCGGGGAGCGCGGGGGAGCCGGACGACGGAACGCGGGGCGGCGGTGGCATGGGCATGGCCGGCCCGACCGCCCCGATCGCCGGCGCGCCTCACCGCTCCTGCTGCCGCCTCGATCGGCGTCGGCAACCCCCGGCACCCTCTTCACCCGTATGGGTGACTCCCGCTACGCCCTCTGTGGCATCCGTTGATCGCCCGGCCCGCCCCCGTCCGCCGGAGGGGCGCCAGGGCACGACGAAGGCCCAGGCGAGGGGTGAATTCACCCTCTGACCTGGGCCTTCGACTGTTCAGAGCGGGCGACGGGAATCGAACCCGCGTAGCTAGTTTGGAAGACTAGTGCTCTACCATTGAGCTACGCCCGCACAACATGCGCCGCAGGTCGGCGACCGCGGCACAGGAGGCATCGTAGCGGGTCGTCCGCCGCCTAGGCCAACGCGTTGGGCTGCGCGTATGTGGGATGCGTATGCAGGTGAACAAAGCGAACGACGCACACGGCCCAGGCATGTACCCTACGTGTCGCACCGAAACGGGGTGTGGCGCAGCTTGGTAGCGCGTCCGCTTTGGGAGCGGAAGGCCGTGGGTTCAAATCCCGCCACCCCGACCACCATCTGACGGCGTCCGCCCTGATCGCCTTTTGGGGCGCTGAGCGGCTGCGGTTACTATGCAAGCTGCGCGCCCGTGTGTCCCGGCCCGCCAGACGGCGGCCTACGAACTCCTCCGGGCGGCGAAACTCCGCCGGGCCCCTCTGGGTACCGGCAGAACCCAAGAAGTCAGCCACAAGGAGACCGAACCGTGAAGAGCGCCGTGGAGACCCTGAACCCGACCCGGGTTCGGCTCACTGTCGAGGTGCCCTTCGAGGAGCTCAAGGACAGCCTCGACGCGGCGTACCAGAAGATCAACCAGCAGGTCACGGTGAAGGGCTTCCGTAAGGGCAAGATCCCGGCCCGGGTCATCGACCAGCGGTTCGGTCGCGGTGCGGTGCTGGAGGAGGCCGTCAACGACGCGCTCCCGAAGTTCTACACCGAGGCGGTCAACGAGGCCGAGCTCAGCCCGCTCGGCCAGCCCGACGTCGACATCACCGAGCTGAAGGACGGCGAGACGCTGAACTTCACCGCCGAGGTCGACGTCCGCCCCGCCCTCGAGATCCCGGACTACACCGGCATCGAGGTCGAGGTCGACGCCGTCGAGGTGACCGACGAGGACATCGAGAAGTCCGTGGAGCAGCTCCGTGAGCGCTTCGCGTCCACCTCCCCGGTCGAGCGTGCCGCCGAGGAGGGCGACGTCGTCACCATCGACCTGGAGGCCAAGGTCGACGGCGAGGTGCTGGAGGACGGCATCGCCAGCGGTGTCTCCTACACCATCGGCTCCGGCGAGCTGCTGGACGGCATCGACGACGCCGTGAAGGGCCTGGAGGCCGGTGGCGAGGCCACCTTCGCCTCCGAGCTCAAGGGCGGTTCCGCGGCCGGCAAGGAGGCCGAGGTCACCGTCAAGGTCACCCAGGTCGCCGCCCGCGAACTGCCCGAGCTGGACGACGAGTTCGCGCAGCTCGCCTCGGAGTTCGACACCCTGGACGAGCTCAGGGCCGACAGCCGCAAGCGGCTCGCCAACATGAAGACGTACGACCAGGCCACCCAGGCCCAGGAGCGCGTCCTGGAGAAGCTCCTGGAGCTCGTCGAGGTGCCCGTCCCCGAGAAGCTCCTCGAGGACGAGATCAACACCCGCAAGCACAACCTGGAGCACCACCAGCTCGGCCAGATGGGTCTCGACCTCGAGAAGTACCTGGAGATCCAGGGCAAGACCGCCGAGGAGTTCGACACCGAGACCCGCGAGGCCGCGGTCAAGGGCATCAAGACCCAGTTCGTCCTGGACGAGCTGGTCAAGAAGGAGAACCTCAACGTCAACCAGGAGGAGCTCACCGAGCACCTCATGCGGCGTGCGGCCTCCTCCGGCATGTCCCCCGACCAGTTCGCCCAGGCCGTCGTCGAGGGCGGCCAGGTTCCGCTCCTGGTCGGCGAGGTCGCCCGCGGCAAGGCCCTGGCCGTCGTGGTCGAGGCCGCCACGGTGAAGGACACCAACGGCGAGATCGTCGACCTGGACGACGAGGACGAGGACGAGACGGAGGCCCCCGAGGCCGCCGCCGAGGCCACGGACACCGCCGACGAGGAGAAGGCCGAGGGCTGAGCCCTCCGGCGCCCGTAACGGCGTACAAGGGGCTCCTGGGACTGTTCCCGGGGGCCCCTTTGTCGTACACGCCAGGAGCAGCGCCCCGTCAGGGGCGCGGACAACTGCGCGACAAGCCCCCGCGCACCCGCACGCGCCCACGCACCTCCACGCGCACGGCGAAGAGCGGTCGGCCCACCCCCGCAGCCGCTACGCCCCCGGCGAACAGCCCTGTTACCGGGATTCCCCGAAGGGACCATCGCGTTAGGGTCCATGAGTACGAGGGCAGCCAAGCCCCCGGCTACGGAAACGTGAGACGGCCCGGCGCCGTCGTAAAGACGAGCAGGTGGATACGTGACGAATCTGATGCCCTCCGCCGCCGACGGGCCTTCCATCGGTGGTGGCCTCGGAGACCAGGTCTACAACCGGCTGCTCGGCGAGCGGATCGTCTTCCTGGGCCAGCAGGTGGACGACGACATCGCGAACAAGATCACCGCACAGCTGCTGCTGCTCGCGGCCGAGCCCAACAAGGACATCTTCCTCTACATCAACAGCCCCGGCGGCTCGGTGACGGCCGGCATGGCGATCTACGACACCATGCAGTTCATCCCGAACGACGTGGTCACCATCGCCATGGGCATGGCGGCCTCGATGGGCCAGTTCCTGCTCACCGGCGGTACCGCCGGCAAGCGCTTCGCCCTGCCGCACACGGACATCATGATGCACCAGGGCTCCGCGGGCCTCGGCGGTACGGTCTCGGACATCAAGATCCAGGCCCAGTACCTGCTGCGGACCAAGAAGACCATGTCCGAGCTGACCGCCCTGCACTCCGGCCAGACCGTCGAGACGATCATCCGCGACGGCGACCGCGACCGCTGGTTCACCCCGGAAGAGGCCAAGGAGTACGGTCTGATTGACGGGATCATCACGCATGCCTCCGGTGTTCCGGGAGGCGGCGGCACCGGCGCCTCCTGAGCGCGGCCACGCCACGCTCCGCCGAGACTCCAGCCCCCCGAACGCCACCAGGACGGTGAACACCCTCATGAGCAACTTCCACGGCGGCGCCGACGCCCGTTACGACGGCCCCCGGCCCGACGCCCGCTATGTCATCCCGCGCTTCGTGGAGCGCACCTCCCAGGGCATCCGCGAGTACGACCCGTACGCGAAGCTCTTCGAGGAGCGCGTGATCTTCCTCGGCGTCCAGATCGACGACGCCTCCGCCAACGACGTCATGGCGCAGCTGCTGTGCCTGGAGTCGATGGACCCCGACCGGGACATCTCGATCTACATCAACAGCCCGGGCGGCGACATGACCGCCCTCACGGCGATCTACGACACGATGCAGTTCGTCAAGCCCGACATCCAGACGGTCTGCATGGGCCAGGCGGCCTCCGCCGCGGCGATCCTGCTGGCCGCCGGTACGCCCGGCAAGCGCATGGCGCTGCCGAACTCCCGTGTGCTGATCCACCAGCCGGCCGGTTCCACCGGCCGCGGCCAGCTCTCCGACCTGGAGATCATCGCCAACGAGTTCACGCGGATGCGTGAGCAGCTGGAGAACATGCTGGCCAAGCACTCCAACCGGCCGCTGGAGAAGGTCCGCGAGGACATCGAGCGCGACAAGATCCTCACGGCCGAGGAAGCGCTGGAGTACGGCATCGTGGACCAGATCATCTCCACCCGGAAGATGAACAACGCGGACGTCCGCTGACAGAGGATGTATTCTCTGCCGCCCTTGGCATGGTTTGACCACGTGCTCGGCAAGGTGCACGTCAAAGTGAACCGTGCCAAGGGGGGCCCGTACGGGGGTCCCGGCAAGGTACCGTCGACATAAGGCAGCACCAGGAGCCGCTGGATTCGAAAGAGTCCAGGCGACTCCCAGGCGAAGGGGAAGCACACCGTGGCACGCATCGGTGACGGCGGCGATCTGCTCAAGTGCTCGTTCTGCGGCAAGAGCCAGAAGCAGGTCAAGAAGCTCATCGCAGGGCCCGGTGTGTACATCTGCGACGAGTGCATCGACCTCTGCAACGAGATCATCGAGGAGGAGCTCGCCGAGACGAGCGAGGTGCGCTGGGAGGAACTCCCCAAGCCCCGCGAGATCTACGAGTTCCTCGAGGGCTACGTGGTGGGCCAGGAGCCCGCCAAGAAGGCCCTCTCGGTCGCGGTGTACAACCACTACAAGCGCGTCCAGGCCGGCGAGAACGGCGGCGCCCAAGGCCGCGACGACGCCATCGAGTTGGCGAAGTCCAACATCCTGCTGCTGGGCCCCACGGGCTCCGGCAAGACGCTCCTCGCACAGACCCTGGCCCGCATGCTGAACGTCCCGTTCGCGATCGCCGACGCGACCGCGCTGACGGAGGCGGGCTATGTGGGCGAGGACGTGGAGAACATCCTCCTCAAGCTGATCCAGGCGGCCGACTACGACGTCAAGAAGGCCGAGACCGGGATCATCTACATCGACGAGATCGACAAGGTCGCGCGGAAGAGTGAAAATCCGTCGATCACGCGAGACGTCAGCGGTGAGGGCGTCCAGCAGGCCCTGCTGAAGATCCTCGAAGGCACCACGGCCTCGGTCCCGCCGCAGGGCGGCCGCAAGCACCCGCACCAGGAGTTCATCCAGATCGACACGACGAACGTCCTGTTCATCGTGGGCGGTGCGTTCGCCGGCCTGGAGAAGATCATCGAGTCCCGGGCGGGCGCCAAGGGCATCGGCTTCGGCGCGACGATCCGCTCCAAGCGCGAGCTGCAGTCCAAGGACCAGTTCGAGGACGTCATGCCTGAGGACCTGGTCAAGTTCGGCATGATCCCCGAGTTCATCGGGCGTCTCCCCGTCATCACGTCGGTCCACAACCTGGACCGCGAGGCCCTGCTCCAGATCCTCATCGAGCCGCGCAACGCGCTCGTCAAGCAGTACCAGCGCCTTTTCGAACTCGACGGCGTGGAGCTGGACTTCGAGCGCGAGGCCCTGGAGGCCATCGCCGACCAGGCCATCCTCCGCCAGACCGGCGCGCGCGGCCTGCGCGCCATCATGGAGGAAGTCCTGATGTCCGTGATGTACGAGGTCCCGTCCCGCAAGGACGTCGCCCGCGTGGTCATCACGGCCGACGTCGTCCACTCCAACGTCAACCCGACCCTGATCCCGCGCGACGCGCGGGGGCGGGGGCCGGGGGAGCAGAAGACGGCGTAGGCGGTTCTGGTATGACCTGAAGGGGGCGCCCGGCGATAGTCGCTGAGCGCCCCCTCCCCTTTGGTGGATCGATGCGGAACGAACCGGTGAGGGCATTGTCTAGTGAGACCGCACTCCCGTGCTGCTGGGGCGGTCCTCCGTACGGTCCCGGCTGGTTGTAACTCATGCCCGCCGTTCCTCCCGTTGGCTGTGCAGTGGCGGCCATCCTTCCGGATGACGTTGCACAGGGCGGCGCCCGGGCCGCATCGTTACCAAACGTGCAAACGATGCGGCCGGACAGTCCCCTCGGCGGGCTCCTGCGGCGAACTGCATAGGGAGGCGCTGGTCATTGGCGGAATGGGCTGACTACCACTGCGGGTTGCTCTCGCCATCGGTGACGCAGGAGTTGAGCAGGGAGTCCCCCTCGAATATGCCGATCTGTCGCCAAACCGTGTGTATACCGCCGGAGTCAGTCGCGGTGGTGTTCCAGGTCTGGTCCGTCCCTTCACCTGCGTACAGGTGGTGCCAGCTCCAGTAGTGGTTGCTGCCGTCCGACCTGCGCGTGACGAGTCGTACCGCCACGTGATGGCCGTCCGCTCTGAGGTCCTTGACGTACAGGCTGACGTCGGCGAGGGAGTTCTTGCCTGTGTAGGACTGGTCGCCTCCCCCCGACGCGGCGGCATGCGGGGCCTCGAAGCCGTCGCTCCAGAGGGCCGTGCACCCCCGCCACGCGGCCGCAGCGGGTTGGGCGCTGACGGTGGTGAGCACGAGGCAGGCAGTGGCCATGACCCCAGCTGTTGCTGCCAGATACCGCTTCATGGTGCCTCCTATGTCGTGATGTGAGCATGGCAAATGTAATCAAACTTTTGTTCGCATGTCATGTGGTTAGCGTTGGCATCTGTAGCTGTGTCGCTTTGGCCGGTTGGCGGTCAGGATTCGGTTTAGAGGTGGGGATTGCTTCCCCCTAAACTGACCCCGTGACCGAGAATGCTCAGCAGCAGCCCACAGCGCCCAGCACCGAACTGCCGACCCAGTACGCGCCGGCCGACGTAGAGGGGACGCTGTACGAGCGCTGGGTAGAGCGCGGTTACTTCGCGGCCGACGCCAAGAGCGACAAGCCCGCGTACACCATCGTCATCCCCCCGCCGAACGTCACCGGCTCCCTGCACCTGGGCCACGCCTTCCAGCACACGCTCATGGACGCCCTCACGCGCCGCAAGCGCATGCAGGGCTTCGAGTCGCTGTGGCTGCCCGGCATGGACCACGCCGGTATCGCCACCCAGAACAAGGTCGAGCAGCAGCTCGCCGAGGAGGGCAAGTCCCGCCAGGACCTCGGCCGCGAGGAGTTCGTCGAGCGGGTCTGGCAGTGGAAGGAAGAGTACGGCGGCAAGATCCTCGGCCAGATGCGCCGCCTCGGTGACGGCGTCGACTGGGACCGCGAGCGCTTCACCATGGACGAGGGCCTGTCCAAGGCCGTCCAGACCATCTTCAAGAAGCTCTACGACGACGAGCTGATCTACCGCGCCGAGCGCATCATCAACTGGTGCCCCCGCTGTCTGACGGCCATCTCGGACATCGAGGTGGAGTACCAGGAGGACGACGGCGAGCTGGTCTCCATCAAGTACGGAGAGGGTGACGAGACGCTGGTCGTCGCCACCACGCGTGCCGAGACGATGCTCGGTGACACGGCCGTCGCCGTCCACCCCGACGACGAGCGCTACAAGCACCTGGTCGGCAGGCGCATCAAGCTCCCGCTGACCGACCGCACCATCCCCGTCGTCGCGGACACGCACGTCGACCCGGAGTTCGGCACGGGCGCCGTGAAGGTCACCCCGGCCCACGACCCGAACGACTTCGCGATCGGCCAGCGCCACGGCCTGGAGTCCATCACCGTGATGGACGAGCGGGCGGTCATCACCGTCCACGGCCCCTTCGAGGGCCTGGACCGCTTCGAGGCGCGCTCCGCGATCGTCGCGGCGCTGCGCTCGCAGGGCCGGATCGTCGCCGAGAAGCGGCCCTACGTCCACAGCGTCGGCCACTGCTCGCGCTGCAAGACCACCATCGAGCCGCGCCTGTCCATGCAGTGGTGGGTCAAGGTCGGCCCGCTCGCCAAGGCCGCCGGTGACGCGGTCCGTGACGGCCGCGTCAAGATCCACCCCGAGGACATGTCGAAGCGGTACTTCGACTGGGTCGACAACATGCACGACTGGTGCATCTCGCGCCAGCTGTGGTGGGGTCACCGCATCCCGGTCTGGTACGGCCCCGAGGGCCAGGTCGTCTGCGTCGGCCCCGACGAGCAGCCGCCCGGCACCGAGGCGGAGGGCTGGAAGCAGGACACCGACGTCCTGGACACCTGGTTCTCCTCCGGCCTGTGGCCGTTCTCCACCCTCGGCTGGCCCGAACAGACCGCGGACCTGCGGAAGTTCTACCCGACCGACGTCCTGCTCACCGGCCACGACATCATCTTCTTCTGGGTCGCCCGGATGATGATGTTCGGCCTCTACGCCATGGACGGCGAGGTCCCCTTCAAGACCATCGCGCTGACCGGCCTGGTCCGCGACGAGCGCGGCAAGAAGATGTCGAAGTCCTTCGGCAACGTCGTCGACCCGCTGGACTGGATGGACAAGTACGGCTCCGACGCCGTCCGCTTCACCCTGGCCCGCGGCGCCAACCCCGGCACCGACGTGCCGATCGGCGAGGACTGGGTCCAGGCGTCCCGCAACTTCGCCAACAAGGTCTGGAACGCCACCCGCTTCGCGCTGATGAACGGCGCGACGCTCGACGGCCCGCTCCCGGACCCGTCGGAGATGTCGGCGACGGACCGCTGGATCCTCTCCCGTCTCAACAAGACGGTCGCCGAAGTCGACGCGTTCTACGACGACTTCCAGTTCGCGAAGCTCTCCGACTCGCTCTTCCACTACGCGTGGGACGAGGTCTTCGACTGGTACGTCGAGCTGTCCAAGTCCACCTTCCAGGCGGGCGGCCGGGGCGCCGAGGTCTCCCAACGCGTCCTCGGCGAGGTCCTGGACGTCACCCTGAAGCTCCTCCACCCGGTGATCCCGTTCGTCACGGACACCCTGTGGACGACGCTGACCGGCGGCGAGTCGGTCGTCATCGCCGACTGGCCGGCCGACAGCGGCTTCCGTGACGAGGCGGCGGAGAAGGAGATCGAGGCCCTCCAGTCCGTCATCACCGAGGTCCGCCGCTTCCGCGCCGAGCAGGGCCTGCAGGACGGCCAGCGGGTCCCGGCCCGCCTCACCCTGGACGGCACGGCCCTCGCCCCGCACGAGGCCGCCATCCGGCAGCTGCTGCGCCTCCAGCCGGAGGGCGACGCCTTCGCGGCGACGGCCACTCTCCCGATCGCCGGTGCCACGGTCGCCCTCGACCTCTCCGGCACGATCGACATCGCCGCCGAGCGCAAGCGCCTCGCCAAGGACCTGGCGGCGGCCGAGAAGGAGAAGGCCCAGGCGACGGCCAAGCTGGGCAACGAGGCGTTCCTGGCGAAGGCCCCGGACAACGTGGTGGACAAGATCCGCGGCCGTCTGGCCAAGGCGGACGAGGACATCGCGCGTATCCAGACCCAGCTGGACCGCCTCCCGCAGGCGTAACAGCCCCGAGCGTCCCCGAAGGCGTCCGGCGGCCCGTTCCACAGGGCCGCCGGACGCCTTCGCGTTTCCCCCGGGTCGCCAAGCGAGGACCCGCCACCGCCCTACAATCCAAAAGTAGGAACATGCCCTTGATGTTCCGTTTTGGTGCTTTGTGGCGGAGGGAACGCCCGCATGCTGCGCAGGGGCCGAGCGAAACCGTCTCCGCAAGGAGGACTGGCTCCCCTGACGGCTGTCGCGGGCGCCCTGCTCGCCGTGCTCATCGGCCTCGTCTTCCTGATGCTGGTGTGGGCGATCCGGGACGCGCACAGCTCCCTGCTGACGGCCCGGAGCGGCCGACCGGCCCTGGACCAGGCCGGAGTGGTCGAGAAGACCGTCCTCGACGTGGAGGGCGGGCAGGAGACCTACCTCTTCACCCGGCAGGGCCAGTTCCTCGCCTCGTGGCAGGCCGCACGGGCCGCGTTCCCCGCCCAGGCGCAGCGCCTGGTGGACGTCAGCACGTCCCCTGCCCAGCGGCAGCTCGCCCAGCAGATCCGGCAGGGCGGGCAGACCTTCATCGACGACTACTCGGTCCCGCTCGTCCATGCGGCCCGCAGCG
The DNA here is from genome assembly GCF_044767525.1 of Streptomyces sp. NPDC101234. Taxonomy (NCBI): domain Bacteria; kingdom Bacillati; phylum Actinomycetota; class Actinomycetes; order Kitasatosporales; family Streptomycetaceae; genus Streptomyces; species Streptomyces sp. NPDC101234. The sequence goes on along the minus strand of NZ_JBIWOA010000020.1, from coordinate 133,454 downwards.
GTGCTCCGGCGGCCAGCGGCGTGGCGCGGACCCTGCAGGGCGAGCGACGCGTCGACATGCTCCGGGACCAGTTCGCCCGCTACGTCGCCGCCGAGCGTGCCGCCATCGGCAGACGCGAGCACGCCCTGGAGGGCCGGATGCACATGCTGACGGTCGCGGCCTCCGTCGGCGTGGGCGGGGCGGTCCTCCTGATCGTCGGCTACGGCGCCTATGTGACCCGGGTGGTCGTCTGGCCGGTGCGCCGGATGGCCGGCTTCGCGACCCGGCTGGCCGCCGGGGACCTGAGCGCACGGGTGCCGCTCTCCGGCCGGCGGGAGATCGGGCAGCTGGAGACGGCGTTCAACACCATGGCCGGCTCCCTGGAGAAGAGCCACCGGCGGCTCAGACTGCTCTACGACGCCGGTACGGCCGTGGGCACCACCCTCGACGTGCGCCGCACCGCCGACGAACTGGTGCGGGTGACCGTCCCCCGCTTCGCCGACCATGTCACCGTCGACCTCCAGGCGGCCGTCCTCACGGGAGGCGAACTGGTGGCCGCCGACGGCGCCGTCCTGCGCCGCGTCGCCCGGGGAGGCGTCCGGGACGAGTCCCCGCTGGCCCCCGTCGGCGCGCTCGTCGCACCGCCCGCACCGCCCGCACCGCCCGCACCGGCCGGGAACGGCACCCGCGCGGCCCTCCTGGCCGACCTGCGCGCCGCCCCCGAGGGATGGGCTCTCGACCGCCCGCTCACGGAGCGGCTGCTCGCGTACGGCATGGCCTCGCTGATCACCGCGCCGCTGTCGGCACAGGGCGTCCTCATGGGAGTGATCGCCTTCTGGCGGACCCGGGACTCCCCGCCGTTCGAGGAGGACGACCTGTCCGACGCCGAGGAACTGGCCGCGAAGTCCGCACACGCCATCGACAACGCCCGCCGCTACACCCGGGAGCGCGAGACCGCACTGGCACTCCAGCGCAGCCTGCTGCCGCACGGCCTGCCCGAGCGGCCCACCGTCGACTTCGCCTACCGCTACCTCCCGACCGGCACCAGCGCCGGGGTCGGCGGTGACTGGCTCGACGTGATCCCCCTGTCGGGCACCCGGGTCGCCCTGGTCGTCGGCGACGTCGTCGGCCACGGCATCCACGCCTCCGCCACCATGGGCCGGCTGCGCACGGCGGTCCGCACCCTCGCGGACGTCGACCTGCCGCCCGACGAACTCCTCACCCACCTCGACGACCTGGTCATCCACCTCGACGACGGCGGCGCGGAGCCGACCGGCGAGGTGGGTTCGACCTGTCTGTACGCCGTCTACGACCCGGTCTCCCGGCGCTGCGCCCTCGCCAGCGCGGGCCATCCGCTGCCCTTCGTCATCACTCCCGAGGGCGCGGTGGAGCCGGCCCCCGGCCAGGCCGGACCCCCGCTCGGGCTCGGCGGGCTGCCGTTCGAGACGACCGAACTGGACCTCGCCCAGGGCACCACCCTCGCGCTGTTCAGCAACGGCCTGGTGCACTCCCGCAGCCTCGACATGAACCAGGGCCTGGAGCGGCTGCGCTGCGCGCTGGCGACGCCGGGGGCGTCGCTGGAGGCGGTCTGCGACCGGGTGGTGGCCACGCTGCGCACCGGCGAACCCGCCGACGACGTCACCCTGCTGCTCGCCCGGACCCACGCCCTGCCCGCCGACCGGGTGGCCACCTGGGAGGTCCCCGCGGACCCCGAGCACGTCGCCCGGGCCCGGACCCTGGCCACCGGCCAGCTCGACGCCTGGCGGCTGGACGAGCTGTCGTTCACCACCGAACTGGTGGTCAGCGAACTCGTCACCAACGCCATCCGCTACGGCGCCGCCCCGATCCGGCTGCGGCTCATCCGCGACACCGCCATGCTGATCTGCGAGGTCTCCGACGGCAGCAGCACCGCCCCCCACCTGCGGCGGGCCCGTGTCTTCGACGAGGGCGGCCGGGGCCTGCTGCTGGTGGCCCAGCTCACCCAGCGGTGGGGCACCCGGCAGACCTCCGCCGGCAAGACGATCTGGTGCGAACAGGCGCTGCCGACGGCCGACGCGTCCGGGCCCCCGGGAGGCTCCTAGACTGGTCCCGTGAGTGATCTGCCCCCGCGCGACCCCAATGAGAGCTTCGACGACTTCGACGAGATCATCGAGGCCGAGACGGACCGCGACCCCGATCTCGCGCTGATCGAGGCCGGCAGCCGGACCCTGCGCACCCAGGGCGGCCCGCCCCAGGGCGACGTGCCCGCCCGCCCCGAGGACCCCGAGGTCGACAAGACCCTGCGCGAGGTCGAGGCGGAGCTCGCCACCCGCTGGGGCGAGACCAAGCTGGAGCCCTCGGTCACCAGGATCGCCGCCCTCATGGACGTCCTCGGCGAGCCGCAGCGGTCGTACCCCTCGATCCACATCACGGGCACCAACGGCAAGACCTCCACCGCCCGCATGATCGAGTCCCTGCTCGGCGCCTTCGACCTGCGCACCGGCCGCTACACCAGCCCCCATGTGCAGTCGGTCACCGAGCGCATCAGCCTCGACGGCGCCCCCGTCTCCGCCGAGCGGTTCATCGAGACGTACCAGGACATCAAGCCGTACGTCGCGATGATCGACTCCCAGCAGGAGTACCGGCTCTCCTTCTTCGAGGTGCTCACCGCGATGGCGTACGCGGCCTTCGCGGACGCCCCCGTGGACGTCGCGGTCGTCGAGGTCGGCATGGGCGGCTCCTGGGACGCCACCAACGTCATCGACGGTGATGTCGCCGTGGTCACCCCCATCGACCTCGACCACACCGACCGGCTCGGCGAGACCACCGCGGCGATCGCCGCCGAGAAGGCCGGGATCATCAAGCAGGACGCGACCGTCATCCTGGCCCAGCAGCCGGTGGACGCGGCCCAGGTGCTGCTGAAGAAGGCCGTGGAGGTCGACGCGACCGTGGCCCGCGAGGGCCTGGAGTTCGGCGTCGTCGCCCGCCAGGTCGCCGTCGGCGGCCAGTTGCTCACCCTGCGCGGCCTGGGCGGCGAGTACGAGCAGGTCTACCTCCCCCTGCACGGCCCCTACCAGGCGCACAACGCGGCCGTCGCGCTCGCCGCCGTCGAGGCGTTCTTCGGCGTCGGCTCCCAGCGCCCCGAGCCCCTCGACATCGACACGGTCCGCAAGGCCTTCGCGGCCGTCTCCTCGCCGGGCCGCCTCGAAGTCGTACGACGCTCCCCGACCGTCGTCCTCGACGCCGCCCACAACCCGGCCGGCGCCCGCGCCACCGCCGAGGCGGTCGGCGAGGCCTTCGACTTCAGCCGGCTGATCGGCGTGGTCGGGGCCAGCGCCGACAAAAACGTACGAGGGCTCCTGGAGGCCTTCGAGCCGATCTTCGCCGAGGTCGTCGTCACCCAGAACTCCAGCCACCGCGCCATGGACGCGGACGAGCTGGCCGCGATCGCCGTCCAGGTGTTCGGCGACGACCGCGTCCAGGTCGAACCGCGGCTGCCCGACGCCCTGGAGGCCGCGATCACGCTGGCCGAGGAGGAGGGCGAGTTCGCCGGCGGCGGGGTGCTGGTCACCGGCTCCGTCATCACCGTGGGCGAGGCCCGGCTGCTCCTGGGGAGGCGCTGACCATGCGGACGCTCTGCTCCTCCACCCTGATCGGCGAGTTCTTCGTCATCGGCTTCGCCGCACTGGTCGCCATGAAGGACCCCGGCCTGGCCGCCTCGACGGTCTGGCTGGTCAGCGGCATCGCGATGTTCCTGTGCGTGGCCCTGTGCGGGGTCATCACCCGGCCGGGCGGCACCGCCCTCGGCTGGGCCCTGCAGATCGCGCTGATCGCCTCCGGGATCTACGTCCCGACCATGTACTTCATGGGCGCGATCTTCGCGGGCCTGTGGTGGGCCTCGGTGCACTACGGCCGGAAGATCGACGAGGCCAAGGCCCGCTTCGCGGCGCAGGCGGCACAGTCCGGGGCCCCGGGGGCTGACGCTGCGTGACGGGCGCCCGGACACGCCCTGTAGCCTCTCCTCACCGCACCTGCCAGTACCGCGAAGGAGCCCCCTAGTGAGCCAGCGCACCCTCGTCCTGCTCAAGCCCGACGCCGTCCGTCGTGGCCTGACCGGCGAGATCATCAGCCGTATCGAGCGCAAGGCCGGCTGGCAGATCACCGCGCTGGAACTGCGCACCCTGGAGCGGGCGACGCTGGAGCAGCACTACGGCGAGCACGTCGGCAAGCCGTTCTACGAGCCGCTGGTCGAGTTCATGGCCTCCGGCCCGGTCGTCGCCCTGATCGTCGAGGGCGAGCGGGTCATCGAGGGCGTCCGCGCGCTCGCCGGCCCGACCGACCCGATCGCCGCCGCGCCCGGCTCCATCCGCGGCGACTTCGGCGTGATCGTCCGCGAGAACCTGATCCACGCGTCCGACTCCGAGGAGTCCGCCGAGCGCGAGGTCAAGATCTTCTTCCCGGGCCGCGCATAACCCCGCCGGGGGCGAACGCGCCCCCGTACGGAGTTTTCGTGGAAGTTTTTGACGAGGCGTCAGCCCGTTGATCTGCGCACCCTGGGACGGCCGAACGATTTCGGCCGTCCCTCGGCATATGCGTGCCGATCGGGGGAACGAGTGGCCCCGTCGGACCGTCTCCAGAAGCGGGGCGGCTCCGTACGTGCTGACAATGGCGAAGACCCTCGCGCAGTGTTCGTGCAGGCGCGTCTACGATGTAAGCCTTCACGTCACAGCACCCACTTCGCCGACCTGAAATGCCCTCAAAAGCTCCCGGGAAGGCCAGACGAATCCTGATGGGGAACTCAATGTCGTTCATCGGCCGTGACATGGCTGTCGACCTCGGGACCGCCAACACGCTGGTGTACGTCAGGGGTCGCGGGATCGTACTCAACGAGCCGTCCGTCGTCGCGATCAACACGAACACCGGTGGAATTCTCGCGGTCGGCGCGGAGGCGAAGAAGATGATCGGGCGCACGCCCGGCAACATCGTCGCCGTCCGCCCGTTGAAGGACGGCGTGATCGCCGACTTCGAGATCACCGAGCGGATGCTCCGTTACTTCATCCTGAAGATCCACAAGCGGCGCTATCTCGCCCGCCCGCGTGTGGTCGTCTGCGTGCCCTCCGGCATCACCGGCGTCGAGCGCCGCGCCGTCATCGAGGCGTCGTCGCAGGCCGGTGCCCGTCAGGTGCACATCATCGAGGAGCCCATGGCCGCCGCCATCGGCTCCGGCCTGCCGGTCCACGAGGCCACCGGCAACATGGTGGTGGACATCGGCGGCGGCACCACCGAGGTCGCGGTCATCTCGCTCGGCGGCATCGTCACCGCCCAGTCCATCCGGGTCGCGGGCGACGAGCTCGACAACGCGATCATCCAGCACATCAAGAAGGAGTACAGCCTCCTCCTCGGTGAGCGGACCGCCGAACAGATCAAGATCACGATCGGTTCGGCGTACGACCTCGACGACGACCAGCACACCGAGATCCGCGGCCGGGACCTGGTCTCCGGCCTGCCGAAGACCGTCGTCATCTCGGCCGCCGAGGTCCGCAAGGCGATCGAGGAACCCGTCAACGCGATCGTCGACGCCGTGAAGACCACCCTCGACAAGTGCCCGCCGGAGCTGTCCGGCGACATCATGGACAGGGGAATCGTTCTGACCGGCGGCGGAGCACTGCTGCGCGGTCTGGACGAGCGGCTGCGCCGGGAGACCGGCATGCCCATCCACATCGCCGAGGACCCGCTGGACAGCGTGGCGCTCGGCTCCGGCAAGTGCGTCGAGGAGTTCGAGGCGCTCCAGCAGGTCCTGGACGCCCAGCCGCGCAGATGACGTAACTCTTCGATTCCGCCGTACGAGATCATCCCCTCTCGTGCGGCGGATCGTTGATATGGAGGCATAAACTCGCCCAAGGCGAGCTCCACCCCACAAGCCTCCGCAACCCCCCACATGCTTCACAAGCTTCCGCAACCAAGCCCCGCAGGTTCCTATTTGAGGAAGGCACGGCCGCCGCACGTGAGGGACACGAAAGAGAGCCGGCTGCTCCTGGTGCTGCTGATCGCCATCGCGTTCGCGCTGATCACGGTGGACATCCGAGGTGGCAGGAACTCCCCGGTCGACGGCGCCCGGCAGGCCGCGGCAGCGGTCTTCGGCCCGATCGAGAACGGCATGTCGACGGTGGTGGACCCGGTCGGCAACGCCGTCTCCGCCGTCCGCGACTCCGGCGCACGACACGACCGGCTGGCCCGGCTGGAGACCCAGAACGCGGCGCTGAAGGCGAAGCTCGGCAGCAGCGACCGCAACCGCAGCCGCCTTGCGCAGCTCGACAAGATGCTGAACATCGCCGCCGAGGGCCAGTACGGCATCAAGGGCGCCCAGGTCATCGGGATAGGAGCGGCCCAGGGCTTCTCCTGGACCGTCACCATCGACGTCGGCGCCAACGACGGCATCAAGCGCGACATGACCGTCCTGAACGGCAACGGCCTCGTCGGCCGCGTCACCACCGTCGGCCCCGACGCCTCCACCGTGCTGCTCGCCAACGACCCCGACTTCACCGTCGGCACCCGCATGGAGGGCAGCGACGAACTCGGCTTCGCCTCCGGGCAGGGCGACCGCCCGCTGCGCGTCGAACTCCTCAACGGCCAGGCCGAGGTGAAGAAGGGCGACCGGCTCGTCACCTTCGGCTCCCAGGGCGACCGGCCCTTCGTGCCCGGCGTCCCGGTCGGCACGGTCACCGGCATCGACCCCTCCAACGGCGGCCTCACCCGCACCCTGTACGTCACGCCGTTCGTGTCCTTCACCAAGCTCGACATCGTCGGCGTGGTCATCGAGGCACCGAAGAAGGACCCGCGCGACGAGGTGCTCCCGGCCAAGCCGAAACCCACCCCGATCCCCACGGTGACCGTCACGGTCACCCCGTCCGCGGACGCCGGCGCCAGCGCCGGCGCGTCCGACACCAGCAGCCCGCAGCGGTAGGAGCTGAATCCCCCATGCGTGTCAACCGGATCCTGCTCTCCTCCGCCCTGGTCGTCGTCGCCCTGGTGATCCAGGTGAGCGTCCTCGCCCGCCTCCACCTCCCGGGCGCCGTCCCCGACCTGCTGCTGCTCACCGTCCTCGGCCTCGCCATGGTCTACGGCCATGTGGGCGGCGCCCTCGTCGGCTTCGGCGCCGGACTGCTCGCCGACCTCGCCCCGCCCGCCGACCACGCGGCCGGCCGCTACGCCCTGGTGCTGTGCGTCGTCGGCTACTTCGCCGGGCTCATCAAGCCGGAGAACGGCCGCCTCAAGTCCGCGACCGGCCCGATGATCGTCGTGGTCGCCGCCGCCATCGGCTCCACCCTGCTCTACGCGGGCGTCGGCGCCCTCGTCGGCGACACCGCCGCCCGGCACGTCGGCATGACGAGCCTGCTGATCACGGCCGCCCTGTACGACCTGCTGCTCGCCCCGTTCGTGGTCCCCGGCATCATCGCCCTGGCCCGCCGCGCCGACAACGACCCGCTGACCGAGGCCAACTCCGGCACCAAGGCGGGTGACATCTCCTCGGGCTGGATCTCCTCCGGCACCGGAATGCGCATCGGCGGCCAGCGCGGCGGCCTCGGCGGCCTGAAGGCCAGGGCCCGCACCCGCAACGTCCGCGTCGGCCGCATCAAGGGGGTCAAGCGCCTGTGAACGCGGCGGAGTTCACCCGAACGGGGACACCGGGGCGGAACGCGGCCTCACAGGTAGATCGTTCATCATTCGTACGCGCACGCGCATTTGTGCAGGGAAAGGGGGAGGCAGCCCAGTGACCAACATTCCCGAGACCGGTCGGACCCCACGCGTCCAGATCCGTCTCGTCGTCATCCAGATCCTGGTCCTCTCCCTGCTCGGCACCCTCGGCGGCCGGCTGTGGTACCTGCAGATCCGCGAGGGCGCCGAGTACCAGAAGGAAGCCTCCGGCAACCACGTCCAGCAGGTCGTCGAACCCGCCGTGCGCGGCTCGATACTGGACGCCCGCGGAGTCCCGATCGCGGACAACGAGACCCGGCTCGTCGTCTCCGCCTCCCGCACCGACCTGCTCAAGCAGAAGGACGACGGCAAGGCGGTCCTGACCAAGCTCGCCGGCGTCCTCGGGATGAAGCCCGAGGACGTCATGCAGAAGGTCCGCCTCTGCGACGCCAAGACCCCGCAGCCCTGCTGGAACGGCTCGCCGTACCAGCCGATCCCGATCACCGACAAGGCCACCGCCAAGCAGGCCCTGCAGATCCGCGAGCGCTCCGAGGACTTCCCCGGCATCACCGCCGAGCCCGAGGCCGTGCGCCGCTACCCGGCCCCCGGCAAGTCCAACACCGCGCAGGTCCTCGGCTACCTCTCGCCGGTCACCGACGGCGAGATCGAGCAGGCCAAGGACACCAACTCGCCCTACCTGCGCTCCGACATGGTCGGCCGCTCCGGCCTGGAGCGCGAGTACGACAAGGAGCTGCGCGGCAAGGCCGGCGTCACCCGCTACGAGGTCGACAACCTCGGCCGCGTCATCGGAAAGGCCAAGTCCGACGCCGCCGAGCCCGGTTCGAACCTCGTCACCAGCATCGACTCCCGCGTCCAGCGCGTCGCCGAGTACGAGCTGGAGAACGCGATGAAGGTCGCCCGCCAGCAGTACGACAAGATCACCCAGGAGAACTACAAGGCCGACTCCGGCGCCGTCGTCGTGATGGAGGCCAAGACCGGCCGGATCGTCGCCATGGCCTCCGCGCCGAACTACGACCCGAACGTCTGGGTCGGCGGCATCTCCGCCAAGGACTACAAGGCCCTCACCGGCAAGAACTCCGACTACCCGCTGCTCAACAGGGCCATACAGGGTCAGGCGGCCCCCGGTTCGACGTTCAAGGTGGTCTCCACGGCCGCCGCGGTCCAGGCCGGCTACGCCTGGGACGGCGGCTACCCCTGCACCAGCTCCTACTCGGTCGGCGGCCAGGTCTTCAAGAACTTCGAGGGCGAGAACTTCGGCCCGATCTCCCTCGGCCGCGCGCTGGAGGTCTCCTGCGACACCGTCTTCTACGGCCTCGCCGACAGCCAGTGGAAGAAGGACGGCGGTATCAACCCCAAGAAGGGCCAGCCCAAGGACTGGTTCTTCAAGACCGCCCACCAGTTCGGCCTCGGCAAGGAGACCGGCATCGACCTGCCCAACGAGGTCACCGGCCGCGTCCCCGACCGCCAGTGGAAGCTCGACTACTGGAAGGCCAACAAGGACGCCTGGTGCAAGTCCGGGAAGAAGGACGGCACCTACGTCGAGAAGATCGAGTACGAGAACTGCCTCGAAGGCAACAAGATGCGCGAGGGCGACGAGATCAACTACTCCATCGGCCAGGGCGACACCCTCGTCACGCCGATACAGGAGGCGATGATCTACGGCGCCGTGGCCAACGGCGGCACCGAGTACCAGCCGACCATCGGCAAGGCGGTCATCAGCGCCGACGGCAAGACCGTCCAGGAGATCAAGCCCAAGGCGCTCCGCAAGCTGCCCGTCAGCCAGGCCACCATCAAGGGCATGGACGAGGCCTTCGCGGGCGTCATCACCCGCGGTACGGCCGCCTGGAAGTTCGGCGGCTGGCCGCAGGACAAGATCGCCCTGCACGGCAAGACCGGTACCGCCGAGGTCTACGGCAAGCAGACCACGTCCTGGCTCGCCACCTACACCAAGGACTACACGGTCATCATGACCATCGCCCAGGCCGGTACCGGTTCCGGTGCCTCCGGTGAGGCGGTCCGCAACATCTACAGCGCGCTCTACGGCGTCCAGGCCGACGGTTCCGTCGACAAGTCGAAGGCGCTGCTCTACACCCCGCAGAAGGGCCTGCCGAAGGTCCGCACGGACGGCACCATCGCCTCCCCGAAGGTCTCCAAGGACCCGGCGAAGGACTTCCAGGCCTCCCAGCAGGACAAGAAGAGCACCGACAACGGGCAGACCCCGGCCGCCACCACGGCCTCACCGTCGACGGGCAACCGCACCACCCGCAGGCGGCCGCGCAAGCGGGGAAGCCGGAGGATGCTCACATGACCGGCGTCAACAGCTTCTCCGTCTCCGGCTACGGCCCGGCACGCGCCGGCTGGACCCGGGTCTTCGCCCGCGACTCGCTGACCCGCCGCCTGGACTGGCCGATGATGCTGGCCGCCCTCGCACTGTCCCTGCTCGGCTCGCTCCTCGTCTACTCGGCGACCCGCAACCGCACCGAGATCAACCAGGGCGACCAGTACTACTTCCTGATCCGGCATCTGATGAACACCGGCATCGGGCTCGCCCTGATGATCGGCACGGTCTGGGTCGGCCACCGCCAGCTGCGCAACGCGGTGCCGATCCTCTACGGCCTCTCCGTGCTCGGCATCCTCGCGGTGCTCACCCCGCTGGGCGCCACCATCAACGGCAGCCGCAACTGGATCGTCTTCGGCGGCGGCTTCTCGCTGCAGCCCGCCGAGTTCGTGAAGATCACGATCATCCTGGGGATGGCGATGATACTGGCGGCCCGGGTGGACGCCGGTGACAAGCCGTACCCGGACCATCGCACCGTCCTGCAGTCCCTGGGCCTGGCCGCGGTCCCGATCCTGGTCGTGCTGCTCATGCCCGACCTCGGCACGGTCCTGGTCCTGGTGACCATCATCCTCGGCGTGCTGCTCGCCTCCGGCGCCTCCAACCGCTGGATCTTCGGCCTGCTCACCGCCGGTGTGCTCGGCTGTGTCGCCATCTGGCAGCTGCACATCCTGGACCAGTACCAGATCAACCGCTTCGCCGCCTTCGCCAACCCCAGCCTCGACCCGGCCGGCGTCGGCTACAACACCAACCAGGCCCGGATCGCCATCGGCTCCGGCGGCCTGACCGGCGCGGGCCTGTTCCACGGCTCGCAGACCACCGGCCAGTTCGTCCCCGAGCAGCAGACCGACTTCGTCTTCACGGTCGCGGGGGAGGAGCTGGGCTTCGTCGGCGCGGGCCTGATCATCCTGCTGCTCGGCGTCGTCCTGTGGCGCGCCTGCCGTATCGCCCGCGAGACGACCGAGCTGTACGGCACGATCGTCGCGGCCGGCATCGTGGCGTGGTTCGCCTTCCAGGCGTTCGAGAACATCGGCATGACCCTCGGCATCATGCCGGTCACCGGCCTGCCTCTGCCCTTCGTCTCGTACGGCGGCTCGTCGATGTTCGCGGTGTGGGTCGCCGTGGGGCTGCTGCAGTCGATCAGGGTGCAGCGCCCGATGTCGGCGTAGCCGCGCGGCGGACAGCGACGAGGGCGAGGGCGAGAACGAGAGCGAGGACGAGGCGAACGCGCCGTTTCCGGTGTGTTCACCTCGTCCTCATTTTCATTCTTCCTCCGATTTACCCGCTTCGGCCGCTGTCCTTGGGGCGCCCGGACTACTAGATTCGGTTCATGGCGGATGCGAAGCGTGAAATCGAGCGCAAGTACGAATCCGATGACAGTGGGCTGCCCGACCTGACCGGCGTCGCCGGGGTGGCGAACGTCCTGGACAAGGGCACCGCCGAACTCGACGCGACCTACCACGACACCTCCGACCTGCGCCTGGCCTCGGCAAGAGTCACCCTGCGCCACCGCACCGGCGGCAGCGACGCGGGCTGGCACCTCAAACTCCCGGTGGCCCCGGGCATCCGCGACGAGATCCACGCCCCACTCTCCGACACGCTCCCCGACGAACTGGCCGCCCTGGCCCGCTCCAGGGTCCGCGAGGGCCGGCTGATCCCGGTGATACGGCTGCGCACCACCCGCGAGATCCAGCACCTCGTCGACGCCGACGGGAAACTGCTCGCCGAGCTGAGCGTGGACCGCGTCCGCGCCGAGCGGCTCTTCGGCGGCACGGGCACGGCACAGTGGACCGAGATCGAGGTGGAACTGGCCGAGGGCGGTGACCCGGCCTTCCTCGACAAGGTGGAGAAACGGTTGGGCAAGGCGGGCGTACGCCCCTCGAAGTCCGCGTCCAAGCTGGCCCGGGCCCTGTCCGAGACCAAGGGCGGCAAGCCACGACCGAAGAAGAAGGCCGCGGGCAGAGCGGGGACGGCCGGCAGACCGGCGATCACGGCTGGCGAACCGGCGATGACAGCCGGCGAACCGGCGGGGACAGCCGGCAGACCGGTCACGGCCGGCGACCACGTCATGGCCTACGCCCGTGCCCAGCGGGACGCGATCGTCGAGCTCGACCCGGCCGTACGCCTGGACACCGAAGAGGGCGTGCACGACATGCGCGTCGCCACCCGCCGACTGCGCAGCACGTTCCGCACCTTCGGCAAGGTCCTCGACCGGACGGTCACCGACCCGATCGCCGACGAGCTGAAATGGCTGGCCGGCGAGCTGGGCGTGGGCCGCGACCAGGAAGTCCTCGCCGAACGCCTGCTCGCGGCCCTCGCCGACCTGCCCGACACCCTTGTCACCGGCCCCGTCCACGACCGCATGCGGAGCTGGGCCGATGAGGGCGAGCGCGGCTCCCGGGGCCGGCTGCTGGGCGTCCTGGACTCCGAGCGCTACATCGCCCTCCTGGACACGCTCGACGCCTTCGTCGCCGACCCGCCCCTGCTGAAGGCGGCGGCCGGCGACCCGGAGAAGGTGCTCGCCAAAGCCGTGCACAGGGACTTCGCGAAGGTCGCCGACCTGATCGAGACGGGCATGGCACAGCCCCCCGGCCACGACCGCGACCTCGGCTTGCACGAGGCCCGCAAGAAGGCCAAGCGCACCCGCTACGCGGCCGAGGCCGCCCAGCCGGCTCTCGGCAAGCCTGCCAAGACCCTGCTCAAGTCCATGAAGTCCCTCCAGACCCTGCTCGGCGAGCACCAGGACAGCGTGATGGCCCGCGAAACCCTGCGCGAGCTGTCCGCGGTGGCACACGCGGCGGGCGAGAGCGCCTTCACCTACGGGCTGCTCTACGGCCGCGAGGAGCAGCGGGCGGCGGCGGCCGAGGCCGGACTGCCGGAGCAGTGGCAGGCGGTCAGGACCGGGGCACCCCTCTGATCGGAGCGTACGGGGGAGGCCGCCGACCGGGTTAGGCTAGATGGTCCCCCCTGTCAGCTCACGAAGGTCCGGTCCGCGAGATGCCTGCCGAAGCCGCAGCTCAGGTCGCCGAGTCTGTGTTCCCGCAGCTCGAAGCACTGCTCCCGCACGTGCAGAAGCCGATCCAGTACGTCGGCGGAGAGCTCAACTCCACGGTCAAGCCGTGGGAGACCAGCGACGTCCGCTGGGCGCTCATGTACCCGGACGCGTACGAGGTCGGTCTGCCCAACCAGGGCGTCATGATCCTCTACGAGGTCCTCAACGAGCAGGAGGGCGTCCTCGCCGAGCGCACGTACAGCGTGTGGCCGGACCTGGAGGCGCTGATGCGCGAGCACCGGGTCCCGCAGTTCACGGTGGACAGCCACCGCCCGGTGAAGGCCTTCGACGTGTTCGGCCTGTCGTTCTCCACGGAGCTCGGCTACACGAACATGCTCACGGCGCTGGACCTGGCGGGCATCCCCCTGGAGTCCAAGGACCGCACCCTCGACGACCCGATCGTCCTCGCGGGCGGCCACGCGGCCTTCAACCCCGAGCCGATCGCGGACTTCATCGACGCGGCGATCATCGGCGACGGCGAACAGGCCGTCCTCGACATGACGAAGATCATCCGTGAGTGGAAGGCGGAGGGCCGCCCCGGCGGCCGCGAGGAGGTCCTCTTCCGCCTGGCGAAGACCGGCTCCGTCTACATCCCGGCGTTCTACGACGTCGAGTACCTCCCCGACGGCCGTATCGCCCGCGTGGTCCCCAACAAGTCGGGCGTCCCCTGGCGCGTCTCCAAGCACACGGTCATGGACCTCGACGAGTGGCCCTACCCCAAGCAGCCGCTGGTCCCGCTCGCCGAGACGGTCCACGAGCGCATGTCCGTCGAGATCTTCCGCGGCTGCACGCGCGGCTGCCGCTTCTGCCAGGCCGGCATGATCACCCGCCCGGTCCGCGAGCGCTCCATCACCGGCATCGGCGAGATGGTCGACAAGGGCCTCAAGGCGACGGGCTTCGAGGAGGTCGGCCTGCTCTCCCTGTCCTCCGCCGACCACTCGGAGATCGGCGACATCGCCAAGGGCCTGGCCGACCGCTACACCGAGGACAAGATCGGCCTGTCCCTGCCCTCCACCCGCGTCGACGCCTTCAACATCGACCTGGCGAACGAACTGACGCGCAACGGCCGCCGCTCCGGCCTGACCTTCGCCCCCGAAGGCGGCTCGGAACGCATCCGCAAGGTCATCAACAAGATGGTCTCCGAGGACGACCTCATCCGTACGGTCTCGACGGCCTACGGCAACGGCTGGCGCCAGGTGAAGCTGTACTTCATGTGCGGCCTGCCCACCGAGACCGACGACGACGTCCTCCAGATCGCCGACATGGCGACGAAGGTGATCGCCAAGGGCCGCGAGGTCTCCCGCTCCAACGACATCCGCTGCACGGTGTCGATCGGCGGCTTCGTCCCCAAGCCCCACACCCCCTTCCAGTGGGCCCCGCAGCTCTCCGCGGAGGAGACGGACGCCCGCCTCGAAAAGCTCCGGGACAAGATCCGCGGCGACAAGAAGTACGGCCGCTCGATCGGCTTCCGCTACCACGACGGCAAGCCCGGCATCGTGGAAGGCCTGCTGTCGAGGGGCGACCGCCGCATCGGCGCCGTCATCCGCGCCGTCTACGAGGACGGCGGCCGCTTCGACGGCTGGCGCGAGCACTTCTCCTACGACCGCTGGATGGCCTGCGCCGACAAGGCCCTCGCCTCCACCGGCGTGGACGTCGACTGGTACACCACCCGCGAGCGCACCTACGAGGAGGTCCTCCCCTGGGACCACCTCGACTCGGGCCTCGACAAGGACTGGCTCTGGGAGGACTGGCAGGACGCCCTCGACGAGACAGAGGTCGAGGACTGCCGCTGGACCCCCTGCTTCGACTGCGGGGTGTGCCCGCAGATGGATACGGCCATACAAATCGGCCCGACCGGCAAGAAGTTGCTGCCTCTGACGGTCAAGAAGGACGCTCCGACCAGCGGACACACTCACTGACGTGAGCGAGACGCTCGATCGGGTGATGGAGGCGCTGGCGGGAGTGAGTGACGACGAGGTGGCGGCTGCACTGGCTGTGGCCGGTGCTCCGCGTCCTCGTCCGGCGGTGCCTCCGGCGTCCTCTCCGACGCCGTTGCCAGGCCCTGGAAGCGCTTCGAACATCGTCTCCGAGGTGGAGTGGATCTGAGAGCTTCCGAGGCTTGCGCGTGACTACGTAGCGCCTCAGGTTCGTCAAGAGGCGAGGATGGAGATGCCGTCTCCGAACAGCTTCAAACCGAGAACGAAGAACAGGACGGCCATTACGGCGACGTTGTGCTGAGCTGCCCAGTCTTTCCAGTTGCCCAGTGTGGTCCTGGCTCGCTCTCCCCCGAGGAGGAAGACCGCCAGCGGGGCCAGCAGGCCGAGGGTAGCGATCACAACAAAGATGGCGAGCGATGCGATCTGCTGCCCGACCGGTAGTCCGGCTGAGCCGATAGAGGCGCCCGCTGCGATGGTCAGCGGGGCGTTCTTGGCGTTGAGCGCGGCCAGGGCCAGCCCGAGTGCGAAGATCTTGACCGGCGCGAGGCGGTCGATCGCACCCATCCACTTCGGCAGCTGGGCTTGCGAGGGATCCCTCGGGCGCCGGTGCCATTGCCGGGCGCCGAAGACGAGCAGGAACAGGCCCAGAGCAAGTTTCAGGGCTCCTACCCAGGTGGTCGGCTGATGGTGGGCTGAGGCACCCGTGGGGGAAGCGATCCCCAGCATGATCGCGCCCAGGGCCGAGAGTCCCAGGATCCAGCCGACGGTGAAAAGGATCCCGTTGAGACGTCCCTGGGGCGTGGCGAGTATCAGGATGATGGCGATGATCGGGAGCGGGCTGACCGCGACGGCAGCCGCGAAACCCAGCACGTCACCGAGGACTTTGCCCATGGCTGCCTCCGTACGGGGGTCAGGGTGGCGATCCAGTTGAGCAGGGTTCGGCGGAAGGGAGAGCCACGACCGTCTGGGCGCCGCAACGATTGCTCCGTGACCGGCTGCGCCGCTGTCTGCACGGCTTTGCGGAGGCGGCTTCCAGAGAAGCTTCCCGAGAAGGGGGACAGCGACGTATACGGCGTCTCCCAGGTCCATCGTCCTGCGCCTCGCCATATCTGTCCTCGGGAGCCGCTCGGGACGCGAAGCCCCGGCATGGCATGGCCGCGCCCGCGCTGCACGGAGCGTAAGCGACCATGGTGTCCGCCTGTGATCACAATGCCCAGGGGCCGAGATGCGGGACAGTGCACCGGCAGCAAGGATTGACGTGTGAGGGCGATGGTGCCTCGTGCTGGGACGCTTGGCGACCCTCGCACCGATCCGCGGCAGGAGAGCTTCGCGATGACTGCGACAGGTGCAAACCAGCCGGCTCACCCTGAGCACCCGGGCAGGACGGACGGGGTCTCTAACGAGTTCACCGTTTTCACCAAGATCAAGCCAGGCGAGGCCGATGCATTGCGCAGGGATCTCACCTGGCTCGGCGACGCGGCGAATGACGAGAACGTCCATGCGGCGCTGCGTCAGATCGGCACGCTGCATGACGCACGGCATGTCATTTTCGACAACGACACCAGGTTCATGTTCGCCAGCGTCTTCGACGGCTCCTGGGACACCTACATCGACGACTTCGCCAAGACCGTGGTCGGAGAACGCTTCGACAAGGTCTTCTCACACAGTGAAGGGTTCCCCGGCATCAAAGATCCTGGGGTCAAGGACTGGTTCCTCGCCCACCAGGAGCCCGCCGGGGTCTTCGTCAGCGCCTACCCCCAATTGACCGTTCAGCAGATCTACAAGGACCAGCGCGTGGACGACGCGTTCCAGGAGGTGCTGGACACCCCCGAGTTCCGAACGGCGCTGGAGAACCCGGCCAACGCGGAATTGGTGGCAACGCCCGCCTTCCAGAAGCTGCTGGCGGAAGCCTCGGCCTAGGCCCCGGACCCACCCGACTCGCAGAGCCGACCCGGATTCGGCGGACTGCGCCGACAAGCGCGCACCAGTCGCTGCAGGGCTGCCCGGGCAGAGACCGATGTGGAGGCACAAGCGATCATGAACACCCCGGACAGCGGCACCCCGGCCGACGTGAGCGTGGAGATCGACGACATCCAGAGCGGAGCCCTGCGACCGCGCCCCGTGCCCTACGCGGGAAAGTACATCTTCCTGCGCGTCGACGACCGCCACGCCGGCCGTGCTCTGTTGCGGCGGCTGCTCCCGCTGACCTCCGGCGGCCTGCCCGGTGCCGACCGGAACCAGGACACCTGGGTCGCGGTGGCGTTCACCTACCAGGGACTGAGGGCCCTCGGGGTGCCGCAGGAGTCGCTGGACAGCTTTCCGCGCGCGTTTCGTGAGGGCATGGCCGCCCGGGCGGAGCTGATCGGCGACGTCGACGAGAGCGCACCGGACCACTGGGAGGCACCGTTCGGAACCGGGGATGTCCACATCGCGCTGAGTGCCCTCTCCTCGGACACGGGGCAGCTCGGCCAGGAGCTGGAGCGGGCCCGCGCCGTCTACGAGGACACACCCGGTGTCCAGGTGGTCTGGCAGCAGGACGTGCGCCAGCTCCCGACCGGGCGCACCACCTTCGGTTTCCGTGACGGCATCAGCCATCCGAACATCGAGGGCGTCGGACTGCCCGGCTCCAACCCGCAGGAAGTGCCCATCAAGGCCGGCGAGTTCATCCTCGGCTACCCCGACGAAACCGGGAACCTGCCGCCCATGCCCGTCCCCGACGTCCTGGGCCGCAACGGGACCTACGTGGCCGTCCGCAAGATCCACACCAACGTGGCCGCCTGGCGCCGGTACCTGCGCGCGAACACCTCCAGCGCCGAGGAGGAGGCCCGCTTGGCAGCGAAGATGGTCGGGCGATGGCCCAGCGGGGCACCCTTGACGCTGTCACCGGAGCACGACGACCCGGAGCTTGCGGCCGACCCGCACCGCGTCAACAACTTCCTGTACCGGCAGAACGACGACCGAGGGTACCGGTGCCCCGCCGGTGCCCACATCCGGCGCACCAACCCTCGCGACTCCACCATCATCGGCGACGCACGGATGCACCGCCTCATCCGCCGCGGAACCACCTACGGACCGCCGTTGCCCGAGGGCGTGCTGGAGGACGACGGCGCCGACCGCGGCCTGATCGGAGCATTCATCGGAGCCCATCTGGAACGACAGTTCGAGTTCATCAAGGCCGAGTGGGTCAACGACGGCAACTTCATCGGCTACCCCGGCGAAAAAGACCCGGTGGCCGGGCATCACGGCGGAACCGGCACCGTCACCATCCCGGAGAAGCCGGTCCGGCGCCGTCTGCAGGACCTGCCCAGCTTCGTGGTCACCCGCGGCGGCGAGTACTGCTTCGTGCCGGGTCTGCGTGCCCTGCACTGGCTCGCCGAGTTGGAGGGCTGAGGACGGTTCCTGCCTCCTGAGACCCGGCCACGATCTTCGAGGAGAGGCCGAAGTCATGGCAGCACAGTTCGTCCCCTACACGCCGGACGTCGAAGACGATGACCCGAACTTCGACCAGCACCTGAAAACGGTGATCGAGAAGACCGAGAGCTACATCGCCGAGTCGGTCAGCGCCGGTGGCACCGGACAGGCCCTCCGCGACGCCCATGCCAAGGGCTACGGGCTGGTCCGGGGAGAAGTGGAGATCCTGGCCGGGCTTCCCCCCGAGTACGCCCAGGGCATCTACGCGACTCCGGGAACCCACGACGCCCTCATCCGCTTCTCCAACGGCTCACCGCACGCCGGCGCCGACGCGCGACTGGGCGCCGCCATCGGACTGGCGCTGAAGATGTTCGACATCCCCGGCCCGACCCTGCTGGAGGACGAGCCGGACACAGGCACGTTTGACTACGCGAACATCAATGGACCGATCTTCTTCTGCAACACGATCGAGCACTACCTGTTCATCCAGGACTTGTTCCTGAACGCGCCGGCGTACTTCGCTCAGGGCCGGCCCGGCGCACATCGATTCTTCACCGAATTCGTGACCGGAAAGGGAACCCTGGACCAGGACAACTGGGCGTGGGACGAATTCCTGGCTCTCCTGCGCCTGTCGAAGACCGCTCCGACGAACGTGCTGCTGTCCAGTTACTGGACGATGGGCGCGGTCCGGCACGGGGACTACATCGCCAAGGTACGCATCACACCCGACCCGGCCTTCGCCGCCGCAGTGGTCCGACGCACCATCGACCCCACCTCCGCGCAGGAGGTCTTCCGGCCGGCCCTGCAAGCCGAACTGCAGGAGCGGCCCTACGCCTTCGACATCCAGGTCCAGCTCTGCACCGACCTGGCCCGCATGCCGGTGGAGGACACCACCGTGGAATGGCCCGAACAACTCTCGCCATCCGTCACCGTGGCCAAACTGCGGCTGCCCCAGCAGGACATCTCCGGCCCGGAGAACCTCGCGAAGATGGACGCGCTGTCCTTCACACCCTGGCGGGTCACCGCAGAGCACGCTCCCCTGGGCAACATCATGCGGGCTCGCAAGGAGGTCTACCGGCACTCCTCCATAGAACGCCACAAGCTCAACCAGCAGCCGCGCACGGAGCCACGCAGCGCCGACGAAGTGCTCGGTTCGACCCAATGAAGCCGACATTGCCCGCAGCCTGACGCGACATCAGGTCGTGGAACGGGCTGGGCGGGCGGCTTCGGGCCGCAGGGCATCGATCGGCGCGGTGTCTTGTCGCGGTGGTTGTATGTGGCTGGCCGCCCGCAGATGGACACCCACATCCAGATCGGTCCGACCGGCAAGAAGCTGCTGCCTCTGACCGTGGTCAACAAGTAGTGCGGTCGGGCTCTGCGGGAACGCCCGCAGGGCCCACCGGCTACGGGATGAGCACGATCCTGCCGAACACCTCGCCCGCATCCATCTTGCGGTGCGCCGACACGGCCTGTTCCAACGGCAACAACTCGTGCACCACCGTGCGGAGTTCGCCGCGACCCGCCGCAGCGAACTGTTCGGTTCGAACGGCACGCCGATCGGGTGCGCTCACGGTGTCGGCGCTGAACGTCGCGAACGACATGGACTTCCGGAACGCCGCCATCATGCTCATGCCGAAGTCGGCCGGCGGCGGTCCGCCGACCATGCCGACGGCCACCATGCGGCCGTTCGGGTTGAGCTTCTCGAAGAACGAGGGCATGTCCGTACCCGCGACGATGTCGATGATGACGTCGTAGCCGGCGGGAGCGTCCTCGTCCCCTGCGCCGGAACGGTCCAGAACATGTGTTGCGCCGAGCTTGCGCAGGCGTTCGCCGCGCTCGGCCGACGATGTCGTGACAGCCACCGCACCGGCGCCGGCACCGGCCGCGAGCTGGACCGCCATGATCCCGATGCTGCCGGCCGCGCCGCGTACCAGCACCGACTCGCCAGGGCCGAAGTGGGCATGGGAGAGAGCGAAGTAGGCAACCACTCCGGAACTCCCGAGCGTCACCGCGTCGGCGGCGGACAACTCCGCCGGGAGGGGGAGGATCTCCTCGACCGGGGCGACTGCCTGTTCCGTGTAACCGCCGCCGACGCCGGTGAACGCCCACACGCGCCGACCGATCCATGACGTGTCGACCTCGTCACCGACCGCTGTCACAGTGCCCGTCACTTCGCTGCCGGGGACGTGGCCTTCCTTGAAGCCATAGGCGGCCAAGGCACCGCTTCGGACCAGGGTGTCGACACCGCCGACGCCGATCGCCTCGGTGTTGATCAGCACATGCCCACGTGTGGGGACCGGGGCCGGAAGGTCGATGACCGCCAGACCTTCGGCGCTTCCGAACGTCTTGATCGTGACTGCTTTCAAGGCCGTCTCCTGCTTCTGGGGCCGGTGGGGACGGAGCCGCCCGCCGATCCCGGACGCTAACGGACGCCTGCGTCCGTTTCGCTAAAGTGAGAGCGGTGACCGACCGTTTGCCTCAGACCTTGCGCTCGGACGCCCAGGGCAACCGTGAACGCATCCTCGATGCGGCCCGCACGCTGTTCGCCGCAGAGGGGCTGAACGTGACGATGCGCGCGATCGCCCGGCGCGCCGAAGTGGGCCCCGCCACGCTGTACCGCCGGTTTCCGACCAAGCAGATGCTGGTCACCGAAGCGTTCATGGAGCAGATGCGCGCCTGTCACGCCATCGTCGACGAGGGGCTCGCCGATCCGGATCCGTGGCGCGGCTTCTGCCTTGTGATCGAGAGAACCTGCGAGCTGCATGCCCACAACCGGGGCTTCACGGACGTCTTCATGGTGACCTTCCCCGACGCGGTGGACTTCGCTGCGGACCGCGAGCACACGCTGAACTCGATCGCCGAACTCGCCCGTCGTGCTCAGAGCACCGGCCGGCTGCGCCCCGACTTCGTGCTGGACGACCTGATCCTCATGCTCATGGCCAACAGAGGCATCCACACCACCTCGACGACCACCCGGGTCGCGGCTTCACGTCGCTTCGCCGCACTGGTGATCCAGGCGTTCCAGACGCCCCCGACGCACGTTCCGCTACCACCGGTGGCACGGTCGGCATCCGCAGCACCCCTCAAGAACGTGTGACGACATGCGAGGACGTCACCTCATCGGCTCTTCCTCGCCGGTCAAGAACGCAAGCCCGACACCGGCTTCCAGCGGTCACACGCACTGAGGTGACCGGGGCGCTGGTGGCGACGGGCGCTCCGGTGGCGCCTGTCGCTCTGGCTGCGCCGCGTGCGTCGCGTTCTCGTCCGTCGGCGCCGTCGGCCTCCTCCCGGACGGCATTGCCGCCTCTTGGAGAAGCCTCGGCTCTTGGCCCTTTCCCTGCCAGGGAGGAGTTCGAGGAACGAGGGGCCGTTAGACGGGCATGGGGCGGCCGGCGATGACGCGCTTCATGACGATCGTCGAGGAGAGCTGGTTGACGTTGGGCAGTGTGGCCAGCTTCTCCTCGAAGAGTTGCTGGTAGGCCTCCAGGTCGGCGGTCACCACGCGCAGCAGGTAGTCGGGAGTGCCGAACAGCCGTTCCGCCTGGATCACTTCGGGGATGGCTGCAAGCCCTTGGTCGAAGGCCGCGAGCTGTTCGCGGTCGCCGTGGCGCAGATGGACGAAGACCAGGACCTCGAAGCCCAGACCGACGGCGGCGCCATTGAGTGCGGCGTGGTAGCCGCTGATCACGCCGGTGCGTTCGAGTTCACGCAGGCGCCGCTGGCACCGGGACACGCTGACCCGTACTCGTTCGGCCAGCTCGGTGATCGTCTGTCTGCCGTCCTCCTGCAGCCGCGCAAGAATTTCGCGGTCGATAGCGTCCATGCGTCGAATTCTCGCATCGATGCGGCGATACACCGACAGAAGGCAAACACCTTGCGCCGTATCGCGCCTACTATGGCCACATGAGCGGCACGAATAGCATCAAAAGTGGCATATCCGGTAAAGTCGACCCTCTGCGTCAGCTCTCCCTCGACCGGCTGCGGCTGCGTACGAGCGAGAAATGGCACGTCTACCCCCGCGACGTGCTGCCGCTGTTCGTGGCCGAGATGGATGTACCGCTGGCGGACCCGGTGGCCCGGGCCATCACGGACGCGGTCGGCCGCGGCGACACCGGGTACCCGGCCGGCACGGCCTACGCCGAGGCCCTGGCCGAGTTCGCGCGGAAGCGGTGGGACTGGGACGGCGTCAGCGTGGAGCGCACGGCGATGGTGCCGGACGTGATGCGCGGCATCGTCGAGATCCTGGACGTGATTTCCTCCCCGGCCGACGCCGTGGTGATCAACTCCCCTGTGTATGCGCCCTTCTACCACTTCGTGGAGCACACGGGCCGCCGCATCGTGGAAGCCCCGCTGGGCGATGGCCGGCGCATCGACTTCGCCGTCCTGGAAGCGGCGTTCGAGCGGGCCGCTCGGCACGGATCGCGGCCGGTGTACCTGCTGTGCAGCCCGCACAATCCCACGGGGACCGTGCACACCGCCGACGAGCTGGCCACCGTTGCCGCTCTGGCGGCGCGGCAGGGCGTGCGCGTCGTCTCCGACGAGATCCATGCCCCTCTCGTGCTGTCCGGGGCCGTGTTCGTGCCCTATCTGAGTGTCCAGGGCGCCGAGGACGGCATGGCGCTGATGTCGGCGTCCAAGGCCTGGAACCTGGCCGGTCTGAAGGCCGCTGTCGCCCTCGCCGGTCCTGCCGCGGCCGGCGATCTCGCCCGGATCCCGGCCTGGGTGCGGGAAGGCCCCAGCCACCTTGGCGTCATCGCCCACACCGCGGCCCTGCGCGACGGTGTCCCCTGGCTCGACGCCCTGTTGGGCGGCCTCGACGCCAACCGCCGGCATCTCGCCGATCTCCTCGCCGAGCATCTGCCCGGCGTCCGTTACCGGTTCGGCGAGGGCACCTACCTCGCCTGGCTGGATTGCCGGGACCTGGGCCTGGGCGACGACCCCGCGGGCGTCTTCCTCGAACACGGCAAGGTGGCACTCAATTCAGGTCCCTCGTTCGGGACCGGCGGTGCGGGACACGCTCGCCTGAACCTGGCCACCTCACCCGAACTGCTCACCGAAGCGGTACGCCGCATGGCCGCGGCAACAGCCATTTGCGGCATCACCCCGGCACCATGAGGGCGGGTGACGGCTTGCTGGGGTCTCCTGGTGGTGCCTCAGCTCCGGCAACCACAGCCTGATGCGGCCTTGGCGTC
Organism: Streptomyces sp. NPDC101234; assembly: GCF_044767525.1. Taxonomy (NCBI): domain Bacteria; kingdom Bacillati; phylum Actinomycetota; class Actinomycetes; order Kitasatosporales; family Streptomycetaceae; genus Streptomyces; species Streptomyces sp. NPDC101234. The sequence continues at coordinate 109,853 of NZ_JBIWOA010000020.1, read as the reverse complement.
TGTGACCGTGACGGCCGGGTCGGCCGAGGTCTCGGCCGGGGTGCAGCAGGCGTTCACACCGCAGCAGGCGTCCGCGGGCTCGGCCGCTTCGGCCGTGGCCGCTGCGGTGGGCTTGGTGGCGCGCACGATCGCCGAGTGCATGCCGTCGGCCACGCCGTGGGTCGGGGTGATCTCGACGTCGGTGAAGCCTGCCGCTGTGAGGCCTTCGCGGTACTCACCGAAGGAAAGGGCGCCGGCGATGCAGCCGACGTGGTCGCCGCGCTCGGCTCGCTGCTCGGGTGTCAGGGAGTCGTCTGCGACGACGTCGGACACGCCGAGACGGCCGCCGGGCTTCAGCACGCGGAACGTCTCCGTGAACACCGCCGCCTTGTCCGTGGACAGGTTGATCACGCAGTTGGAGATCACGACGTCGATGGTGTTCGCGGGCAGGGGGATGGCCTCGATGGTGCCCTTGAGGAACTCGACGTTCGTGGCGCCCGCCTTCGCGGCGTTGGCCAGAGCCAGGGAGAGCATTTCCTCGGTCATGTCGAGTCCGTAGGCCTTGCCCGTCCGCCCGACGCGTCGGGCCGAGAGCAGGACGTCGATGCCGCCTCCCGAACCGAGATCGAGGACACGGTCCCCTTCGCGCAGCTCGGCCACGGCGGTGGGGTTGCCGCAGCCGAGTGAGGCGGCCAGGGCTTCGGCGGGGAGTGTGTCGCGCTCGTCGGCCGCGTAGAGGGCGGAGCCGAAGTTCTCGTCGATCTCGACGGGCTCCGGCCCGCAACAGGCGGTGCTGCCTTCGGCGACCTTGACGGCCGCTGCCGCGTAACGCCGGCGGACGGTCTCACGCAGGTCTGTGGACTGCTCGGGCATGACTCACTCCTGGGTGACGGGGCATGGCGGTGCCCCGGAACGGCTTGTATTGACGTTCATTGATGCAACCTTGCGCCTTGGATCGAAGGACGTCAACATAGAGGCATGTCGAATCAAGAGCTGAAGATCCTCGGCCAGGACGGCGATGACGCCTGCTGCGAGGGGCTGGCCACGGCACCCCTGGACGAAGCGCAGGCGGCCGATCTGGCGAAGATCTTCAAAGCCCTGGGCGACCCGGTGCGTCTGCGGCTGATGTCGATGATCGCTTCGCGGGAGGGCGGAGAAGTCTGTGTCTGTGAGCTGACCCCTGCCTTCGAGCTGTCGCAGCCCACGATCTCGCACCATCTGAAGCTGCTCCGGCAGGCGGGGCTCATCGACTGTGAGCGACGCGGTACCTGGGTCTACTACTGGATCCTGCCGACGGCCCTCGACCGCTTGGCGGGCTTCCTGGCCGTGCCGCGGGCGGCAAAGGCATCCGTGTGAAGGCGTCCCTCGGCCGTCGCATCGCTGCCGAAGCGGTGGGCACCGCTGCCTTGGTGGCCGTGGTCGTCGGCTCCGGGATCCAGGCCACGGAACTCTCACATGACGTGGGTGTCCAACTGCTCGCCAACTCGATTTCCACGGTCTTCGGCCTGGGCGTGTTGATCGCGCTCCTCGGGCCCGTCTCAGGTGCGCACTTCAACCCGGCTGTCACCCTCGCGGCCTGGTTCGCCGACCGGAGGAGCGGCAGCGGGCTGAGTCTGCGGGACGTGACCGCATACGTGACGGCGCAGATCACGGGAGCCGTCGCCGGTGCGGTCCTGGCCGACGCCATGTTCGCCGAACCCCTGGTGCAGTGGTCCACGCATGACCGCTTCGCAGGACACCTGTGGCTGGGGGAAGTAGTGGCGACGGCGGGGCTGGTTCTGCTGGTCTTCGGTCTGAACCGGACGGGTCGCGGGCGATTGGCTCCGGGGGCTGTGGCGTCCTTCGTCGGGGCCGCCTACTGGTTCACCTCTTCCACCTCGTTCGCGAACCCGGCGGTGACCATCGGCCGGACGTTCACCGACACCTTCGCCGGGATCGCCCCGGCCTCCGTTACGCCGTTCATCGCGGCACAACTGGTGGGCGCCGCTGCCGGCCTGGGCCTGGTGGAGTTGGTCTTCGGACCCGCCGCTCCCGCCGAAACCGATGCCGTCACGCCGCAAGGCGACACCGAACTCGCTGTCTCCCCTGCCCGCTGAACCCCGTCCAAGGAACCTCCGTCATGAGCGACTCCACTCCGCGCCCCTCCGTGCTGTTCGTCTGTGTCCACAACGCCGGACGCTCCCAGATGGCCGCCGCCTTCCTCACCCACCTCGCCGGGGAGAAGGTGGAGGTCCGCTCGGCCGGCTCCGCCCCCGCCGACACGGTCAATCCGGCCGTGGTGGCAGCGATGGACGAAGTCGGCATCGACATCTCCGCCGAGACCCCGAAGATCCTCACGGCGGAAGCCGTGCAGGCGTCCGACGTCGTCATCACGATGGGATGCGGAGACACCTGTCCCGTCTTCCCGGGCAAGCGGTACCTCGACTGGCAACTCGACGATCCGGCCGGCCAGGGCGTCGACGCCGTCCGCCCCATCCGGGACGACATCGAACACCGCATCCGCGCCCTGGTGAACGACCTGACCGGCTGAACAACGTGCCGTTCGGCAGTTCCCGTCCCGTCGGGCAGGTTGAGCGACGACGGTACCGGCGTGGCGAGATGCGCGATTACCTGAGTCGAACGGTGGATCCGGCATGGGACGACGCCCGGCCGGCTGAACCCGATCGGTAGGAAGCGGGCGAGGCCGAGACGGGCGCCTGCGCAGCCGTCGACGGACGGCGAACTGGAAGCGGCCGGCCGCCGCGCTTCCCGCAAGTCGGCAGCAGGCCGATTCAGCCCGGGGAGGGGTGGGCCTGACGATCTCTGCATGAGAGCCTTCGCGGTATGGGGGATGCGTCGGCCGGACAGGCCGTCCGGAGGTTCCTGGCGACGATTCAGGTCGGTGACGTCTGTCACGGGACGATCGCTGCGATTTCCGGCTCTGAGATATCGGTGGTCCTGGACGGCTTCATGGCCCAGCCGCTGGGCAGGGTGGGGCCGTTGGACGGTTCCTGGAGTCGGCGTCTCGCCGACGTTGCTGTGGTCGGGCAGCGGGTCAGCGGTGAGGCGACCGCTGTGGATCTGGACGCGGGCCGGGTGTGGCTGTCGATGGCGGCGACTGAGAACCCGGAACTCTGGGCGTTCCTCAAGGGGCTTCGTCATGGTGAGGTCCTGGACGGCACGGTGGCGGCGATCGAGCGGTTCGGTGTCTTCGTGGCGTTGGACGAGGGCCCGGAGCATCCGGTGTATCCCGGCGTCGGCTTCATCACGATTCCCGAGCTGTCCTGGCGTCATATCGACGCGGCATCCGATGTCGTGGCGATCGGGCAGCGGGTGTCGTGCGAGTTCCTGCAGTTCGACACATGGAACGGGGAGGCCCGGCTGTCCCTGCGGGCGATGGACCCGGACCCCTTCCTGGTGTTCGTCGAAGGCATCGCGGTGGGACAGAGGCTGAGCGGACGGGTGACGAAACTGGTCCCGTTCGGTGTCTTCGTGGAGGTCGCCGACGGGATCGCGGGCCTGGTCCGGCTGTCCGAGCTGAGCTCGGTGCCCGTGGCGGCGCCGGAGGACCTCGTACAGGTCGGCGATCGGCTGACGGTCGTCGTCACGGACGTCGACCGAGAGCGACGCCGGCTGTCGCTCTCCCGGCGACAGACCTGAGCGGCCACGGTTCGGGCCGTGCCCGCGGGGGGACCGCAGCCGGGCGGATGCGGCGGACGGCGTCCGGGCCGGACGGTGTACGACACCGTCCGGCCCGGCGCGACGGACGCCCTCCTACCAGGTCACCGGCAGCTCCAGCGGAAAACGCCTGATGGTCTCCGTGTCCCACCGCAGCTCCTCCGGTGGCACCGCGAGCCGCAGGCCCGGGAACCTCTCCACAAGACGGCCGATGGCCACTTCGAGCTCCGCCATGGCCAACGGCATCGCGATGCACCGGTGTCCGCCCCAGCCGAAGGTCATGTGCGGAGCGCTGGGGCGGTCCACGTCGATGACGTGCGGGTCCGGATAGCGTTCCGGGTCACGGTTGGCCGTCAGGTACGACACGTGCACGAAGTCGCCCGCCTTGATCCGCGCACCGTCCAGTTCCACGTCCTCGAGAGCCACGCGCGGGATGCCGACCCCCTTGCGGAAGGGGATGCAGCGGAGCAGTTCGTGCACGACGTCGGTCAGGGTCTCGGGCCGCCGCGTGACCTGCCGCATCAGCTCGGGACGGGTCAGGAGCAGGTACACGATGTCGCTGATCTGGCAGGTCGCCGTGTCCTGGCCGCTGAGCGCCAGCGTCAGCGCCATGACCGCCAGCTCCCTGTCGTCGAGCTGTTCCTCGCCCTCCCGTGCCGCGGCCATCGCACTGATGAGGTCCGAGCCGGGTGAGTCCCGGCGCTGTTTGACGAGTTCGCCGAAGTACGCCGTCAGATCGGCCTTGGCGGCCGCCGCGGCCTCCTTGCTGCCCGCGCCGACGACCAGCAGCCGGTGCACGTACTCCTGGAGCTTCGGCCATTCCTCCGGCTCGACACCGAGGAGATCCAGGACGGTGTGCTGAGGGAGCGGGTCGGAGAGGTGCTGGACCAGGTCCACCGGCCCACCCTCCTTCTCCATGTTGTCCAGCAGACGGTCCGCGAGCCAGCTGATCCGGTCCCGCATGCCGTCGACCTGCTGCTGGGTGAAGGCCTGTGAGGCCAGGTGGCGGACGCGGCTGCTGTGCGGCGGGTCCATCACGTTGATCGATTCCGGCGAGACGATGGGCTCCGGCGTCATCCGGGGGTAGTCGTGACCGATGATGCCCGCCCTGCTGAACCGGGCGTCGGTGGTCACCTGCTTCACGGCGTCGAAGCCGGTGACCAGCCAGGCATCCGCATCGCCGTACGGGAGCCGGATGCGCGCGGGGGAACGGCGCTCCATCAGGTCGGCGAGCGAGGGGTCGAAGTCGAGTGCTTCGCTGAAGTCGAACGGGCAGGTGATTGTCTCGTTGTCGGCGGCCATCAGCCGGCTCCTCCAGGCATGGGTACGACGTTGGTGACGTCCACGGCCCGGCGAGCGGCCTCGGTGGGTCTGACGGGATCGCCGACAGCCCGGTAGTGGACGAAGAACAGGTGTGGTTCGTCGGAGAGGTCGTGGTGGTGTGCTTCGACGAGTTCGGCCCCACCGCGGCGCAGGGCCACGAGGACGGGGCGGACCTCGTTGGCGACCACGACCAGGTCGCCGTCGAGGGCGGCTCCTGTGCCGCCGAGCCGGTGCTTGCGGGCGGCGACCACGGCGTCACCCGTCAGGAGCGTGCCGTGGTCCCCGTGCCGGACGAAGGACATGAATCGCTTCATGCCACCGGGCCGGCCGGCTATGGCCGCAGGGGCGACCGCCGCCCGCACATGACGCCGGGACGCGGTGAGTCGGGAGCGGGTGTCCTGCTGTCTCTCGTCAGTCATGCCATGGGCCTCCTTGCAGGATGCAAGCATGCGAGACCGCCCGGACCGCTGACCGGCACAGTTACACCCGTCCAGGTGGGCTAACAGCGGGCGTGACGGACCGGCGGACGGCGGCGGCGCCGCGCTCCGGGACACCTGCGAAGGCGCTCCGCGAACGGGCGCACGCGCCGCTCGTGGTCATCGAGGCCGGTATGCGGTGACCAGCACGGAGACGGTGACCCGGCCGGGCAGGACACCGTCTCCGTCCGGTGCTGCGGGGCTCAGGTGGCGCGCACTCGGTGTCATCCGCAGCAGGTTCAGGGCCTCCGGCCCGGTCAGGAACGTGCGGTACTCCACCTGCCCGGTGGCGGCGGCCTCGAAGAACGGGTGCAGCGCCCGGTGGAGGCGCCGTTCCTTGGCCGGGTCGACCGTGACCATCCCCGGCACGCGGCCGCCCAGTTCGGCCAGGTGCCGTCCGGTCGGACGTACCACGATCAGCCGGCCGTCCGGGCGGAGCACCCGGCGGAACTCGGCGGGGTTGCGCGGGGCGAACACGTCCAGCACGACGTCGGCGACCGCGTCGGCCAGCGGGAAGGGACGGAAGACGTCCCAGGCCGCCGCGGCGGCGCGCGGATGGGCTCGGGCCGCCGAGCGCAGCGCGCGCACCGAACTGTCCAGCCCCAGTCCCCGGGCGGCGGGCAACCGGTCGAGCACCCCGGCGAGGTAGTGGCCCGTGCCGCACCCGGAGTCCACGACCGTCCCGTGCCCGTGCCCGTGCCCGGACACGGCGTCGGCCGCCAGCCGGGCCACGGCCTGCCGGATGGGCAGATACCCGCCGCCGGCCAGGAACCGCTCCCTCGCCCGGACCATGGCCGCGTCGTCGCCGCTGGTGGCGCGGGCGCCCGTCAGGAGGCCGACGTAGCCCTGTCGGCCGATGTCGAAGGCGTGCCCTGCCGAGCAGCGCAGTGAGCCGCGGTCCGGGTGCAGGCGGCGCGTGCGGCACGCCGGGCAGCGCAGCAGGTCGAGGGAGAGTTCGAGGGCAGGGGGAAGCAATGCGGGCACTTGGCACTCCTGGCAGAGGTGAACGGACGGGGCCGTGCCCGCGGGCGCGTCCGGTGGGCCACTGCTTCAGGAGGGAAGGGGCGGTGCCGGAAAGACGGTTCACGCGGCGGGCACACCGAGGAGGGCGACGCCGGCCGGCCTCGCCCTCAACGGCCTCCGGTCACAGGAAGCAGCAGTGCGGGGTGCTCATGAATGCCACGCCAGGAGTCTACGAGCAACGGCTCACCGGCTACGGGCGGAGCACGATCTTGCCGTGGGTGTGCCCGCGTTCCAGTTCCCGGAACGCGTCCCGTACCCGCTCCAGCGGGTAGGTGCGGGCGATCGGCACCTCCAGCTCGCCACGCGCGGCGAGCCGGGCCAGTTCACCGACGACGACCGCGCACGCCGCCGAGCCCTCTCCGTACGTCCGCGCGCCGACCTTCGCCGCGGCCTGCCAGTCGCGGATCGTGTTGATCCGCTCGGGCCGTACGCCCAACTCCACCGCCAGCTCCACATAGCCGTCGCCGAACGTGTCGACGAACGCGTCCACGCTCCCGCCGGCGGCCTGCCGGATCCGCTCGGCCGCGCCCTGCCCGTACTCGACCGGGAGAACACCGCGGTCCTTCAGCCAGGCATGGTTCCGCTCGCTCGCCAGCCCGATCACCGTGGCGCCGCGCCGCCGCGCGAGCTGCACGGCGAGCGAGCCGACGCCGCCCGCCGCACCGGACACCACGACCGTGTCGGCCGGGCCGGGATCCACCGCGAACACGCAGGCGTAGGCGGTCGTACCGGCCACGTACAACGACCCGGCAACGTCCCAGGACAGCCCCTGGGGACGGGTGACCACGTTCACGTCGTCGACCACGACGAACTCCGCATGGCTCGCCCTGTCGTGGGTGAAGCCCAGGACCTCGTCGCCCACCGCGAAGCCACGCACCTCGGGGCCCGTCTCCGCCACGACACCGGCCACGTCACTGCCCTGCCCGGAGGGGAACGTCGCCGGCCAGCGGCCGTGCCGCGCGCCCTCACGGATCATCACCTCGCCGGGCTGCACACCGGCGGCACGCACCTCGACCAGCAGCTGCCCGGGGCCGGGCACCGGCCGCGCCACCTCCTCCACCCGCAGTACGTCGATCCCGCCGTACTCGTGGAACCGCACCGCCCTCATCGCGTGCTCACCGCGCCTCCTCGCCAGGCCACGCACATCGATCGTGTCGGCGCGTTCAACAGCCCCGGACCGAAGGCGTATTCCGCCGAGGCGCGAAATCCGAGGTCCGAACTTCCTGCAAAGACGACGGTGTTGCCGGGAAAACGACGGTGTTGACGCCGTGCGCGGGCGGGTTCACATGCGTTCGTCGCGCTGCGCGAAGTGGTGCTCCAGCCGGCCGAGGAGGGCCGCGAAGGCCGGGGACATGTCGGTGTCCGACCTTGTGAGTACGGTCGTACGGCCGCCGTCCTCCACCGTGATCGTGTAGCTCATGGCGTCCGGGGCCCGGTCCGGCGGCCGTTCCCTCCCGGCTTCCGGGAGGACCGCCGTCACCAGGCGGCTGAACTCCGCCGCGGCGTCCTCGGGCAGGGCGTCGGTGTCCAGCACCCTGGGCGGGAGGCGGAGGTTGATTCCCGCCGCCTGCCCGCCGTGCGTCGCCAGGGTCACCTTCATCGTCGTCGGACCGTCCGCGTCACCCGCCGGCGGTCGGTCACCTGCTCGCCTTCAGCGCGTTCACCTCGTTGGACAGGCCCGTCACCTGGGCGGCCAGGGCGCCGATCTGCCTGCTCAGGGCCGCCAGGCCGTCCTCCCGGCCGGCCACGCCGTCGCGGGTGCCCCCGAGGCTGCGGGCCCGGGCGACCGCGGTCGGGACCCCGCTGATCTGGATGCCCACGTCCTGCCAGGCCGTCAGCACGGCCAACTGTTCGGCGCTGCCCGCCCCGTACAGTTCCCCGGCCTTCTGGTAGGTGGTGTCCGCGAAGTCCTGGAACTGGGTGTCCGGGCTGGACGCCTTCAGCGACTCGTACCAGATGAGTCCGGCGGCCTCGAACGCGAATCCGCCGATGCCGGTCGCCACCAGGTAGAACGCCTTGTTCGGAATACCGGAGTTGATGTGCACCCCGCCGAAGTCGCCGTTCTCGGTGTCGGGCAGGTTGACGTACTTGCTCATGTGGTCGGGCTGGGGATCCTTGCCGAGCAGGGCGTTGTCGTACGCGTGGCCCGGGTCCCGCATCGAGCGCAGGGCGTCGCCTTCGATGCCCGGTGTGAAGACCTCGGACCCGATCATCCAGTCCGCCTCGTCGGCCGACTGCTTCAGCGACCACTGCTTGACCAGAGACCCGAAGACATCGGACACCGACTCGTTCAGCGCCCCGGACTGGTTGTGGTACGCGAGGGCCGCGGTGTTCTCGGTGACTCCGTGCGTCAACTCGTGGGCGATGACGGTGAGAGATCCGGTGAAGTCGGTGAAGATCCTTCCGTCCCCGTCACCGAACACCATCTGCTGCCCGTCCCAGAACGCGTTGTTGTAATGCGTGCTGAAATGCACGTACCCGTCCAGTCGCATTCCCTGGTCGTCGATCGAACTGCGGTTGAACACATCGCGGTAGAAATCGCGCGTCGTACCCAGCCCGTCGAACGCCCGGTTGACGGAATCGTCCGTGGACGGCGCTCCGTCCTCCGTCCGGATCAGCGTGGCGAGGGGCAGCAGCCTGCCGTTCTGGCAGTCGAAGACGGTCCGCCGGCCATTGCCGGGGGTGGCGATACCGGCGAAGGACGCCCGGATCGTTCGCTCGCCGCGCAAGGAAGCGGTGGTCAGCAAGGTGGCCAGGGCGGCCTTGTGCACTTCGGCGTCGTCACTTCGCAGGAGCTTTTCGAGAAGGTGCGGTGGAACGATGCAGTTGGGGCGGCAGGTCCTGGTCATGGGAATTACCTCGAGTGCAAGAGGAGCGGTGCAAGAGGAGCGGTGCCGGAAAACAGCCCTGCTCGTCCGGTGTTCTTACGTGGGTTGTTCTTCGCGTGGGTTGTTCTTCGCGCGGGTGGTTTCTTCGCGTTCCGGAACAACCGGGCCCGTTCGACCGGCCCCGCGCCGTCACGGCGGCGGCGCGTCACAGGCGTTGATCACCGGGGGCGGCTCCTGCGCGCGGGCGAAGCGCCGTCAGACATGCAGGCCGAGCCGTGTGGCGAGCGGTTCCGCCGTCTGTGCCGTACCGCCAGGTCGGAGGCATGACTGAGGAGGCGAAAACCGTGTCTGCTTCGATTATCCGCTCGACCGTGCCGAGCCGCACCCCGAGCGTCAACTGCGCAGGACACGCGGTCGGTTCGGGACCGGCGCCGGGGCAACGCCACGCGCGCGCCCGTCAGTTGCCGTGCATGATCCGGCGTGCTCGGCTCCGGCCGGCCGTGCGCGTCGGTGACCTGCTGTGATGTGCCCCACGGACCCTTGTCGTGGCCGCGGCACATGCCTAAATTCGGTCATATGTCCACTTCTGATGCCGCCCTTCCCGCCGAGCCGGCCGACTTCGTCGTCGATCTCACCGGGCACGAAATGACCCGCCGTGCCCATGTCATGGAGGCGCTCGGTGCCGACTGGGACCCCGTCGAGATGGTGCGGGGCGAGGAGGAGGCGTACGACATGCTCTACTCCGGGCTCGACGAGGAACAGCAGCGGATATACGACTCGCTCGTCGCGGCCGGTGTGCTGCCGCGGCGTGGCGGCGGCGACGCCTCCGCCTGACACCGGGGAGTACCTGGGGCACAGGTGAGCGCGGGGGAGCGGGGGAGCCCGGGGGCGTACGGGGGCGTACGAGGGCGTACGACGCTGTAGTGGGTGGTGCGCCGTGTGCGGGTGCCGGGGGTGACGTGCCGGTTCGGTGGTTGATTCCGGGGCGGGCGATGGCCACCGTGGTCGGATGGTCCTCGTTCCGGGCCGGCTGTGGCGCTGGGGGCCGGTGGGCCGGGCCGCCGGTGCGGGCCTCGGCGCCGGTGTCCTCTTCGGGGCCTTCGTTCTCGTGGAGTCGGCGGCGTGGGCGGGCGCCGTGGTGGTCTTCGTGGTGCTGGGCGTGTACTACGGGATCCGGGTGGCCCGCCGGATGGACCGGCTCCGGCCCGCGGCCAGGGACATGAAGGGCGCCGACCGCGCGGCTGTCGTACATGCCGCCCGCGGTGGCGGGACCGTAGCCGATCCCCGGCTGGTGCCCGCGGTCGTCGAGTACGCCGGCGCTCCGCACCGGGCCGCCGAAGAGGACCGGCAGCGCCGCTGGGTCGTCGTCTCCGTCACCGTCTTCGCGGCCGCTCTCGCCGTCCATGACACCCTGACCGGCTCCATCGGCTCCATCGGCGAGACCGTCGCCTCATGGCTGGTGGTCGCGCTCTTCCTCGGCGACCTGCTGTGGTGGCCCCACAGCAGGGCCCGGCTGCCGGCCCGTGCCGACCGGGCGGCGGCGTCGGCCCGCCGGGCGACGGACGCGGGCCGCCCGGCAGACGGCCCCTGAGCGATATGTCGCCGCCGGTGGCCGGAGCGGCCGGCCCGTCCCGCCCGGCTCAGCTCACGGCCGGAGATCCCGCGGGAGTTCACCTATGAGTCCCCTTCCGTCCGGTCCCGGGCCGTACCGGGACGCACGAGGCGGCCGTCCCCTGGGCGCCGGAACCACCCGGCAAGGGTGAGGCACGCTTCGCCGCCCGGCCGGATGCTGCCGGAGAGAGACTGTCGGCCTCCGGAGCGGTGGCGTGCTGGCGTGGTGGCGCGATGGCGTGGTGGTGCGGTGGGTGCGGGCCGATGGACGGGTGAACGGAAGGGCGAGCGGAAGGGCGAGCGGGCGATGGGCGACGAGAGAGCCGAGCGCATAGCGGAGTTCATCGGGCCTCTGCGGGTCGAGCCCGGGAGCAAGGTCCGGCTGGCCAAGGACTTCGACCCCGGTTACAAGGCCGGCATCAGCAAGAAGAAGGAAGGCGTCGAACTGCTCCGCAACGGCATCGAACTCCTCGCCGACTACCAGCGGCGGCTGGCCGCTCAGGACACCTACGGGGTGCTGCTGTGCCTGCAGGCCCTGGACGCCGGCGGCAAGGACGGCACCATCCGCCATGTCATGAGCGGCGTGAATCCGCAGGGTGTGCGCGTCTCCGGCTTCAAGGTGCCCTCCAGCGAGGAACTCGACCACGACTACCTGTGGCGCTACACCCGCGAGCTGCCCCGGCGTGGAGAGATCGGCATCTTCAACCGCTCCCACTACGAGGAAGTGCTCGTGGTCCGGGTCCATCCGGAGAACCTGCGCCGCCAGAAACTGCCCGACTCGGCACGCGGCCCGGACGTGTGGGAGCGGCGCTACCGGGAGATCAACGACTGGGAGCACTATCTGAGCGACAACGGCTTCAGGATCGTAAAACTGTTTCTGAACCTGTCGAAGGAAGAACAGCGCATCCGTTTCCTCAAGCGCATCGACGTCCCGGAGCGGAACTGGAAGTTCTCGTCGGCCGACGTGCGTGAACGGGCCTACTGGGACGACTACCAGCGGGCGTTCTCGCAGATGCTCTCCGCCACCAGTACGGAATGGGCGCCCTGGTACGTCATCCCCGCCGACCACAAGTGGTTCGCGCGGGTGTGCGCGGCCGCCGTGCTGGCGCACACCCTCATCGATATCGACCCCCGGTATCCGCAGGTCAGCGACGCGACCCGCAGCGAGCTGGCCGAGGTCAGGCGGGAGTTGGAGGCGGAGGCCCCCGAAGGGGCGGCTCCGGACCCCTACGCGGCCGAGGCCGGACGGGCGGCGGCCCCACCAGGGGCGAAGGAGCGGCAGGGGAAACGGCAGAAGAAGCACCGCAAGCACAGCTGACCGAGGGGGTGTGAGGGGCGGGGGCCGGGATCGGAGGCACCTTCATGACCGCGCAGACAGACGCCTCGCAGGACCGGGACCGGGACCGGGATCGGGACCGGGCGGCCGACGGCCGGACGTGGTACACGCGGCCGCCGGAGGAGGTGGCCGCGGCGTTCGAGGTGGACCCGGCCGCCGGACTGTCCACCGCACGCGCCGCGGAACTGCTGCGTACGCACGGCCCGAACGCGCTGCCCGAGGAGAAGCCGCTGCCCGGCTGGCGCCGCTACCTCGCCCAGTACCGCAGCTACATGCAGCTGGTCCTGGTGGGCGCCGCCGTCGTCTCGCTCGTCATCAAGGAGTGGAGCACCGGGGTCCTGCTGCTCGTCCTGACCGTGGTCAACGCGGTCGCCGGGATGCGCCAGGAGGGCAAGGCGGACAGCGCCATGAACGCGCTGAAGTCGATGATGAAGGCGACCGCCCGGGTGCGCAGGGACGGGACGGAGTCGCAGATCCCGGCCGAGCAGGTCGTCCCGGGCGACGTGGTGCTGCTCGCGGCGGGCGACGAGGTGCCGGCGGACGGCCGTATCGTCCTGGCGAACGCCCTGCAGATAGACGAGTCGGCGCTGACCGGCGAGAGCGTGCCGGCGGCGAAGGAGTCGGGCCCCCTCACCGACGCCGGCCTGCCGCCCGGCGAACGCCACAACATGGCGTTCATGAACACCCCCGTCACCCACGGCAGCGGCACCGTCGTCGTCACGGCCACCGGTGCGGACACCGAACTCGGCCGTATCTCGGGCATGTTGTCGAGCACCCCGCGGGAGGCCTCGCCGCTGACCCGGGAGATGGACCGGCTCACCCTGTGGATCACGGCGACGGCCGGGGTGACGATGATCCTGATGTTCGTGCTCGGCCGCAGCCGCGGTACGGCGTGGGACGCGCTGTTCGTCAGCGCCGTCTCGCTGGCGATCGCCGCCATCCCGGAGGCCCTGCCGACCGTGTCCCAGACGATCCTGTCCATCGGCGCCGTCGACCTGTCCCGGCGCCGGGCGATCGTGAAGGACCTGCCGTCGGTGGAGGCGCTGGGGTTCACCTCGGCGATCAACTCCGACAAGACCGGCACGCTCACCATGAACCAGATGACCGCGGTCGAGGTCATCGACCCCGGTGACCGCTACACCGTCTCCGGTACCGGCTACAGCCTGGAGGGCAGGATCCGGCATCCCGTCGGCAGCGCCCCCGACATGACGGACGCGATCCTGCCCTACCTGGTCGCCAACGACGCCCGGCTGGTGGACGGCAAGGTCGTCGGTGACCCCACGGAGGGCGCCCTGCTGGTCCTCGGCCACAAGGCCGGCCTGGACGTCGACACCACCCGGGAACGGCTGCCCCGGCTGGCCGTACTGCCCTTCGACCCGTCCTACAAGCTGATGGCCACCTTCAACCGGGCCACCGACGCCGACGGCCGCCCGGTCGTGCGCTGCTTTGTGAAGGGTGCGGCGCCCGCCATGATGGCCCGCGCCGCCACCGCACTGCGGCAGGGCGAGTCCGTCCCCTGGGACGACGCTCTACGGCAGCGGGCGCAGGAGCACGTCGAGCGGATGGGCGGCGAGGGCCTCAGGGTGATGGCCGCCGCCCGCCGCGACCTCGACCCGGCCGGCTTCGACCCGGACGGCGACCTGCTCGGCTACGTCACCGACCTGCAGATGACCAGCCTGGTCGGGATGGTCGACCCGCCCCGCGCCGAGTCGAAGGCCGCCGTCGCCGACGCGCAGGCCGCGCACATCAGGGTCCGCATGGTCACCGGCGACGACGTCGTCACCGGCGCCGCCATCGCCCGGCAGCTCGGCATCGAGGGCGAGGCCATGCTCGGCGCGGACTTCGCCGCCCTCCCGGAGAGCGAACGGCTGGCCAGGATCGACGGCATCGGTGTCGTCGGCCGGGTCGCGCCCGAGCACAAGGTGCTGCTCGCCGAGACCCTGAAGAAGAAGGGCCGTGTGGTGGCCATGACCGGCGACGGCGTCAACGACGCCCCCGCCATCAAGGCGGCCGACGTCGGTATCGCCATGGGCTCCGGCACCGAGGTCGCCAAGAACGCCGGCCGTATGGTGCTCGCCGACGACAACTTCGCCACGATCGTCTTCGCCGTCGAGCAGGGCCGCAAGATCTACGACAACCTCACCAAGTACATCCGGTTCGTGCTCGTCCTGCTCGTGGTGTTCGTGCTGACGTTCCTCGGCGCGACCCTGTTCGACATCGCCGCCGGAGAGCCGTTCACCCCGGCGCAGGTGCTGTGGATCCACTTCTTCGTCAACGCGGCGTTCGGCTTTGCCCTCGGCTTCGACCGGCAGAGCCCCGGCCTGATGGCCCGCCGGCCGCGACCGCGCGGCGCGCATGTGCTCACCCGGGGCGTGATGCTCACCGTCGGACTGTCCGGCCTGGTGATCACCATCGGCCTGCTCTGCCTGATCGAACTCGGCACCTCCCGCTACGGCAGTGTCGCGATCGGCCAGTCGATGGCGTTCACGTCGTTCGCGCTCTGCCTGATCGTGGCCGCCCTGGAGTGCCGCAGCGAACGGGACACCGTCCTCACCACCGCCAGCTTCGACAGCAAGCAGATGAACCGGGCCATGCTGATCGAGTTCGTCCTCGCGGTCCTGGTCACCCAGATGGATGCCTTCCGCCGGCTGCTCGGGACGACCGAACTGAACCTGGCCCAGTTCGCCTGGACGCTCCTCCCGGCACTCGCGCTGCTGGCGCTGTGGGAGCTCGGCAAGTTCCTCGCCCGCTGGAACGGCAGGCCTGTCGCACGGACGTGACACGCCTGGGGCGGCCCTCAGGGCGGCGGGACGGCGGCCCATGACGAGCGGTCACCTCGCAGCGCTGAGGCGGCGGCTCGCCCATCCGTTCCCGGAGTCCGCGCCGTGTCGTCGTACCCACCTCACCGCGTTCCGCGGCCGGACCGGCGCACGCCGGACGGCCGGGTCAGGCCGGGTCAGGCCGGGTCAGGCCGGGTCAGGCCGGGTCAGGCCGGGTCAGGCCGGGTCAGGTCGGGTCAGGCCCCGCACCCGGACAGCAGCCGGCCCGCACCTTGCCTTGACGCGACCGCCGAGTCGTGAGGGCGTCGAAGGGCCGGGCGCCGCCGTCCGCGGCGCGGCCCTCAGCGGTCGGCCGGTGTCCGCCCGGTGCGCCGCCACAGGGGCGTCAGCGCCAGACGGGTCACCCTCCGCCAGTCGGCCCGGGGCCGGTTCGGCGGGGTGCCCGGCCGGTGCCGGGGGACACGGACCCGTAGCGCGCCGGGGACCACCCGGCAGACCACCGGCGCGGGCAGCAGGACGGACTCGCCGTCGATGCCGGCCGGGACGGTCGAGACGGTCGGCACGGCCGCGATGTCCTTGCCCCCGCCCGAACCTGTCTCGGTGCCGGTGCCGGTGCCGGTGCCGGTGCCGGTGCCGGTGCCGGTGCTCAGGTCGGCCGGCGGGTCGGCGTCGGCTCCAGGGTCCGCGTCGACCACGACCTCGCGGGCCGTCAGCCGGGTCACTGCCGTGGATCTCCGGTCACCGGTCAGCGCCAGAGCCGCCTGCGCCGAGTTCTCGACGCGCAGGCCCAGCACTCCGAGCCGCCCGGAGTCCAGGCTCTCCCGCAGTCCGGGAGCGGCCGGGTCGATCACGGCCCGGTAGGGGTTGTTGCTGACGAGTACCGCCTGGAGGCCCTCGGCGTGCCGGCGACCGGCGCGCATCCGCAGCCGGGGTGCGTTCGGACCGGTGAGCAGGCCGGGCAGCGCCTGCAGGGTGGTGCGCAGTTTCGCGTCCCGGTAGGCGGGATCGCCGACCACGGCCGCGTACGTCCCGAACGACGCGTTGTTGACGAACACCCGGCCCGCCGCGAACCCCAGGTCGACACGGAACTCGACGGCGTCGGTGAACGCCTCCAGCCCGGCGGCCGGGTCGTCGCGGTCGAGCCCCAGGTCCAGCGCGAAGTGGTTGCGGGTCCCCGCCGGGATCACCACGAACGGCACGTCGTGCCCGGCCGCGACCTCTGCGACCAGCGCCTGGGTACCGTCCCCGCCGGCCACCGCGAGCAGGTCGGCCCCGTCCGCGAGCGCACGCCGGGCCAGCTCCGCCACGTCCTGGTGGTGGTCCGGATCCAGCACGACGACTCGAACGCCGGCCGCCCGCGCCCTCTCGGCCAGCCGGAAGCGCTCCACCTTGCCGCCGCCGGAGCGCGGGTTCATCACCGCCCAGGGCCGTTGCGCCGCAGGCACCGGAACGGGCTCGTTGCCCCGACCGGAGCGCCGGGCAGGGGTCGTCGAGATCCGCGCGGCCGCCAGCGCCAGCAGCCACAGGGCCAGGGACAGCAGAGCGGGTGCCAGCACGCCGTGCGTGGCGAACAACGCCAGGACCGCGACGAGTGCCGCCGGTGCCAGCAGGGCCCCGGTGACCCGCAGCCATCCGGAGTGCGCGAGCGCCCACCATGTGCCGACGGCCGCCACGGCCACTCCCGCCATGGCGACCAGCATCCACAGCAGGCTTCTCAGCCCGGCGCTGACCAGCAGGACCAGCACGCTGCCGAGCAGGGCGAGCAGGGCGAGGCGCGCCCACGAGACGACCGTGAGACGGTCAGGAGCCGCCACGGTCGCCGCTCAGGACCAGTTGCTTCGCGCGGGTGAACTCCTCCTCCGTGATGTCGCCGTGCGCACGCAGCGCGGCGAGCCTGGCGAGTTCGTCGGCCTTGCCGGGCCGGTCGCCGGCCGCGGTCTCGCGGACATAGGCGTCCAGTTCCCGGCGCCGTGCCTGCGCCTGCGCCACTTCACGCCGGGCCATGTCCTTGCCCCGGGCGATCAGATAGACCAGGACGCCCAGGAAGGGCACCACGAGGACGAAGAGGGTCCAGCCGGCCTTGCCCCAGCCGCTCAGGTTCTCGTCCCGGAAGATGTCGAAGACGACCCTGAACAACAGGAAGAACCAGAGGAACCACAGGCCGATCCAGAGGATGGTCCAGAACGCGCTGAGCAGCGGGTAGTCGTATGCCAGGTAGATCTGCGAGCTCATGGCCGCCCCTTCGACGCGACTGCCGAGGCCGGATTCCGGCCATGCCCACGCTGCGCCCGGTCCGCACCGGGCCGCTTCACCCGGCGCGGGTGAGGACGAGCGGGACGGGCGGGACGCCCGTGGCGAGCGCGGGACGCCCGGGGACGAGCGCGGGACGCCAAGGAACGCCCGTGCCCGTCCCCGGGCGCGGCACGCCTCCCGGAGGACCGCTTGGCTGCCGCTCCCGCTCCCGCCCCCGGCCACAGGAAGTGAGGCCTGTCAGCCGACCGAGTCCATGAAGGCGAGCATGCGGCGGTTGACCTCGTTCGGGTGATCGATCTGCGGGGTGTGCCCGCTGGCGGCGACGATCTCGGCCCGCGCGCCCGGTATCAGCCGGGGCACACGCTCGACCTGGCGCCGCGGGTGCAGGAGCAGGCCGCGCTTGCCGAGGACCAGGTAGAGCGGGGTGCGGACGGTGGACAGCTCGGCCTCGGACAGGGGGAGCGGGGCCGGCCGGCGGATGCGGTACGAGCGCACGGCCAGGTGGATCATCCTGCGCAGCTCCGGTACGACGAGCACCGGCTGCTCCAGCCAGGCCGCGAGGCGTGGCCGCAGCGCCTTGGGCGCGAACGTCGCGAACAGGCTGACCCAGATCCAGGTGTAGAACCGCAGCCCGACCTTCTCCAGACCGCCCGGGTCGAGCAGGGTGACCGAGGCCAGCCGCTCGGGCCTGCGGTGTGCCGCGTTGAGCACGAGCCAGCCACCGTAGGAGGAACCCACCAGGTGCACCCGGTCGAGGCCGAGGCCGGCGAGGGTCTCGTCGAGCCACTGCGCGGCCCGTTCGGGCTGGTGGATCGAGGTGTGCTGGATGCTGCGGCCGGGGTCGCCCAGGGTGTCGATCGCGTAGACGGGGCGCTCGTCGGCGAGGCCGCGGGTGTTCGGATACCACATGGCCGAGCAGGAGCCCGAGCCATGGACGAGGACCACGGGGATGCGGGCGGCGGCGGCCGGGTCCACCGGGTCGTAGCGGTAGACGTGCGTGATGCCGAAGGAGGTCTCCACATCGGTCTCGCCTGTCGCGGGCGCGCCCATCGCGTACAG
Source organism: Streptomyces sp. NPDC101234 (assembly GCF_044767525.1). Taxonomy (NCBI): domain Bacteria; kingdom Bacillati; phylum Actinomycetota; class Actinomycetes; order Kitasatosporales; family Streptomycetaceae; genus Streptomyces; species Streptomyces sp. NPDC101234. Next base: position 91,528 of record NZ_JBIWOA010000020.1, on the reverse strand, counting down.
CGCGTCACAGGCCTCGAAGTAGCGGTCGCGCAGGGCGTCGCTCACATAACGGCCGACGTCTGGCTGGGTGCGGACAGCGGTCTGGGTCACGGCCACCTCCGGGGATCGGGCTTCGGCTTTTCGTGATACGACCGTACCATGATGGTGGTACAGCCGTATCGGGTACGGCCGTATCATCAAGTTCGCCTGGAGCGGAACGCGGACGAAAGGAACGGCCGATGCCCAAGCGTGTGGACCACGCGGAGCGGCGTGCGGAGATCGGCGAGGCGCTCGTCCGGGTCGCGGAGCGGCGCGGGCTGCACGCCGTCGGGATGCGGGACGTGGCCGCGGAGGCCGGGGTGTCGCTGCGACTGGTGCAGTACTACTTCGAGACCAAGGAGAAGCTGCTGCTGTACGGGCTGCAGCGGCTGACCGAGCGGTTCGGGGAGCGGGTCGCCACCCTGGTCCGGGACGCCGGGGCGGCCCCGCCGCCGCGCGCGCTGGTCGAGGCCCTGCTCCTGGCGGCGCTGCCGACCGACGCGGAGAGCCGCACCTTCCACCTGCTGTACACCTCGTACGCATTGCTGGCCGTGACCGACCCGGCCCTGGCCGCCCAGCCCTTCCTCAAGGATCCCGACGCCGCCGAACGCACGCTGGCCGGACTCCTCCGGCAGGCCCGGGAGTCGGGCCTCACCCACCCCGGCGTCGACCCGGAGCTGGAGGCGGTCGGCCTCCTCGCCATGTCCGCGGGCCTCGGCAGCAGCGTCCTCGCCGGCCAGCGCAGCCCGGAATCCGCCGTCGCCGTTCTGGAGCACCACCTGGACCGGATCTTCCCGGCGGCAGGGAAACCGTGACACGACCGCCATGGAAGGCGGGCCGGACCGGCCGCACAATCGGGGAGACCGAAGGCGTGCGAGCGGCGGGGGAGTCGGCGGACATGGGACTGGAACTGGAACTGGGCTACGACCTGCTGGGCGGCCGGCTCCGCTCCATCGGGGACGTCCAGCTCACCTACGGCGGCTGGGGCGGCAGGCCCCGGGCGCTCGGATCGCTTTCGCTGGAGTACGACCTGCTCGGGAGCCGGCTGCGGTGGATCGGCGACACCGAGATCACCTATGGCCGCCTGGGCAGTGTCCCGAGAACGTTCGGTACCTGGGACGTCGACTGCACCGCCTGGGCCGGGATTCCACGCCGCATCGGGCCCTACCCCGTGGAACACCCCAGGCTCAGCGGCCGGGTGAGTGCGATCGGCCCGATCGGGGTCTCGTACGGCCTCCTGGGCGGCCGCCCCCGCCGTGTCGTCCTCCCCGAAGGCTGGACGGCCCTTCCCGACGACGTACTCCGCGTCCTCTTCCTGGTCCTGCACCTCCAGGCCGAACGCAACAGGGGCTCGTCCTCCGCCGCATAGGCGGAAACAGGAAACGGGAAACGGGAAACAGACCGAAGGCCCGCCGGACGCATCCGGCGGGCCTTCGGGGTGATGCGGGATCAGACGGCGGCCGCGTACTTCGGGTTGACGCCGTACTGGTTCTCCTCCGGCTTGCCGTCGGAGGCAAGCCAGACGAGCAAGAAGATCCAGCCGACCAGCGGGATGATGCCGACCAGGATCGCCCAGCCGGAGCGGCCGGTGTCGTGCAGCCGGCGGACCGTGACACCGAGGTAGGGCAGCAGTACCGCGAGGATGTAGACCGCGCTGAGGGCGGGGAATCCGATGGCCCGTCCGACGAGCGCCAGCACAATGACGGCGATCAGGTTGAACAGGTAGAACATCCAAAATTCCTGCCGACGCGCGCGGCCGCTGAACACCGCGTACTTCTTCAGTACATCCACGTACCAGTTCATTACTCGTCCCCCCGGGGATCAAGGCTTGATTCGGCCCCCAGCAAATCAAGCCGACATGGCCGGTTCCATTCATATTGGCGTGTGCGGGTCAACCGTTACCGTGTCGCTGCCATTCGGTGATCAAGGGGGGCGGTTCGCATCCGCGCGGCCCGCGATAGCGTCTATTCGGCCATGGACATGCAGAAACAGCCACAGCAGCCACAGCGGCAGCCGCAGACACAGCACCCCGAAGGGTGCCTCGTCGTGGCGATCAGAATCCCCGTGCGCGTCTTCGTGTTCCTGGTGGTGCTGCCGGTACGCGTGCTCTGGGACGTGCTCGCCGCCGTCGCGCGGTTTCTGGGGCGATACGTCCTCGCCCCGGTGGTACGCGCGATCGGCCGGATCCTGTACCTGCTCCTCGTGGTCCCCCTGATCTGGCTGTACCGCCACCTGCTCACCCCCCTCGGTCACGCCCTCGCGTGGCTCTACGCGCGCGTGCTCACCCCGATCGGCCACGCCCTCGCGTGGCTCTGCACGCGCGTGCTCATCTCGACAGGCCACGCTCTCGGGTGGCTGTACACGCGCGTGCTCACTCCGATCGGCCATGCGCTCGTATGGCTCCTCACCCCCCTCGCGAAGGGCGTTGCTCGGGCGCTCGACATGCTCGGCGCCGCCCTGTACTGGACCGCGCGCGTACTCCTCGTCCTGCCCGCCCTCGCCCTGTGGCGCTGGATCCTCGCCCCGGCCGGTCGCGTTCTCGGCATCGTCCTCAAGGAGATCGGGGAGGCCCTCGGCCACGCCTGGCGGGCCGCCGGGTACGTCGTACGGGCCGCCGGACGGGTTCTCGGGACCCTCTTCCGGTGGATCTTCCGGGAGCCCGCGCGCTGGGTGTACCGGACCGTCCTCACCCCGGTCGGACACGTCGTGCGCGACCTCGTACTGCGCCCGGCGGCCGAGGCCGCACGCGCGATCGGCCGCGCCGTACGCCAGGCCCGCGCCGACCTGCGCCGCGCCCTCTTCGGCGAGCCGAGCCGGCCCGCGCCCGTGGACCGCCGGGAACCCAGGGGCCGCGGCACACGTACTCTTGATGGATAGCAGTACACAGCCGTACGGCCGACAGCGGTACGGCCCTCGCACGAGAACCACGAAGGACTGACGACACTGGGCAAGCGACAGCCCGAAGGCCCGCCGCCCGCACCCGCGGTGCAGCGCATCCGACTGCGCTACACCAAGCGCGGCCGCCTCCGGTTCACCAGCCACCGTGACTTCCAGCGCGCCTTCGAGCGTGCGCTGCGCCGCGCCGAGGTGCCCATGGCCTACTCGGCGGGGTTCACACCGCACCCGAAGGTGTCGTACGCCAATGCCGCACCCACCGGCACGGGCAGCGAGGCCGAGTACCTGGAGATCGCGCTCGCCGCACACCGCGACCCGGAGCGGCTGCGCGCACTCCTCGACGAGTCCCTGCCCACCGGGCTCGACATCGTCGACGCGGTCGAGGCACGCACGTCCGGACTGGCCGACCGGCTCACCGCCTCCGTGTGGGAGCTGTGGCTGCCCGGCGTGGACCCTGCGGAGGCCGAACAGGCCGTCGCCGCGTTCAACACCGCCGAGTCCGTCGAGGTCCGGCGCACCACCAAGAACGGCGTCCGCACCTTCGACGCCCGCCCCGCGGTCGTGCAACTTGAAACACAGAGTGAAACGGCTGATAGGCCGACCGACCAGCCCTGTGCGATACTGCGGCTGGTTGTTCGGCACGTGACGCCTGCCGTACGACCCGACGACGTCCTGTCCGGTCTCCGCGCCGTGGCCGACCTGGCGCCGCCGGTCCCCGCAGCGGTGACCAGGCTGGCGCAGGGGCTGTTCGATGAAGAGACCGGCACGGTGACCGACCCGCTCGCGCCCGACCGCGAGGCAGCTCAGGCCCTTTCCAAGGCCGAACCCGCTGCCGCCGCGACGGCGTCGGCGTAAGGAAGGTACCGCGAAGGACGGACGTCGAAGCGCCGCCCTCGTACTCGGGAGCCACCTGGGTCGGGCAGCGCACCGACCAGAAGACTTTCGCCAGGCCGTCCGCGACAAGGCGTACGGAACCGGCGAGACAGGACACAGAAAGCTCCTGTGCGGCGCCCGCGCCCCACACGGCGGCACCGCGCACCGCGCGAGCCGCGGACGTCACCGGCGATCGCTCGACCGATCGACGCCGGACCAGGCGCGGCGCCCGGGAGCCTGACGGGAGAAACGCCCGCATGCTCGAACCGACCGAGCCCACCGAGGGCTCCGAACTGAACACCCCCAGCGACACCCTGCCGCCGCGCAGGCGTCGCCGTGCCGCGTCCCGCCCCGCGGGACCGCCCACCGAGGCCGTGGCCGAGAGCACCGCGCCGGCCATACCGGCCGCCGAGACCGCAGAGCCGGTAACGGCAGCAGCCGAGACGGTCGAGACCGTCGAGGCTGTCGAAGAGACCGCACCCGCTCCGCGTACGCGTCGTCGCGCCACCCGCCGGGCCTCCGCGCCCGCCGGGGCCGTGGAGACGGCTGAGCCCGCCGTCGCTGCCGCAGCCACCGAGCCGGCCGAGGCCACGGTTGCCGCCGAGTCTGCCGAGGAGGCTGCGCCCGCTCCGCGTACGCGTCGCCGTGCCACCCGTCGGGCTTCCGCGCCCGTCGGTGCCCCGGCCGAGGCCGTGGAGGAGGCTGTGGTCACCCCCGTTGCCGCGGAGGCTGCGGAAGAGGCCGCGCCGGAGGCTGCCGAGGTCGCCGAGACCGTCGAGGAGGCTGCGCCTGCTCCGCGTACGCGTCGCCGTGCCACTCGCCGGGCTTCCGCGCCCGTCGGTGCCCCGGCCGAGGCCGTGGAGGAGGCTGTGGTCACCCCCGTTGCCGCGGAGGCTGCGGAAGAGGCCGCGCCGGA